>NZ_JCAMOQ010000021.1:0-148306 GCF_059512365.1 Bradyrhizobium sp. Ses1
AATGTAGCGGTCCAGTTCCTGACCAGGCGCTTCGCCCTCGGCTCCCTCCGATAGCTGTCACTACTTGCCCAGTCTCGACGGGTTGTTATGTCGCACCGAAGGCAACCACACCGTCATTGCGAGCACCGCGAAGCAATCCATAGCGCCGCAAGCGGAGGCGTGGATTGCTTCGCTTCGCTCGCAATGACGGGTGGCTCACGCTGCGGTATTGCCGTCGACCATAGCGGCGATCACGGCGTCGATCGACACCGCGCCTTTGCGGGCATTGGCGCCTTTGTCCGCAAAGTCGATCCAGCCCTCGTTGAAGCCGTCGATCATCTGCATTCTCGGCAGCGGATTGCGCATGCCCTGCTCGCGAAAGATCGTTTCCCATTGGGCGCGCGGCACTGCCTCGGCCCGAACCGGCTTGCCGAGCGCCTTTGAGAACGCCGCTGCGATGGCCGCGGGGCTGACGCGCTCGGCGGCCTCGAGTTCGACGATGCGGGTGTCGCTCCACTGCTGCTGCAACAGATCGGCGATGGTGTTGCCGATGTCAGCGGTGGCGATCATCGGCACCGCGCGATCGAGCGGTTGCAGATAGCTTGTGATGACGCCGCGATCCCGGGCTGAGGCGAGATCGAATGCCGCGTTCTCCATGAACCAGGCGGCGCGAAGGAAAGCCACCGGCATGGCGATCGTCGAGAGCGCGCGCTCGAGCAGGCCGAGTTGGCTGAGCAGGTTCGGCCGCTCGGCATCGGCGCCGATCGTCGAGAGCGCCACCACGCGTTTCGGCGCGCCGCGTGTCAGCGCCGCGCGCAACGTAGCGATCATCGCTTTAGCTTCGCGCCAATCAGGCGAAGGATCGAACAGCGGCGGCAGCATCACAAACGCGGCTTCCGCGCCCTCGAAGGCGCGGCCCAGCGCATCGGCATCGCCGAGATCGGCTATCGCGATCTCGCATCCCTGTGCGGCCCAGCTCTCGCCCTTGGCGCGATCCCGCACGATGACGCGCGGCCGCTTGCCCTCCGCGAGCAGCGGGCGGGCTGTGGCGCCGCCGACTTTTCCCGTGACTCCCATGAGCGCGTACATGTCTCTCTCCTTTGGCCTGATATGATCGCCGCCGATTGTGCGACCCGTAGCCCGGGTGAAGCGAAGCGCAACCTGGGATGGTTGTTATGCGGCGGCACGGTTACCCGGGTAACGCGGAGCCTGTCATCGGGCGCGCGTTCGCGCGACCCGTTGGCTTCACCCGGGCTACGGGTAGAAATCGGCTACCAGGGTAGGCTGTCGCCGTGCCGGCTCATGAACTTCAGGCCGGGTTTGCCGGCGCGGGCCTCAACTGCGGTCACGACAGCCGGGATGCTCTCCTCGATCGAGAGTATTGCTTCGCTGCCACCCATTTCGGTCCGCACCCATCCCGGCGCGATCAAGAGCATCGCTCGCGGGTCACCGGGATGCCGCTGGCTGAAGCATTTCATCAGCATGTTGAGCGCGGCCTTGCTTGCGCTGTAGAGCTCCCAGAAACCACGATTGGCGGCGATGCTGCCGAGCTCGGATGACATCACCGCAATGATGCCACGCGGCGGCACCTGGTCCTCGAAGGTTTCGACCACGCGCATCGGCGACAGTGCGTTGGTCACCATCATCGCGACGAAGTCGTTGACATCAGCATCGATCGGCGTGTTCTCGCGCGCGAGGCAAATGCCGGCATTGACCAGCAAGGTGTCGATGATGCGATTCCCGAGGCGCTGCTTCAGCGCCTTGACGGAGGCCGGCTCGGTGGTGTCGACAGTCTCGATCTCGAGGCTTACAGGAAAGCGCGCGGCAAGATCATCCAGCGCTTTCGACGGGGTACGCACGGTGGCGGTCACCTGGTAGTCGCGGCCGCAATATTCCTCGGCGAGCGCAAGACCAAGCCCGCGCGAGGCGCCGATGATGAGAGCGGTTTTCCTGGTTGCCATTGAGAGCGATCCTTTCCGAGATCGTTTGATCTGCTGGATGGACTCTCTCACTCAGGTACTGATGATCCCAGTGCGGATATGTCATGTGACTGGTGATCGATGGTCATCAATTACTTCGCATGCGAACGGGCTGCGCCCTGTGCCGCCTTGAGCGCGAAGTCGATGAAGGCGCGGACTTTCGCCGGCGGGTGGTGTCGCGAGGGATGCAGCGCGTAGAGCGGGAAGGTCTCGCCCGGCCAGTCCGGAAACAATTCGATCAGCCGGCCCGAGTCCAAGAGCGGCTGCACGCCGATGGCCAGCAGTTGTGCGATCCCTGTGCCGGCGATGCATTCGTTGATCATGGTGCCGACGTCGGTCAGCACCAACGCACTCGAGGTCTTCACCGGCAGAACTTTCTTGCCCGCATGAAATTCCCATTCGAAGAGCTGTCCGGACAGCGGGTCGATGAACTGGATGCAGGGATGATGCTGCAGTTCGCCAGGATGCTTGGGACGGCCGTGCTTCCTGAGGTAGCCGGGCGAGGCGACGGTCAGCACGCGGGTCTCCAGCAATTTGCGCGCGATCAGCGGGCCGGCGGGAGGTTCGCCGAAGCGCATCGCAACGTCGATGCCATCGGCGACGAGATCGCCGACATGTTCGCGCGTGATCAATTCCAGCGTCAGCTCCGGATGCTGGCGCAGGAAGCCGCCGATATGGCCAGAGAGGATCATGCGCGAGAAATAGGGATCGATGTCGACGCGCAGCCGGCCGCGGACCACGCCTGATGATCCCGACGCGGTGCTCGCGGCGTCCTCGATCCCGGCCAGCAGCGGCGCCACTTGTTCATAGAAGCGGCGGCCTTCGTCGGTCAGCGCCACCGAGCGCGTGGTGCGGTCGAACAGCCGCACGCCGACGCGCGCTTCGAGTCGCGCAACCGCCCGGCTGACGCCGGAGGCGGTGATGCCGAGCGTATCGGCGGCGCGGGCAAAGCTTTTGGTCTGCACCACCGCCGCCAGCACGCTGATTCCCGCCAACAGGCGGCCGTCGAAGGGCATTGCTTCACCATGACTGTGTGTCAGTAATGATGGAGCGGGAGTGTCGTTGGATCAATAGCGCAGGCGGTTGCGCTCCCTCTCCCGCTTGCGGGAGAGGGTCGGGGTGAGGGTGTCTCCGCGATTGACATTCTTTGAGTGGAGAAAGCCCTCGCCCGCTCAGCCTTTGGCGCAGCGACCTCTCCCGCGAGCGGGAGAGGTGGACCGAACCCTCACGCCTTGCGTTTCGCGGCTTCCTGCAGATCAGGGGCGTTGACGGCGGGGATCGCGACGCGGCCGGGGCCGGTCTTGGACAAGGCCGCGGCAGCTTTGTCGTTCTCCATGATCTTGGCCATCACGGCCTGGCCGGCGCGTTCGAAGATCGCGCGGTTCTCGATCACGAATTTCTGCGACTTGCGCAAGGGCTCGATAAAGCCGTTGATCTCGGGGATCACATAGCGCGCCACCATGTCCCAGCTTCGCCTTGTGTTTTCCGGATTTGCCCAGTCATGGGCGAAGCCGACGATGGTGCCGACGCCGCCGGAGACCTGCACCAGGTTCTTGATCATCTTCACGAGATCGTCAGGCGTGCCGATGGTGGAGGCCGCACCCTCGACGAAAGCAGTCTTGTCGACGGCCTCGTCCGGTGAGGAGAATGCGGTCAGCCCGGGCCGCATCAAAGTGCCGACATTATATTCGTTGTGCCAGCGCATCAGCCCGGCGCCGGCCTCGCGCCGCGCCTGCTCGCGGGTCTCGGCGATGTGCCAGGACAGCAGCACCCGCCAGTTCGACCGGCTCACGGTGGTGCCGGCGTTCTTGGCGGCGTCCTCGGCGAATTGCCATTGCTGCGGCAGCGCCATCAGGCCCTGGGTCGACATCGAGCCGAGCGAGATGATGCCGATGCCGTATTTGCCGGCGAGCGTCATGCCGGAGGGTGAGATCTGCGAGGCCACCACGAACGGCATGTCTTCCTGCAGGGGCAGGATCTGCAGCGCGGCATCGTTCATCACGAACCAGTCGCTCTTTGCGGTGACGCGCTCGCCGTTGAACAGGCGGCGGATGATTGCGATCGCCTCGTCCTGGCGGTCGCGCTGAGTCATCGGGTCGATGCCGAGCGTGTGCGCGTCGGAAGCGAGCGCGCCCGGGCCGGAGCCGAAAATGGCGCGGCCGCCGGTCATGTGGTCGAGCTGCACCATGCGCTGGGCGACGTTGAAGGGATGGTGATAGGGCAGCGAGATCACGCCGGTGCCGAGCTTGATCCGCTTGGTGCGCTCGCCGGCGGCGGCCAGAAACATCTCCGGCGAAGCGATCATCTCCCAGCCCGAGGAGTGATGCTCGCCGCACCAGAACTCGTCATAGCCGAGCTCGTCGAGCTGCCGGACGAAATCGAGGTCGCGGCGGAATTGCAGCAGCGGATGTTCGCCGATCGGGTGATGCGGGGCGAGAAAGGCTCCGAATTTCAGGCGTGTCATTGGGTGTTCTCTCCAGGATTATTGTTGTCGTTGGTTGCGCCAACCCTACGGGCAGGGCAGGTCCGACGCAATGCTCCGAGCCCGCGCGCCATGCATGGTTGTTGAGCAGGCGGCGCGGTATGCCGCCGCTCGGAATTTTGGGCACGCGATCGTAGGATGGGCAAAGGAGCGCAGCGACGTGCCCACCATCAAGCATTCCGCCCGCAATGGTGGGCACGCTTCGCTTTGCCCACCCCACGATTCCTGGTGCGAAGCTTACCTCGGAGGTAATCGCCGGAATGTGCCGAATCTGTAGCTTGCACGCACAACAGATTTTGAACGGAACGCCCTGCCATGCACCAGATCGTCACCTATGTCAGTGAGCCTATGTCAGTGGATTCCTCGCGGCGCTGGTGGGTGTTGGCGACCGTGGTCGCGGCGCAATTCATGTTCGGCGTCGATGCCTTCATCGTCAATGTCGCGATCCCGACCATTGCGGCGGAGCTGCATGCGAGCGCGGCCGAGATCGAAGCCGTGATTGCGATCTACCTGATCGCCTATGCGACGCTGGTGGTCACCGGCGGCCGGCTCGGCGACATCTACGGCACCAGGAACGTGTTCGTCGCCGGCGTTGCGGGTTTCAGCTTGGCGTCACTGTGGTGCGGCCTTGCGCAATCCGGACCTGAGCTGATCGTCGCGCGGCTGGCGCAGGGCGCGACCGCGGCGCTGATGGTGCCGCAGGTGCTGGCGACGCTGCATCTGCTGTTTGCGGATTCCGCGCGCGCCCGTGCCTTCGGCATCTACGGCATCGTGCTGGGCCTCTCCGGCGCCGCCGGCTTCCTGCTCGGCGGCGTGCTGGTGACGCTCGATCTCGCCGGGCTTGGCTGGCGCGCGGTGTTCTTCGTCAACGTGCCCTTCGGCATCGTCATCATTGCCGCGGCCGTCAGGATCATGCCGACGGTGCCGCATCGCGCCGGCACGAGGCTCGACATTCCCGGAGCGGTGGTGCTGTTTGCGGGATTGCTGTGCCTGATCGGACCGCTGTTGTTCGGGCATGACCTGCACTGGTCGCCCTGGGTGTGGCTGGTGATGGCGGGCGGCGCTGTGATCATCGCCGCATTCGTCCGGCTCGAACGCGTGATCGCGCGCGGCGGCGGCATGCCGCTGATCGATCTGGCGCTGCTGACTGACGCAGCCTTCATGCGCGGACTGGTTGCCGTGTTCTTTTTCTTCTTCGCCAATCTCTCATTCTATCTGATCATGACCATGTTCATGCAGAACGCGCTGCATATTCCGCCGCTTCAGGCCGGATTGGTCTTCATGCCGGCCGCGCTCACCTTCGTGGTCGCCTCGCGCCATAGCGGCGCACGGGCCAGGCATCGCGGCACGCTGGTGCTGATCGAGGGCTGCGCGCTGCAGATTGTGGGCCTTGCCGCGATTGCCGTGACAGCGGCGCTGGTTGAGGCGCCTTCCGCACCGTCGCTTGCGCTGGTGCTGATGATCTTCGGCTACGGGCAAGGATTGGTGATGGCGCCGCTCTCGAGTGCGGTGCTCTCGACGGTGAAACCCGCGAGCGCGGGCGCGGGTTCCGGCATCTACGGCACCACGGCGCAGATCGGAAATGCGGCCGGCGTGGCCGCAATTGGCGCCGTGTTCTTTGCGATCGAAGTAGCAGGCTCAGCGGAGCTGGCGCTGCATGCGGCATGCGCCTTGTTTGGGCTGTCGATCATCATTTGCGCCGCATTCCTGTCATGGATGCGGCGCGCACCATGATCACAAATTAATCTTGCGATCACGAATTTACCGGCCGCCTCACGATTTCGCGGGAAATGACAGTATACGGACTTTTTATTTTGCGCTGCAGCAACTATGTGATTTGGCCGAGGCTGGACGAAATCACCTCAGGAGTTGCTGTTGTCACTTGCCAAGAACATCGAGTTCCTAAGCCATCTGCCCCGGCTGAGCGGATTCAATGGGCTTGCCGCCGTCTACGGGCGAAGCCTTGCACCTGCGGTCGACAGTCCGCTGGTCGAGACCGCCGATTTCGGATCGAATCCCGGCGCGCTGAAGATGTATTCGTTCGTGCCGGAAGAGCTGCCGCGCGGTGCCGCGCTGGTGGTCGTGCTGCACGGCTGCGGCCAGACCGCGGCCGGTTACGATCTCGGCGCGGGCTGGTCGACGCTTGCGCGTCACTATGGCTTTGCGCTGCTGCTTCCGGAGCAACAGGTCGCGAACAACGCCAACACCTGCTTCAACTGGTTCAATCCGGCGGACATCAAGCGCGGCAAGGGCGAGGCTGGCTCGATCCGTCAGATGATCGCGCGCATGGTGGTCGACCACAAGCTCGATCCGCGTCGCATCTACATCACCGGACTCTCCGCCGGCGGCGCCATGACATCGGTGATGCTCGCGGCCTATCCGGATGTGTTCGCCGCCGGCGCGATCGTTGCCGGCCTGCCGTTCGGCATCGCCACCAACCTGCGCCAAGCCCTCAATGGCATGATGCAGGCGTCGTCGCGCACCGCCACTGAATTGGGCGATCTGGTGCGCGGCGCGTGGAAGCACCACGGTCCGTGGCCGAAGGTTTCGGTCTGGCACGGCAGTGCCGATCGCACCGTCAATCCCGGCAATGCGGACGCGATCGTCCGGCAATGGCTCGACGTGCACGGCCTGCCCGAGACGCCGATGGCGACGACGATGGTCGACGGTTATCCGCGCGATGTGTGGTGGGATTCGAACGGCGAGACGGTCGTCGAATCCTACACCATCACCGGTATGGCTCACGGCACGCCGCTTGGCCCCGCTGCCAATGACGAACGCTATGGCGAGGCCGGCGCCTTCCTGATCGAGGCCGGGATTTCGTCGTCCTACCACATCGCGAATTTCTTCGGCTTGACCGAACAGGCTCGCCGACCCGCGCCGGCTCCGAAAGAAGCCGACAAGCCGGCGGTCAAGCCTGTGGCGCTGCCGGTCGCAAAGGAAACGGCAAAGCAGCCGATGCCCTTGCCGCGCGCCGCTCCCTCGCGTCAGGCTGTGCCGTCACGCAACCTCCGCGGCCGCGCCCGCGAGATCAGCGATGTGATCACCCGGGCACTGACAGCCGCTGGTTTGATGAAGTAATTCTGGCGCCGCGGTTACTAAAGCGCGATGAGATGAGGATGAATCATCATCGCGCTTTAGCTTATTGTTTGAGCATGATCTCCGCGCAAACGCTTCGCGTTTGTCGCGAGGGAAAACCGCTTCACACTTTTCCGGATCATGCTCTAGCCGCGGCGTCGCTCACAGCTCGCCGGTGATGAACGGGTTCGTCATCCGTTCCTGGCCGATGCTGGAGCCGGCGCCGTGGCCGCAGATGAAGCCGACATCGTCACCGAGCGGCAGCAGCTTCTCCTTGATCGACCTGATCAGCGTCTCGTGGCTGCCGCCGGGCAGGTCGGTGCGGCCGACCGAGCCGTTGAACAGGACGTCGCCGACATGGGCGAAGCGCAATTCGCGGTTGAAGAACACGACGCTGCCCGGCGAATGGCCGGGGCAATGCAGGATCTCGAAGGTGAGTTCGCCGATCGTGACCTGCTCTCCCTCCTCGAGCCAGCGGTCCGGCGCGAAGTCGCGCACGCCGCTCATGCCGAAACGCGCGCCGCTCGCAACGACATTGTCGAGCAGATATTTGTCCGCGATATGCGGGCCCTCGATCGGCACCTTCAGCGCATCGCGCAGTTCGGCGGCGCCGCCGACATGGTCGATATGGCCATGGGTGATCCAGATCTTCTCGACGCTGACGCCGGTCTGTTTGATCGCCTCCTGGATCTTCGGGACGTCGCCGCCAGGATCGATCACGACCGCCTTCTTGCTCGGCTCGTGCCAGAGGATGGTGCAGTTCTGCTCGAACAGCGTCACCGGCACGATGATGGCGCCGGCCTTCGGTTTTGTTTCGGTTTTGTCATCCATGGCGGCACCTTATTCTTCCCTTGGACCCCGTCAACAAGGGTCCGGAACATCCTGCGCCCATTGGCCGGTCTGTGATAGGATTGCACAGTTCTTGAACATGTAGTGTGAAAGAGGAATGGCATCCACCGTGACGGAACATCCCGTGAGCCAGGTTTCGCGGTCGCCGCTCGGAGGCGCGCGCACCACGGCCCGCGCCTTCTTTGTGGCCGAGCGCCTGAACACGTCGGGGCTCGAGCGCAGCGATGTACTGGCGACGACGCCATTGGCGTTCCGCGTCAATGACAACGGCGTCGCGATCCTGTTCCGTTACGGTGTCGTGGTCCTGATCGGCCTGAATGCGCTGGAGGAGGAGGAGTTCCTGCGCGGGCTGCAGTCGCGCCTGGTCGCGCCGTTTGCGCGGCGCGAGGAGGAGAGCGCCACCATCGAGCTCGCCTCCGAGAAGGACGATCAAATTCCGCCGGGCGGTCCGATCTGTCTGCAGAGCCTGTCGCCGGAGCGGCTGATCCTGGTCGGTGAGGCGCTGGCGAAGAGCGTCGTGCTGGCGCGCCATGAGCGCGAGGTCGCCGCGGTATTCGACACGACCGAGCCGTTCGCGCGCGAGCTCGCCAAGAGCGGGCAGATCCATCGCAGCCGCAGCGCGATCCTGAAGCACATCGGCAATGCCTTGTCGGTCCGTCATCGCGTCTCGGGGCCGGTCGAAGTGTCCGAGAAGCCCGATATCCTCTGGGACAAGCCGCAGCTCGAGCGGCTCTATGCCCGGCTCGAGGACGAATACGAACTGAAGGAGCGCACCGAATCGCTCAACCGCAAGCTCGCGGTCATCGCCGAGACCGCGCAGGTCCTGACCGACATCATCGATACCCGCCGCTCGCTGCGGCTCGAGCTGATCATCGTCTTGCTGATCCTGTTCGAGGTGTTGATCACCATCTACCAGCTCGCGACCGGCCGCCACGTGTGATGTTCCTCTCCCCGCAAGCGGGGCGAGGTGAAGCGGAGCTCGCGGCTCGCTTCGATACGAATCATTAATACGTTATGCATCGAAATTTTCACGCAAACACGCCACGCGTTAGCGCCTTGCCACGTTCAAGCCTGAATTGAAGGGTGACGTGACGATATGAGTGATTTGGGCGATATTGAAAAAGATTGGTGGCGGCGCGGCGTCTTCTATCAGGTGTATCCGCGCTCGTTTCAGGATTCCAACAGCGACGGCGTCGGCGATCTCAAGGGAATTTTGCGGCGATTGCCGTACTTGAGAGAACTTGGCGTCGATGCGTTCTGGCTGTCGCCGATCTATCCGTCGCCAATGGTCGATTTCGGCTACGACATTTCCGACTACACCGGCATCGATCCGCAGTTCGGCGCGATGGAGGATTTCGACGCGCTGGTCGCCGCAGCCCACGACGCGGGGCTGAAGCTGATCCTCGATCTGGTGCCGAACCATACCTCGGACCAGCATCCCTGGTTCATCGAATCGCGAAGCTCGCGGGATAACCCCAAGCGCAACTGGTACATCTGGCGCGATCCGAAGCCGGGCGGCGGACCGCCGAACAATTGGCTGTCGGAATTCGGCGGCAGCGCCTGGGAATATGACAGCGAGAGCGGGCAATATTATTACCACGCCTTCCTGGCCCAGCAGCCGGACCTGAACTGGCGCAATCCGGAGGTCCGGGCGGCGATCTATGACGTGATGCGGTTCTGGCTCGGCAAGGGCGTCGACGGCTTTCGCGTCGACGTCATCTGGCATCTGATCAAGGACGCCAAGTTTCGCGACAACCCGCCCAATCCGCATTATCACGAGGGCCGGCCGCCGCATGAGAAGCTTCTGACGCAATATTCCACCGACCAGGCGGAGGTGCACGAGGTGATCGCCGAGATGCGGCGCGTCACCGAGGAATTCGAGGCCCGGGTGCTGATCGGCGAGATCTATCTGCCGCTGCATCGCCTCGTCGCCTATTACGGCAATGATCTCACCGGCGCGCAGATGCCGTTCAACTTCGCGCTGCTCTCGACCTTGTGGAGCGCGCGCTCGATCGAGCGGATCATCGAGGATTATGAGAAGGCGCTGCCACAGGGCGCATGGCCGAACTGGGTGCTCGGCAATCACGACCGGCCGCGGGTCGCGAGCCGGGTCGGGCCTGAGCAGGCGCGCGTCGCCGCCATGCTGCTGCTGACGCTGCGCGGCACGCCGACGCTCTATTACGGTGACGAGATCGGCATGCGCCAGGTTCCGATCGCGCCCAATGAAGTGCGCGATCCCTTCGAAAGGAACGTGCCGGGTATCGGCGTCGGCCGCGACGGCTGCCGCACGCCGATGCAATGGGACGCCGAGCCCAATGCCGGCTTCTCGACCGCAAAGCCCTGGCTGCCGCTCGCTCATGATGCGCTGCGCGAAAACGTCGCCAGTCTCGGTGCCGACAGGACGTCGATCCTCAACCTGTACAAGGCGCTGATCGCGCTTCGTCGGCAATGGCCACAGCTCGTGACCGGCAGCTATGAACGGGTCGCCGCGCAAGGCGACATCCTGCTCTATCGCCGGCGTGGCGAGGACGGCGCGCTGATCGTGGCGCTGAACCTGGGGGCCGAGCCGGCCGCGGTCACCTCGAGCGCGATCGCTTTCGGCAGCGAAATCCTGCTGTCGACCTTCCTCGACCGCAAGGGAGAGACGATCGAAAGCGTGCTCGAGCTGCGCGGCAATGAAGGCGTCATCATCGCCCCACCGGGGCACCGAGATCGCGATGCCGCCGACCTCCACCAGCCAGAGCTGGAGCAGGGCGAATCGGCCGACATCGATGATCAGGCCGGGTGACCGCCTTTGTCGGCCTGATCGATATCGCTGCGTTTCAACAGATAATCGAGCCCGCCGACCCTGTACCAGCGGTAGCCATAGGCCTCGAGCAATAGCCGGTGCTGACCACGGCCATTGGCGCGGCTGTGGTCTTCCGTGAGAAGGTTGATCAGGAGCTTGCCGGTGTCACCGGGAAGCCCGGCCCGAAAGGCCACCTCGCACGGTCTGTCATCGAGGTTATGGACGAACAGCACCGAATTGTTGCGCCAGTCGTAGCGGATCGCGAATACGGCTGGATCATGCGTGTCGATGATGCTGAAGTCGCCCCAGCCGACCTCCGGGACTTCCTTGCGCATGCGGATGATGCGCTCGGTCCAGTTCAGCATTGAATTGGGATCGCGGCGCTGCTTGGCGACGTTGACGTGCTCATAACCGTAAGGGCCGGTATCGATGACGGGCGCCGTCGGCCTGTCGCCCTTCGTGAATCCGGCATGCGGCTCCGTCGACCATTGCATCGGCGTGCGCGCACAGCCGCGCTCGGGCAGATCGAGATTGTCACCCATCGCGATCTCGTCACCATAACGGATGACCGGCGTGCCCGGCAGCGTGCACATCAGGCTGTAGGCCAGTTCGAGCCGGCGCCGGTCGCCGCCCAGCATCGGCGCGAGGCGGCGGCGGATGCCGCGATCGTAGAGCTGCATCTCCTTGTCGGGACCGAATGCCTTGAACACGATCTTGCGCTGCGCGTCGGTCAGGCGGCCGAGATCGAGTTCGTCATGGTTGCGCAGGAACAGGCCCCACTGCGCCGTCGCCGGTCGCGGCTTTGTCGCCTCGAGCGCTTTTGCGAGCGGACGCGAGTCTGCGGAGGCGAGTGCATAGAACAGATGCTGGTTGACCTGGAAATTGAACATCATGTGCATGCGGTCGCCATCGCTGCCGAAATACTCCATGTCGGTTTTCGGCAGCACATTGGCTTCGGCCAGAATGATGGCGTCGCCCTCGCGCCATTGCAGGAATTCGCGAAAGGCGCGCAGCATGTCGTATTGCTCGACCGGCTTCTTGACGTTTGGTCCCTTGGTCGCAATCACGAAGGGCACCGCATCCATGCGGAAGCCGGAGACGCCAAGCTGAATCCAGAACCCCATGATCTTGAGGATCTCCGCCTGCACATGCGGATTCGATGTGTTGAGGTCCGGCTGAAAATCGTAGAAGCGATGGAAGTACCAGGCGCCAGATTCCTTGTCCCTGCTCCAGGTCGACTTCTGCACGCCGGGAAACACCATGCCAGTGTCGGCATTGGCCGGCTTCTTGTCGGACCAGACATACCAGTCGCGATACTGGGATTCTTTGTTCTTGCGCGCCTCGCGAAACCAGGGATGCTGGTCGGACGTGTGGTTGACGACAAGGTCGATGATGACACGGATGCCGCGCTGCTTGCAGCCGTGGGTGAATTCGACGAAGTCTCCGAGCGTGCCATAGCGCGGATCGACGCCGTAATAGTTCGATATGTCGTAGCCGCCGTCGCGGCCCGGCGAGGGCTGGAACGGCATCAGCCAGATCGCGGTGACGCCGAGCCCGTGGAGATAATCCAGCCGGCGCAACAGCCCCTTGAAATCGCCGACACCATCGCCATTGGCATCCATATAGGTGTCGACGGAAAGACAGTAGATAACGCCGTTCTTGTACCAGAGGTCGTCGATCACAGGGCTTCCCTCACAGGTCCGCCCGGGAGCGGCCGTCTATTAAGCGGAGAGAGCAGCTTGGGTTCCCGCCATAGCCGTGTTGGGTGGTCCGGCGGAATCGGCTAGGTTATTGATATGGAATCGTCCGCCCGCAACATCGCCCTTGTTCCGCCGCCGGACCGTCGCCAGTCGGAGACGGCGCTTGCGATCGCGCGCGGCACGGCGCGACTGTTGCGCTCGCTCGGGTTCTCCTGCATCAGCGAATTGCCGCTGCCGTCGGGCCGGCGTGCCGATCTCGTGGCGCTGAACGAGCGCGGCGAGATCTGGATCGTCGAGATCAAGTCGTCGGTGGAGGACTTGCGCGCCGACCAGAAATGGCAGGACTATCGCCTCCATTGCGACCGGCTGTTCTTTGCCTTCACGCAGGATCTGCCGTGCGAGATCTTTCCCACTGATACCGGCCTGATCATCGCCGACGCCTATGGCGCGCACATGCATTGCGAGGCGCCGGAGCATCGGCTGCCGGCGCCGACCCGCAAGCTGATGACGGTGCGCTTTGCGATCGCGGCGGCGCAGCGGTTCAACCGCTTGCTCGACCCGCAGGGCCATGCGGAGTTTTAGATTAGGGTGAGACCCTCATCCTGAGGAGCGCGGAACGCGCGTCTCGAAGGATGAGGCCACAGACGGGGCCTCATGGTTCGAGACGCCGCTGCGCGGCTCCTCACCATGAGGGGAAACAGGGGAGCCGTAGGGTGGGCAAAGCGAAGTGTGCCCACCTTCTCTTGCACCGATCGTGAATGGTGGGCACGCTGCGCTTTGCCCGCCCTACAAATTAACGCTACGAATTACCGCGGCGCGCGCTTGGCCAGGATGCGCTGCAGCGTCCGGCGGTGCATGTTGAGGCGGCGCGCGGTTTCCGAGACGTTGCGGTTACACATCTCGTAGATGCGCTGGATGTGCTCCCAGCGCACGCGGTCGGCCGACATCGGGTTGGACGGCGGTTCGGATTTCTCGGTGCCGCTCGCCAGCAATGCTGCGACGACATCGTCGGCATCAGCGGGCTTGGAGAGATAATCGATCGCGCCCATCTTCACCGCAGTCACGGCGGTGGCGATGTTGCCATAGCCGGTGAGCACGATCGCGCGCGCATCGGGGCGCTTGCGCTTCAACGCCGAGACGACGTCGAGGCCGTTGCCGTCGCCCAAACGGAGATCGACCACCGCAAACGCAGGCGCGGCCTTTCCGATCTGCGCCAGACCATCGGACACAGTATCGCAGGATGTCACGGTGAAGCCGCGGGTCTCCATGGCGCGCGACAGGCGCTCCAGAAACGGCTTGTCGTCCTCGACGATGAGCAATGAGCGGTCGGTTTGATCGTTCAGTTCGGCGATGGCGTTCACGGTTCTGCTATCCCTTCTCCAATCCCAAACATATGGCGTGTGACTGCGGCGATGCCAAGGCCGCCCGAAATCGGCGATTAATGCGTCAAATTGTCGAATTGTGTTCAGCCCATCATGTCGTCGGCGGCATCGTTCGTCTCGAAGACGTCGCGGGGCCACACGATCTGAACCACGGCGCCGTGATCGGGAAACACGCGGTTGGTGAACGTGACCTTGGCGCCGGTGCGCTCCAGCAGCGTCCGCGCGATGAAAACGCCAAGACCAAGCCCCGTGCGGCCGTTTTGCGCCTCATCCGCACTGCGGCGCCGCGACAAATAGGGCTCGCCGATGCGGTTCAGCATATCAGGCGCGATGCCGGGACCGTCATCGGAAATGACGATTTCGACGGTCTCGGCATTCCACCAGGCATTCACCTCGACGGTTTGGTTGGCGAAATCCACTGCATTTTCCAGGATGTTGCCGACGCCATAGAGGATCGCGGGATTGCGGGCGCCGACCGGTTCCGTGGTGACTGCGACAGCAAGCCGCACCTTGATTGCAACGCCGAAATCGCGGTGCGGTGCAACAGCCTCCTCGATCAGCGTCGACAGTTTCATGCGGTCGAACGGCGCGCCGGTGGAGGAGAGCTGGGTGATCTTGCCCAGGATGTCGCGGCAGCGCTGCGCCTGTTCGCGCAGCGTCTTCAGGTCGGCAGCGAGCGGGCCGTCCTTCACCGTACCTTCCAGCTCGCGCGAGATCAGGAAGATGGTTGCGAGCGGCGTGCCAAGCTCGTGCGCGGCCGCGGCCGCAAGGCCGTCGAGTTGGGTCAGATGCTGCTCGCGCGCCAATACCAGCTCGGTCGCAGCCAGCGCGTCCGAGAGCTTTCGCGTGTCCTCGGTGACCTGGAACGCGTACAGGCTGGTGACGCCGATCGCGAGCAGGATCGAGAGCCAGACGCCGAACAGATAGATCGGCGGCAGCACCAGCGGATCGTCGGCGTCCCAGGGCAGCGGCAAATGAAAGAACACCAGCGCCGACGCGCAGGCGACCGCGAGACAGCCGAGCGCGATCGTCAGCCGGACCGGCAGCGCGGTGGCGGAAATCAGGACCGGCGCCAGGAACAAATATGAGAACGGATTCTGCAGGCCGCCGGTCAGGAACAATAAGCCGGCAAGCTCGACAATGTTGAGCGCGAGCAGCGCCGCGGCATAGATCGGCTCCAGCCGCTGCATCGGGTTGAACGCGATCTGCAGGGCGAGATTGAGCAGCGCCGACAGCGCGATGATGGCGATGCAGGGGATGACGGGGACGTCGAATTCCAGGCCCTGCGCGACAATGAAGATCGCGGCGAGCTGGCCGAGCGCGGCCAGCCAACGCAGCCGCAGAATTGTATCCAGGCGAACATGGCGGCGCGGTTGGCGGAAATCGGAGGCGGCAACATCGGTCATATCCTCACTCTAGCTACACGACAGCTCGATCACAAACGCGCGTGATCTGGCTGTTGTGGCCTCCGTCATGGCCGGGCTCGTCCCGGCCATCCACGTTCTTGCCGCCGAGGGAGAGTAAGACGTGGATGCCCGGGACAAGCCCGGGCATGACGAGCTCCTTGCGCTCGGGGACGTGATGCCTCAATGAAACGGGTTGAATGAACATCGAACAGACAATTTCGCGTAAGCCGCCAGCTTCCGATCCCGTAGCTTCGGCCGCGATCGATGTCGCGCATCTGGTGAAGGTCTACAAGGCCACCCGTGCGGTCGACGATGTCTCGTTCCGGATCGCGCGCGGCAGCATCACCGGGCTGCTCGGCGGCAATGGCGCCGGCAAGACCACGACGATCGCCATGATCATGGGCCTGGTGCTGCCGACCTCCGGCCGCATCCATGTGCTGGGCTTTCCGATGCCCGAGCAGAGCGCCGAGGTGCTCGGGCGGATGAATTTCGAGAGCCCCTATGTCGACATGCCGATGCGGCTCACCGTGCGCCAGAACCTCACGATCTTCGGCCGGCTCTATGCGGTGCCGAATCTCACAGAGCGGATCGATCGGCTCGCCTCCGACCTCGATCTGCGCGACTTCATCGACCGCGCCAACGGCAAGCTGTCCGCCGGCCAGAAGACGCGCGTGGCGCTCGCCAAGGCACTGATCAACGAACCTGACCTGTTGCTCCTGGACGAGCCGACCGCCTCGCTCGATCCCGATACCGCCGATTGGGTGCGGCAGCACCTGGAGAACTACCGCAAGAGCCATAACGCGACGATCCTGCTCGCCTCGCACAACATGCTGGAGGTGGAGCGGCTGTGCGACCGCGTCATCATCATGAAGCGCGGCAAGATCGAGGATGACGACAGTCCCGATCGGATCCTGGCCCGCTACAACCGCGACACACTGGAAGAGGTGTTCCTGGACGTCGCCCGCGGCCGCACCCGGGAGAGCGCGACATGAGCGAGACTGCTGTCCATCGCGGGCTGTCGCTCAACCGCATCAATGCGATGGTGCTGCGCTATTGGTACCTGTTGCTGTCGTCCTGGCCGCGACTATTGGAACTGGTCTATTGGCCGGCGCTGCAGATCATCACCTGGGGTTTCCTGCAGAACTACATTTCGCAGACCTCGGGCTTCTTTGCGCAGGCCGGCGGCACCCTGATCGGCGCGGTCATCCTGTGGGACATCCTGTTCCGCGGCCAGCTCGGCTTTTCGATCTCGTTCCTTGAGGAGATGTGGGCGCGCAACCTCGGCAATCTCATGATGAGTCCGCTGAAGCCGATCGAGTTCCTGATCTCGCTGATGATCATGAGCCTGATCCGCCTCGCCATCGGCGTCATTCCGATGACGCTGCTGGCGCTGTTCTTCTTCGGGTTCAACTTCTACGCCATTGGCCTGCCGCTGATCGCCTTCTTCTGCAACCTGATCTTCACGAGTTGGTCGGTCGGCATTTTCGCCTCCGGCCTCGTGCTGCGGAACGGGCTCGGCGCGGAGAGCATCGTCTGGACGCTGATGTTCGCGCTGATGCCGCTTGCCTGCATCTATTATCCCGTCAGCGTCTTGCCGCCCTGGCTGCAGGTCGTCGCCTGGATGCTGCCGCCGACCTATGTGTTCGAGGGCATGCGGGCGCTCTTGATCGACCACGTCTTCCGCACCGAGCTGATGGTCGACGCCCTCGTCATCAACGCGGTGCTGCTTGTCGCGTCATTTTCGATCTTTCTTGCCCTTTTGCGCAGCGCCAAACGCAACGGCTCGCTGCTCAGCAGCGGCGAATAACTTTCACTTTCCCGTGGATTCCCGGTTATTTACGGCTTTTCGAGGCATAAATGGACCGATCGGTGCATTGACGCTTTATTACTCATTGGCCAGTATGCTGCGTCGCAAACAAGGATTTTGAAGCAAATGCCGATTGGTGAATTTGGCGGCGCCCCGCCGCTGGCGGCCGAAGGCAGTCCGGCGCTCACGACGCCACTGTACTGGATGTACGAGATGGCGCATTCGTCGCTGAACCCGGCGCGCGCGGTGACCGACGCCACCAAGATCCTGTTTCAGAATCCGCTCAATCCGTGGACGCATACCGAAGTCGGCAAATCCGTCGCCGCGGCTTGCGAACTGTTCGAGCGCACCACCCGCCGCTATGGCAAGCCGGACTGGGGCCTCGACGAGACCGAGGTCAACGGCGTGCGTACGGCGGTTGAAGTCCGCACGGTCTGGGAAAAGCCGTTCTGCCGGCTGCTCTATTTCGATCGCAAGCTGACCCGGCCGCTCCGCAGCCCCCAGCCGCGCGTGCTGATCGTAGCGCCGATGTCCGGCCATTACGCGACGCTGCTGCGTGGCACGGTCGAAGCCTTCCTGCCGACCCACGAGGTCTACATCACCGATTGGGCCGATGCGCGCATGGTGCCGCTGTCCGAAGGCCGCTTCGATCTCGATGATTATGTCGATTACCTCATCGAGATGCTGCATGCGCTTGGCGGCAACATGCATGTCATCGCGGTCTGCCAGCCCTCGGTGCCCGTGGTGGTCGCGGTCTCGCTCATGGAAGCGCGGCGCGATCCCTTCGTGCCGCTGTCGATGACGCTGATGGGCGGCCCGATCGACACCCGCCGCAATCCGACTGCGGTCAACAACCTCGCCGCCGAACGCGGCATCGAATGGTTCCGCAACAATGTCATCACCAAGGTGCCGTTCCCGCATCCTGGCATGATGCGCGACGTCTATCCGGGATTCCTGCAGCTCAACGGCTTCATCAGCATGAATCTCGACCGCCACATGGATGCGCACAAGGCGCTGTTCGCCAATCTGGTGAAGGGCGACGGCGATCTCGTCGACAAGCATCGCGAATTCTATGACGAATATCTCGCGGTGATGGACCTGACCGCCGAGTATTATCTGCAGACGGTCGACCTCGTCTTCGTCAAGCACGCGCTGCCGAAGGGCGAGATGACCCATCGTGGCGAGCTGGTCGTTCCCTCCAAGATCAGGCGCGTTGCGTTGATGACGGTGGAAGGCGAGAAGGACGACATCTCCGGCCTTGGCCAGACCGAAGCGACGCATGCTTTGTGCACGTCGATTCCCGATCATCGCCGCGTGCATTACGTGCAGAAGGGCGTCGGACACTATGGTGTGTTCAACGGTTCGCGTTTCCGCGCTGAAATCGTGCCGCGCATCTCCGATTTCATGGTTTCGTCGGCGAATACGCGGCTTTCCTTGGTCGCAGCCGCTGAATAGCGACGTGATCGAGCCCGTTTTGGGTGGGTTTGTAAGTCGCTGAATTGATTAAAAGAATCCGGATTCGGCGATCGCTCAAGGAATGAGTTTTGACTCGTTCCTTGGGAGGTGATTTCGGGCCGGGTCGGCCCAAATTTTTCGGGTTCCGACCCCACGATGTGGGGGTCAAACCACGGGCAGCCTCTGTATATTGGGCAAATGATTTGTTTTTGCGCCGAGCGATTTCCCTGGCGGCGGATATGGCAGAATCCGGGCGAACTCCTCCTCCCCGGACTCTCAGAAATGGCTACTCGCGCGCTCCTCTATCGGCGGCCCGCCGAACCCTCGACTCTTCTCATCAAGCACGGCTCCCAATATTTCGCGATCAGGCTACGGCGGCATAGGCGCGCGCGTCGCTACACGCTTCGCATTCATCCAACTGACCGCGAAGCGATCCTCACGATGCCGCCGCGCGGCACCATCGCCGACGCGCGCGACTTCGCGCAGCTTCATGGCGGCTGGATCGCCGCGCGTCTCGGTCGTCTGCCGAAGGCGGCACCGTTCCAACCCGGCACAGTGGTGCCGCTGCGAGGCGTGCCGCATCGGCTCGTGCATCGCGCCGGCGAGCGCGGCACGGTGTGGACCGAGATCCGTGACAGCGGCGAAAGGATTTTGTGCGTGGCCGGCGAGCCGGAGCACATGGACCGCCGCGTGCACGACTTCCTCAAGCGCGAAGCGCGCAAGGATTTGCACAAGGCTTCCTTGGCGTATGCGGCGGAACTCGGTGTGCGCGTGCGCCGTGTCTCGATCCGCGATCAATCGAGCCGCTGGGGTTCCTGCACTTCGCACGGATCGCTGTCGTTCTCCTGGCGCCTGATCCTCGCGCCGCCCTACGTGCTCGACTATCTCGCCGCGCATGAAGTCTCGCATTTGGTCGAGATGAATCACTCGCTGCGGTTCTGGAAGACCGTGGGCCGGATCTGCTCGTCGGTGGATCGCGCCAAGACCTGGCTCGACACCCACGGCAACGACCTGCACCGCTACGGGATCGAGGATTAAGCCGCGCTCTCCGCTGTCGTCCCGGGCTTGACCCGGGACCCATAACCCCAGGGAGCAGTTTTGCGGACGGCGACTGCCCCGAATCCTTATCGACAGATCACGCGGTATGGGTCCCGGCCTTCGCCGGGAGGACGGAATAGCTAGACTCGTAGGATGGGTAGAGCGAAGCGAAACCCATCACCTTCGCCGCCGCGGCCCAATTGATGGGTTTCGCTTTGCTCTACCCATCCTACAAGAACTACGCGATCAGCGGCCGCCGAACAGGCGATCGACCAGCCAACCATCCAATCCCGCCGCAGCTTCCGGACGCGCACCGGGATTGGGCGGTGTGGAGGCCCGCGTCGGCGCCGGCGTTGGCGGGCGATACTGACCGGCGGATGGAACGGGTGCGGGTGGCGCGAGCGACTGCGGTGATGGCGCGCTGACCTGCGACGAGGCCTGCACCAGGTTCGACAGCGCCCAGCCGACTTGCGAATTCGGCAGGCTCGCGACCGGCACGCCCTGATGCGCCGTGCGCATGAAGCGGCTCCACACCTCCACCGGCAGTCCACCGCCGGTCGCCTTCTTGGTGGGCGAATTGTCGTCGTTGCCGAGCCAGACGCCGGTGACGAGATTGGCGGTGTAGCCGATGAACCAGGCATCGCGGAAATCCTGGCTGGTGCCGGTCTTGCCGGCCGCGATCCAGCCCGGAATTTCGGCCTTGCGCGCGGTGCCGGAAATCAGCGTCTCCATCATCATCGCGTTCATCATCGCGACATAACGCGGCTCGACCACCCGGGCGAGCGGGTCGGCCGGGCGGACGTAGAGCAGCTTGCCTTTATCGGTGCGGATCCTCGTCACCACATGCGGCGAGACGGCGGTGCCGCCATTGGCAAAGGGCGCGTAGGCGCCGACCAGCTCGATCACCGAGACCTCGGAGGTGCCGAGCGCGATCGAGGGGTTGGCGTCGAGCTTGGAGGAGATGCCGAGCCGGTGTGCGGTCCGCACCACGTTCTTCGGCCCGACCTCGAGCCCGAGCCTGACCGCGACCGTGTTCAGCGACATCGCCAGCGCCTGCGTCAGCGTCACCGAGCCGAAATATTCGTGGGTGTAGTTCTCCGGCTTCCAGCCCTTGATATCGAGCGGCGCATCGGTGCGGATCGTCTCCGGCGTCAGCCCGGCCTCGACCGCGGTGAGATAGACGAACGGCTTGAAGGCCGAGCCGGGCTGGCGCTTGGCGGTCACCGCGCGGTTGTACTGGCTCTCGGCATAGTTTCGTCCGCCCACCATGGCGCGCACCGCGCCCTCGGGCGTCATCGCCACCAGCGCGCCCTGGGTGACGTTGAACTTCACGCTCTTGGCGGCGAGCTCGTCGATGATGGCGGCTTCGGCGACGTTCTGCAGCTTCGGATCGATCGTGGTCTCGACCGTGATGTTCTGGTCGATCTGGCCGACGAGGTCGTCGAGCACTTCGCCGATCCAGTCGGCGACATAGTTCACGGTGCCGGCGCCGGCCGGCTTCACGTTGTAGGAGGGATGGCCGATCGAGGCCTGCGCCTGGGTCTCGGTGATGAACTTGGCGTCCGCCATCGCCGACAGCACGACCTGCGCGCGCTGCTCGGCGCCTTCAGGATTGCGGTTCGGCGCCAGCCACGACGGCGATTTGACGAGGCCTGCAAGCATCGCGGCTTCCGCCAATGTCACGTTCTTGGCGGACTTGCCGAAATAGCGTTGCGCCGCGGCCTCTACGCCGTAGGCGCCGGAGCCGAAATAGACGCGGTTGAGATAGAGCTCCAAGATCTCGTTCTTGGAATGCTTGCGCTCCAGCCAGATCGCGAGCTCGGCCTCCTGCAGCTTGCGCTGCATGGTGCGCTCCTGGGTGAGGAACAGATTCTTGGCGAGCTGCTGCGTCAGCGTCGAGCCGCCCTGCGACACGCCGCGACGCAGGAGATTGGTCACCGCTGCGCGCGCGATGCCGATCGGGTCGACACCGTAATGCGAGTAGAAGCGGCGGTCCTCGATGGCGATGAAGGCTTTCGGCAGGTATGGCGGCAGGTCCTTCAGCGCGACATTGGCGCCGGCCATTTCGCCGCGCTGCGCCAGCATGCTGCCGTCCATGCCGACGATCTGGATCGTCGGCGGGCGCTTCGGGATTTCGAGCGATTGGATCGGCGGCAGATGCGCGCCGACCCAGACCACGACGCCGATAACCGCAATCGCCGCCCACAGGCCGAGCACCACGCCCCAATAGAACAGGCGGCCGATCGAAAAGCCGCCGCGCGATTTCCGCCGTTTCCCGCCACTCGGGGCAGGCTTGCGCTCGCGCGGCGGTTCCGCGCCGGGGTCACTGCTGCCGCTGCTGCCGTTGCCGCTGCGCTTGGCGGATCTCTTCGGTCTGTCTTCGGGATTGGGGATGCGGTCGGCCGGCGAGAGCCGCAAATCGGCGAGCGCGGCCGGAAGCCCGAATAGCGGCTCCTTGCGCCCGCCGCTCTTTTTCTTTCCCCACGCCATCCACAAACGCTGCTCACACCACGTTCCGCCGCACGCTAGCGGTCCCGGTTTAAGGCCCGGTTACGCAAAGCTTAACGCGGGATTAGGAGGTGAGGCGGCGCGTGGTAAGGATTGGGGAACCAGGCGTAGAAAACGCGCCAAACAAAGAAAGGAGCGACGCATGGGCCATATCGATCCGACCAAGGAAGTCTTCGCGCAGTTCAGGGAGAGTGATCGGCCGGGGCCGATCCACATGCTCAATCTGGTTCGCCTGCGCGAATGGGCCGCCTATCCGGACGGCCGCAAGGTGACCGGCGCCGAAGCCTATGCGGCCTATGGCCGCGAGAGCGGGCCGGTGTTCGAGCGGCTCGGCGGCCGCATCGTCTGGCAGGGCCGCTTCGAATTGATGCTGATCGGGCCCGAGGCCGAACGCTGGGATCATAGCTTCATCGCCGAATACCCAAGCGTCGCCGCCTTCGTCGAAATGATCCGCGATCCCGTCTATCGCGAAGCGGTGAAGCACCGCCAGGCCGCGGTGGAGATTGATCCGCCACGCGGTGCTGCCGGCCGGTAAGACGTTCGGGGAGATTCCGAAGTAGGCTTTTTCCCGTCATTGCGAGCGGAGCGAAGCAATCCATGCCTCCGCGAGTGGAGAGATGGATTGCTTCGCTTGCGCTCGCAATGGCGGATGGGGCAGCGTGCTCCGCCCTATCCCCTGAAGAGGTCGCGAAGCGACCGTCTCGAAAGGCGAGGCCACGGGCGGGGGCCTCATGGTTCTCCGAGCGATGCGGAGCATCGTCTCGAGACGCGCGGAGCCTGTCATCGGGCCGCGCCTTGCGCGGACCCGTTGGCGCTCCTCGCCATGAGGGTCAAGCAGCGCAGCGACGCATAAAACAAATCGGCGGCCCGGAGGCCGCCGATCGTGTCTTCCATAAGCCGTCCCACTAACCCGCGGGGCCGGCGTCCTCGAGGATCGGACCGAACAGTTCCCAGCGCTCGCCGTTGAAGCGCATCATCTGGAGCTGCTTGTTGACGCGGTAATCGGTCGGCGAGGTGTTGGCGACGATGCCGGGCAGCGAGAGGTCGAGCTGCACGTTCTTGAGGCTGGCGGCCTGCTTCATCACGTTCTCGCGCGTGAGATTGTCGCCGCACTCCTTGAGCACATGGATCAGGAGCTGCGCGGTCGAGTAGCCGTAGGTGTTGAAGTTCGAGTCCTTATCGCCTTCCGGATAGTACTTGGCCATGAACTCGAAATACTTCTTCATGCCGGCATCATCCTTCCAGGTCGGATCGAGCGGATCCTTGCCGTAGTTGACGCTGATCACGCCCTTGGCCGCCTCGAGGCCGGCGGGCTTCATCACCGCGCCGACAGAGGTCGCGTTGATGTCGACGATCTGCACTGGCTTCCAGCCGAGTTCGGCGATCTTCTTGATCGCCTGCGCCGCCTGCTTCGGCGTGGTGGCGCTGAAGAACAAGTCCGCACCGGCGTCCTTGATCTTGAGGATCTGCGAATCCACGGTCGGATCTGAGACCTCGTAGGAGGCTTCCGCCACCACCATGCTGGCCGCCTTGTCGCCGAGCCCGGCTTTGATGCCGTTCAGGTAGTCTTTGCCGAGGTCGTCGTTCTGATAGAGGATGCCGACCTTGGCGTTCGGATGGTTCTTCAGAATGTACTGGCCGTAGATGCGGCCCTCGACGAAGTAGTTCGGATTGAAGCCCATCGTCCACGGGAAATTCTTCGGGTCGGTGAACTTCGAGGCGCCGGTTGCTGCGAAAAGCTGCGGCACCTTCTTGGAGTTGAGATATTTCTGGACCGCCGCATTGGATGGCGTGCCGACGATCTGGAAAGTCAGAAGCACCTCGTCGCTTTCGACCAGCTTGCGCGCCTGCTCGACGGCCTTCGGCGGCGAGTAGGCGTCGTCGTACTGGATCAGGTTGATCTTGCGCCCGTTCACGCCGCCCTGGTCGTTGATCATCTTCATATAGGCGGCCTGGGTCTTGCCGATCGAGGCATAGGCCGATGCAGGTCCGGAGAACGGCACGGTCTGGCCGACCTTGATCTCGGTGTCGCTGGCGCCGGGGTCGTATTTCTTCTGGGCATTGGCCGCCGAAACCGACAGCGCGAATGCCAGCGCCGTCCCTGTGACCAGATGCAAAAACCCGTTCCTCATTCGCAGTTTCCTCATGTGTTGTGATTGTGCCGATGATCTTCTCCGCCGGACTTAAAGGCCCGCCGGATGCCATCGCTAGCGGCGATAGTGGAGGAACCCTTGCTGCAATGCAAGGTGGAGTCGTGCTGAAAAGCCGAGCGATATCAGTCGACCAAAGTAGGGTGTTGGCTAGAGCTTCGGTTCTGATGGAATCAGAACCGAAGCTCCAGATTCTTGTTTTGACGCGTTTTCTTCACGCGAACCGGTGTCCACCCTGGATCAAGTCCGAGGGCATGCTTCGCTTGAAAACGCTCTAGACAAGCCAGAGCAGAATCAGCGCGAGCGCAGCAGGAGCCGCCTGCACATAGAGGATCCGGCGGCTGACGGTTGCCGCGCCATAGACGCCGGCAACGATTACGCAGAGCAGGAAGAATGTCTTGATCTGAAACGCGAAGCCCGGGTTGGCGTGAAGCAGGCCCCAGATCAGGCCTGCCGCGAGGAAGCCGTTATAGAGGCCCTGGTTGGCAGCCAGCACGGCCGACTCGGTAGCCTTCTCGATCGAGTTGCGAAACGTCTTCAGGCCGAGCGGCTTGGTCCAGAGAAACATCTCCAGGATCAGGAAATAGACGTGCAGTGCCGCCACCACCGCGACCAAGAGGTTTGCGATCCAGAACATCTTGTCCCCCATCCCCGGAAACCGGGTGGACGCTAGCACGCGACGGATCGAAAATGCGACTGTTCATCGATGTCAGGACGACAATGCCTGTACGCGACAAACTGACGAAGCCGGCCACAACATTTGGTCTCGATCGGCTGGAAACGCCGATCGGCGTGGCGTTGCTGGTCACCGATGACGACGGCGTGCTCCGCGCGCTGGATTGGGAGGACTATGAGGCGCGCATGAACGAGCTGCTGCGCCTGCACTATGGCGCCGTGGTCTTGAAACAGGCGCGTGCGCCGAAGGACATTCGCGCCGCGCTGTCCGAATATTTCAAGGGCGATCTCGATCGCCTCGGCGGCATCCAGTGGCGCGTCGCGGGCACGGCGTTCCAAAACAAGGTCTGGACCGCGCTGGCGAAGATCCCCGTGGGCACGACGATGAGCTATGGCGCAATGGCGGCAAAGCTCGGTGCGCCCAACGCGCAGCGCGCTGTCGGTCATGCCAACGGCTCGAACCCGATCAGCGTCGTGCTGCCCTGTCATCGCCTGATCGGTGCCAATGGCGCGCTGGTCAAATATGGCGGTGGGTTGGAGCGCAAGCGCTGGCTGCTCGCGCACGAAGGCGTTTCGCTTTAGGCTGGCCGTCGCCGGATCAAGAACTTCTGCATGCCTTCGAGCACCAATTCGCGGCGCTGGTTGAACACGGTGGAGCGCAGGGTCACGACGCCGGTGGTGCGGCCGGGCGTAAGCTCGGTCACTTCGAGCGCGGGATAGATGGTGTCGCCGGCATAGACCGGCTTCAAGAAGCGGCTCGACTGCTCGAGAAAGCCGATCATGGATTCCTCGACGATGAACGGAAACAGCCCGGCACCGGGCGCGGTGTGGATCAGGGTCTGAAAGCCGTGCGCGAGCAGGTGCGGCATGCCGCGGGCGCGGCAATATTCGACGTCATAGTGGATCGGATGGGTGTCGCCGCTGGCGGTCTGGAACGCCGCGAACACCGCCTCGGTCTGGGTCCGGCTCGGGATCACAAAGCGCTCGCCGAGGGTGAAATCTTCGAACCAGCGCTGTGCTTGCACCATGCGGTGCTGGGCGGGGTCGAAGTCGGTCATATCAGGGCTTTCCTCGGCAGAATTGTTTTGTGATGTACCGGTATCGCAGCGATGTTGATGCGGCAATCGATTCCGCCTAAAGCGCGATGAGATGAGGATGAAGCATCATCGCGCTTTAGGTTATTGTTTGAGCATGATCTTTTCGGAAAACCGCGTCACACTTTTCCGGATCATGCTCTAATCCCGCCATGACGAGAAGCATCCCAGTCATCCATGACCCTGTTCGCAAAACTCTCCGCCTATGATGATCGCTCCGCCCGGCTTGCCGGCATCGGGCTGATGCTGCTGTCGATCTTCATGTTCTCGTTCGGCGATGCGATGGGGAAATTCCTTGTCGCGACCTATTCGGTCGGACAGCTGTTGTGGCTGCGCGCCTGTGCGGCACTGGTGGTGCTGCTGCCGATCATCTGGAAGCAGCGTGCGAAGTTCTTCCCTATCGAGCGTCCCTGGCTGCAATTGCTGCGGGTGACGCTGTCAACGCTCGAGGTTGCCGCCTTCTTCCTTGCGACCGTCTACCTGCCGCTCGCCGACGTCATCACCTATTATCTTGCCGGCCCGATCTTCGTCACCGCGCTGTCGGGTCTGGTGCTCGGCGAGCAGATCGGCTGGCGGCGCTGGAGCGCGATCCTGGTCGGCTTCTGCGGCGTATTGATCGCGCTCAGGCCATCGGCGCAAACCGTGAGCTTGCCGGCGATGATTGCGCTCGGCGGCAGCATGTCGTTCGCGGTCCTGATGCTGATCACGCGCTCGCTGCGCGCAACACCCGATATCGTGCTGACCTCGTCGCAGTTCTGCGGCACGTTCCTGCTCGGCGCCGTGCTGTCGCCGTTCGGCTGGGCGACGCCGGATGCCGGCAGCCTTGCTCTCTTCTTCGTCGCCGGGCTGATCTCGGTCGCGGCGCTGTTCTGTGTCAATCGCTCGCTGAAGCTGGCGCCGGCAAGCGTGGTGGTGCCCTACCAATATTCGATGATCGTCTGGGCGGTGATCTTCGGCTTCGTCGTGTGGGGTGACGTGCCGTCCTGGGCCACAATCGTCGGGGCCGCGATCATCATCGCCGCCGGGCTCTACATCTTCCTGCGCGAGCAGAAGCTGGGGCGGGAAGAGCCGGTGGTGAGCCCGCCGGGGTAGCCTCAACGACGCTGCGCAGTTTCTGCTTGCTCGCGCTTCAACAACTTCCTGTGGTTATGGGTCCCCGCTTTCGCGGGGACGACGGGTGTTGTTTGCGGCGAGACCCTATGCGGTCTTCTCTGCTATCGATCCCTTCGCATCGATGAGCCCCAGCGCCTCAGCGACGACCAGACGCTGCGCGACAGGCGGAAGCAGTCGACCGGGGTGGAGGAGCCGAGCGCTTCGAAGCGGTGCAGCTCGACGCCGCTCCACTGGAAGCCGCATTTCTCCAGGATGTTGCGCGACGACGGGTTGGCGACGCGGGCGCCGGAGAACAGGTAGTCGTGGCCGAACTCCTCGAAGAAGTAGTCGATCGTGGCGCGCGCGGCCTCGGTGCCAAAGCCCTGGCCCCAATGTTCGACGCCGAGCCAGTAGCCGAGCTCCGGAGTATCAGGCTCGCGCCAGTCGATGCCGACCACGCCTATCGGCGCGGAGCTGGTCTCGATCAGGAACACGGTCTCGCCGCCTCCCCCGGTAGTCGCACGCACGAATTCGACCGCATGCTCGTTCAGATAAGGATGCGGCAGGCGGCGGGTGTTCTCTGCAATGCGACGATCATTGGCGAGATGCGCAATTGCTTTTACGTCCGCGAGCGTCGGCTTGCGCAAGGTCAGCCGTTCGGTCTCGAGGACGCAACCTCTCGACTCGCGTAATATTGAGGTCGGGATATCCTGCAGCATGTCGGGCTCCTGTGATGCGATAACGGTACGCTACGCTTCGATCCTTGCGCGTGGCCCCACATGGGACACGCGCAACAGAAAAGGGGAGGCCGGTATCCCGCCTCCCCTGGAGCCTCTTGGAGCCCCGCCGGTTCAACAGGATCCGGCGGACTCATATCGTCCACCGTCTATTCGGCTGCGGCCTCGAGCACCGGAATTACCGATACGAAGGTGCGGCCATTGCCTTTGGCGCGGAACTCCACACGACCCTCGACCTTGGCGAACAGGGTATGATCGGTTCCCATGCCGACATTAAGGCCCGGATGCCAGGTGGTGCCGCGCTGACGCGCGATGATGTTACCGGGAATCACGAGCTCGCCACCGAACGCTTTGACGCCAAGGCGTTTGCCCTTGGAATCACGTCCGTTTCGCGATGAACCGCCTGCTTTTTTGTGAGCCATAGCTCGTCTCCAACTGCAGTAATTCTCTAGATCAATTCCTTGACGGAATCATTTCACTTTTTGTCACGTTTCAACTTTTGATACGTGACAATCACATTTCTCTAACGCCGCGATTTTGAAGGCTTATGCAGCATCCTCAGTGGGCGCTGCAGCAATCTTTTCCTTCTTCGGCCGCGGGCCGATCGTCGGCTTCGCGTTGTCGGTCAGGATCTCGGTGATCCGCAGCACCGTCAGCTCATCGCGATAGCCGCGCTTGCGACGGGAATTCTTGCGGCGGCGCTTCTTGAACGCGATCACCTTCGGACCGCGCTTGTGCTGCAGCACCTCGGCCGCCACCGAAGCGCCGGCCACCGTCGGCACGCCCAGAACCGGCGTTTCGCCGCCGACCACCAGAACCTCGCCAAGCTGCACGATCGTGCCGACATCGCCGGCGATCTTGCCAATCTCGAGAACATCATCCGGAACGACGCGGTACTGCCGGCCGCCGGTTTTGATGACTGCGAACATCGTTTTATTCCTTCGTGTTCGATCCCGTCCTCGGGGTATCCCCCGGGCCGGCTTCTTGTTCAGTCGCTATGGGTTACGATTTTCGCGCGGCGCGGGGACGTGCCCGGAATTCGCGCAAAAACAAACGGCGCGAGAAATCCCACGCCGGATTGACGGCCGTTATAGCGGTCAAGCGCCAAGAGTCAAGGCAAACGGGCCGAAAACCGGCCGAAAATGAAGGATTCGGAGCGATTTTAGGCCGGTTTGAGCGAGGTTCCCGGCCCGTAGCCCGGTGGAGCGCAGCGCAACCCGGGTCATCCATCGGCCCCGGGTTACGCGTTCCGCTCCACCCGGGCTACCGCGCCCCAGTCACGTCCCGGTCTTGGTCTTCGCCTTCGGATCATCCGCCGCCATGGCGTGCACCGGCGAGGTCTGGCGGGCGCCGGGGCCCGGATGCACATGGACGGCCTTGGCCGACAGCGGCTCGCCGCATTCCGAGCAGACCATCACCGGGTCGAACATGTGTCCGCAGTTCTTGTGCTGATGCAGCATCGGTCGGCCGCGCGAGTCGACCATGTGGATGTTGCCCCAGTGCACGATCGACATGATGATCGGATAGAGGTCGAGGCCCTTCTGCGTCAGAATATATTCGTAGCGCTTCGGCGATTCCTGGTACGGGATTCGGCGCAGCACGCCGAAGCGCACCAGCTTCTTCAGCCGCTCGGCGAGCAGATGGCGGGTGATGCCGAGCGAGGACTGGAACGCCTCGAACCTCCGCTTGCGAAGAAAGCACTCGCGCAGGATCAGGAGACTCCAGCGGTCGCCGATCACGGCCACCGTGCGGGCCAGCGAGCACGGCTCCTCTTCAAGCGTATCCCATTTCATCAATGTCTCCAGTCACCTGCAGTCCGCGAAGCAGGATTCATTCTAATTCGGCACTGAGGCTCGTTCAACCGTTTGTGCGTCGACCGTTACCGCAGAGCCCAATCCGCTATTGACAGTTCTAAAATAGAACTTTAAAGCCGAGGTCGCAACCGATGGCGGCGACGGGCCGCCCTATGCGAGGAAGGCAATCGATGGCTGCTCCGTTCAAGGTCGAGTTTCATTTCGATTTCGGCAGCCCGAACGCCTATCTCGCCGAGCTGGTCCTGCCGGCAATCGAAAAGCGCACCGGCGTGAAGTTCGACTACGTCCCAGTGTTGCTCGGCGGCGTCTACAAGGCGACCGGCAACATGTCGCCGTTCGACGCGCTGCGCGGGATCAAGAACAAGGCCGAATACAACGCACTGGAAACCGAGCGCTTCCTGCGGCGCCACCACATCACGAAATTCAAGTCGAACCCGTTCTTCCCGGTGAACACGTTGATGCTGATGCGCGGCGTGATCGCCGCGGAATTCGAGGGATTGTTCGAGCCCTATTTCCGTGCGGCCTACCACCACATGTGGGTCGAGCCAAAGAAGATGGACGATCCGCAGGTCTTCCGCGACGCGTTCCTCGCCTCCGGTGTCGATATCGACCGCGTGCTCGCGCGCATCCAGCAGGACGACGTCAAGAAGAAGCTGATCGAGAACACGCAAGCCGCGGTGGCGCGCGGCGAGTTCGGCTCGCCGACTTTCTTCGTCGGCGACGAGATGTTCTTCGGCAAGGATCGCCTGCGCGAGGTCGAGGAAGAGATCGTCGCCCAGCTCGCGGCGGCGAAAGGCCGCGCGAGACGGCCAGGAACCTAAGCAAACCAATTCACAGCAAGGCCCGGAACAAGGGTCGTGGAGGCGGGAGGTGTCGTTGACGATATTGGAGCGAGCGGCCCCGGCGGCCGAAATTCTGGCAAATCTGCCGAACCGGATCCACGAGGTGATCGACCGGCATGTCGCGGCGACGCCGGATCGCACGGCGCTGATCGATGACGGCGGCAGCCTGACCTACCGCGAACTCGATCGCGCCATTGGCGGCACCGCGGACGCGCTGCGTGCGCTCGGCATCCGCGCCGGCGACCGCATCATGATCGTCAGCGAGAACGCGATCCCGCTCGCGTGCCTTCTGTTCGCCGCGAGCCAGCTCGATGCCTGGGCGATCGTGGTCAATCCGCGGCTATCGCCGCGCGAACTGGACCAGATCCGGGATCACAGCGGCGCGCGCCGCGTCTTCCTCACCACCGACGTTTCCAAGGAAGCGGCCGCGCATGCCGCGCGTTACAGCGCACCGGTGCAGGATGTCGGCCCGCTCTATGGCATCGGCGTATCCGCGCTGAACGAGGCGACCTCGCCCGAGCCGGTCGAGGCCGACGGCGCCAGCCAGGTTGCCGTGCTGATCTACACCTCGGGCACCACGGGCGCGCCGAAAGGCGTGATGCTGACGCACCGCAATCTCTTGTTCAGCGCCCAGACCACCGCGGCGCTGCGCAACATGACGTCGGACGACGTGCAATATTGCGTGCTGCCGATCTCGCACATCGTCGGCATCTCGCTGCTGACGATGACGCTGATGACCGGCGCCACGGTCCGCCTGGTCGCGAAGTATGATCCGGCGGCGTTGGTGCGGGCGATGGCGGAGGAAGGCATCACGATCCTGAACGGCGTTCCCGCCACCTATCAGCGCCTGCTCGAATACAAGCGGACGTCAGGTCTTTCGAAACTGAACCGCGGCGCGCTGCGCCTGATCTCGGTCGCGGGCGCGCCGCTCGACCTCGATCTGAAATCGCGGGTCGAACAGGAGCTCGGGCTGCCTTTGCTCAACGGCTACGGCATCACCGAATGCTCGCCCGGGATTTCCGGCATCCGTCCGGAGGCGCCGAGAGCCGACCATGGCGTCGGGACGCTGCTGCCCGGTCTCGAGGCCAGGATCGTCGGCAGGGATGGCAAGCTGGTCGCAAGCGGCGCGGTCGGCGAGCTCCATGTCCGCGGCGCCAACGTCATGCGCGGCTATTACCGCGCGCCCGATCTTACCGCGAAGGCGATCGATCCCGATGGCTGGTTCAACACCGGCGATCTCGCGCGTTTCGAGGGCGACTGCCTCTATATCGTGGGCCGTACCAAGGAGATGATCATCCGCTCCGGCTTCAACGTCTATCCGGCGGAGATCGAGGCGGTGCTCTCGACCCACGACGCCGTGGTGCAGTGCGCCGTGGTGGGGCGGCCAGTCGAGGGCAATGAGGAAGTGGTCGCGTTCGTCCAGCTGCTGCAGGGCTCGAAGGCGACGGCGGAGGACCTGATGGCCCATGTCGCGCCGCAGCTCACCTCCTACAAGCGGCCCTCGGAGATCATCCTGCTCGACGCGCTGCCGGCGACCTCGACGGGCAAGATATTGAAGCACAAACTGGCGGAGTCGCTGCGCACGTCCTGAGCACGCGGCGAGATCGATTTATTTCCAATCAGCAGTCGGGAGAGGCCAATGCAGAAGAGAAATGCGACGGCGGCGGTCATCGGGGCCGGCGATTATATCGGCGGCGAGATCGCCAAGAAATTTGCGTCCGAAGGCTTCACGATCTTCGCCGGACGACGTAACGGCGCCAAGCTCGAGCCGCTGGTGAAGGAGATCGAGGCGGCCGGCGGCGAGATCCATGCGCGCTCGCTCGACGCGCGAAAGGAGGAGGAGATCATCTCCTTCCTCAACGACGCCGACAAGCACGCGCCGCTCGAAGTCTGCATCTTCAACATCGGCGCCAACGTCAACTTTCCGATCCTGGAGACCACTGAGCGCGTGTTCCGCAAGGTCTGGGAGATGGCCTGCTATTCCGGCTTCCTCGCCGGACGCGAGGCGGCGCGGCTGATGCTGCCGCGTGGCCAAGGCAACATCTTCTTCACCGGCGCCACGGCATCGTTGCGCGGTGGATCGGGCTACGCGGCCTTCGCGAGCGCCAAGTTCGGCCTGCGCGCGGTCGCGCAAGCGATGGCGCGCGAGCTCGGGCCGAAGAACATCCACGTCGCCCATCTCATCATCGACTCCGGCGTCGACACCGAATGGGTGCGGCAGCGGCGCATCGAAGCGTTGGGCCCCAACGCGCTCGACAATCCCGATCTGTTGATGCCGCCGTCCTCCGTCGCTGCCTCCTATTGGCAGCTCTACCAGCAGCCGAAGAGCGCCTGGACGTTCGAGCTGGAAATCCGCCCGTTCGGCGAAAAGTGGTAACGGCGAGGTAGGGAGCAAATCATGAGCGAGCATGTCAAGACCGAGATCGTCGACGGCGTGATGACGGTGACCTTGCAGCGTCCCGAGAAGAAGAACGCGCTCACCGTGGCGATGTATGACGCCATGTCCGACGCACTCGAACGCGCCGAGATCGATGGCTTGGTCCGGGTGATCCTGTTCCAGGGCGATGGCGACAGCTTTACGGCGGGCAACGACCTCGCTGATTTTGCCAGCCAATCCAGCGGCAACAATTCCGTCGAGGGCGGAGCGCATCGCTTCATCGCCACCATCGGCAAGGCCAAGAAGCCGCTGGTTGCCGCCGTGCAGGGCAATGCCGTCGGCGTCGGCACCACGATGCTGTTGCATTGCGACCTCGTTTATCTCGCCGACAATGCGCGGCTGATCACGCCGTTCGTCAATCTCGCGCTGGTGCCGGAAGCGGCCTCGAGCTTCCTGCTGCCGCTCCGGATCGGCCATGCCCGGGCCTACGCGATGTTCGCGCTCGGTGAGCCGATGGAGGCATCCGCCGCGCTGGCCTGCGGGCTCGCGAATGCAGTCGTGCCGCAGACGGAGCTGCGCAAGAAGGCGCGCGATGCAGCGATCGCGCTGACCAAGCGGCCGGCCGGCTCGCTCAGCCTCACCAAGCAGTTGATGCGCGACCATGAGCGGATCGCGGCGCGGATGGCCGAGGAAGGCAGCCTGTTCAAGGAGCGCCTCAAGACGCCCGAAGCGCGCGAAGCCTTTGCAGCCTTCGCCGAGCGTAGGCCACCTGACTTCACCAAGTTCCAGGCCTGACGTCCGATACGCACCAGACACGGAGACGAACATGCATAGCGCGGGCAGCTATCAATATCCCCCAATGGACTCGGTTATCTATGGCAAGCCCGCGACTGAAGCGCTGCGCGAGGAGGCAGAAAGGCTCGGCGCCAAACGCGTCTATCTAATCGTCAGCCGCACGCTCAACACCACGACCGACGAGATCGAGAAGATCCGCACCGCCCTCGGCGATCGTTATGCCGCGACCTTCGACGGCATCCCGCAGCACACCACGCGCGACGTCGTGGTGCAGACCGCAAAGCAGGCCAAGGAGGCCGGCGCCGATCTCGTCGTCGCGATCGGCGGCGGCTCGGTGGTGGATGCGGCCAAGATCGTGCTGATGTGCATGGAGCACGAGATCTTCGATCCTTCCGGGCTCGACGGCTATGAGACCACGCCGGAGCGCCGCTTCGGTCCGTTCCGCACGCCGAAGGTGCGGATGATTGCGATCCCAAGCACGCTGTCCGGCGGCGAGTACAATTCCGGCACCCTGGTGACCGACACGCGCCGCAAGCTGAAGCAGATCTTCAATCACCCGATGATGATGCCGCGCACCATCATCCTCGATCCCGCCATCACGCGCTACACGCCGGAGAAGCTATGGCTTGGCTCGGGCACCCGCGCGATGGATCACGGCATCGAGGCGATCTGCTCGATCCGCGGCAATGCGCTGGTCGATGCCGTCTGCCTGCAGGGCCTGCGCTATCTCCATGACGGCCTCTTGCGCACCAAGGAGGATCCGAACGACGAAGCGGCACGCATCAATTGCCAGTTGGGCTCCTGGATGTCGGCGTTCGGGCTGCAGGGGCGGGTGCCGATGGGGGCGAGCCACGCGATCGGCCATGTGCTCGGCGGCACCTGTGATGTGCCGCATTATTTCTGCACGGCGGTGATGATGCCGAGCGTGCTCCGCTACAATCGCCCCGCGACCGAGCAGGCGCAGAAGAAGATCGCGGCAGCGCTTGGCGCGCCCGAGCTCGATGCCGGCGAGGCCTTCGCCGCCTTCATCGCGAGGCTCGGCCTGCCGCGGCGGCTGGCCGATGTCGGGGTGGGCGAGGACCGCTTCGAGCTGATCGGCAAGAATGCGATGCTATCGATCTTCACCCGCTCGAATCCACAGCCGATCCGCGAGCCGGCCGACGTCGTCAAGATTTTGCGGCTGGCGGCCTGATTAGAGCATGATCCGGAAAAGCGGAATCCGGTTTTCCGACAAGATCATGCTCAAACAAGAAGATCTAACCGCCGTCGCGGGCGCAACCAAACCCGTTCCAGGCCGTTATCCCCGGGTTCCAACCGGGGCAAGGATTTCATGGCCGACGAACTGGTATTGACAACGGGGATCGCCCACCACGGTGCGACGCGGCTGCCGTCTGTCGACGTCGACAGCTTCAACATCGAACTGAAGGACGACGAGGGTTTCCTCGGCGACCGCGCCAGCAAGAGCGCGTTCCGCAAGATCCTCGATCGCTGGCGCAAGCCGCTGCGCAAGACCGGCGAGGACCCGTTCGGCGATGAGCCGTCCGACCAGGTCAGCAAGAAGACGCTGGACGCGATGCTGATCGGCGACGACACCGAAGCCTCCGCCGTGGTTCACAGCGCGATCGAGGAGTTCGCGCTGGAGCTTGCCTATGTGACTCGGCGTTTCCTCAAGACCAAGGCCTGGGCCAAGACTGAGCGCATCGTGGTCGGTGGTGGCTTCCGTGACTCCAGGCTTGGCGAGCTAGCGATCGCGCGCACCGAGATCATCCTCAAGGACGAGAAGTTCAAGGTTGATCTTCAGCCGATCCGCCATCACCCCGACGAAGCCGGGCTGATCGGCTGCCTGCATCTGGCGCCGTCATGGATCTTCGAAGCTCATGACAGTATCCTGGCGGTCGACATCGGCGGCACCAACATCCGCTGCGGCGTAGTCGAGACGCGCTGGAAAAAGGCGCCGGACCTCTCCAAGGCCACGGTCTGGAAATCCGAGCTGTGGCGCCATGCCGACGAAGCACCGACGCGCGAAGCCGCGGTGGAGCATCTGGTCGAGATGCTGCAGGACCTCATCGCGGAAGCCGAGACCGATGGGCTGAAGCTGGCGCCCTTCATCGGGATCGCCTGTCCCGGCGTGATCAATGAGGACGGCTCGATCGAGAAGGGCGCGCAGAACCTGCCGGGCAATTGGGAGAGCAGCAAGTTCAACCTGCCGGCAAGCCTGGTCGAGGCGATCCCGCAAATCGGCGACCACGACACCGCGATCGTCATGCATAATGACGGCGTGGTGCAGGGCCTTTCCGAAGTCCCCTTCATGCAGGATGTCGAACGCTGGGGCGTCCTGACGATCGGCACCGGCCTCGGCAATGCGCGCTTCACCAACCGCCGCAAGGAGAACGGCAAGAACGCCAAGAATGGCGAGAAAGCCGAGAAGGACAACGGCGAGAAGAAAGCGAAGAAGAGCGCGTGACGCTGGGTGGATGCCTACCCTTGATTTCGTCATCTTCCCGTAAGTTTACGGGCGGTTTCCCGGAAATCCGGGTGCAGTAAGGTTTAAAGGTTAGGTTAAGGCCGACATTGCGTTGGCCGTTGCGGCCCCCGTTGCTACGGTGATCGCGTCGCCTCCGCTGACCGGCGAAGCCGCACTTCCCCGGCCAGCATTTTGATGAAGCGGCACGGGACCGCCAGTTATTTTTGTCGCGTCTGGCGGTCCCACCCAATTTCTAACCTGATTCTCCCGCTTCAGATCCATCCGATGCGCGAAAAGAACGTGGAGATCTCGAGGCTTGCGCGATCGGGGGCTTCGCGATGCGGGAAATGTCCGACGTCTTCGAACATTTTCAGATCGAGATCGGTGAAGGTCTCGCCGAGCCGGTCGGCCCAGGCATAGGGAAACAGCGGATCGTGCTCGGCCCAGCGGATGCAGGTCGGCACGGTGATCGCAGGCAATGACGGCGCTTCGCCCTGCATCATCTTCACGCGCGCGGCGTGCGCGGCGCGGTAATGCGCGAAGCCGCCAGCGAGGTTGCCCGCCTTCAGGAAGTTGTCGGTGAAGGCGTCCAGCACATCGTCGAACGCATCCTGGCGATGCGACCAGCCTTTGAGGAAATGCCCGATATAGAGGCCGCAGCTCTCGCGCGTCGCGCCGACGAGCTTCGGCGCCATCTCCATCTGGTGGAATGACTGGTACCAGATGTGGTTCAGCCGATCCGGCGCCGCCATGCGAGGCCCGATGCCGGGATAGACGAAATCGAAGAAGAAAAGCCCCGCGATCCGCTCGGGTGCCTTGCGTGCCAAGGGCTGCATCACGGCGCCGCCGACGTCATGGCCGACCACGCCGGCGCGTTCGATCCCGAGCGCATCCATCAGCGCCAGCATGTCGCCGGTGTGCTGCTCGGGCCCGTACGGGCCGTCCGGCTTGTCGCTGTCGCCGAAGCCGCGCAGGTCGGGGGCGATCAGCGCAAAACGGTCGGAAAGTCGCGCCATGACCGGCTCCCAGGTCAGCCAGAATTCCGGCCAGCCATGCAACAAGAGCAACGGCTTGCCGGCCCCGATCCGGGCAAGATGGAACGCCGCCCCGTTGGCTTTCACCGTCAAATGCTCCATTTCGCCCTCCTTTGGCCGTTGCGGCGCTGCGGAAATCTTCTCCCGGCGCCTTGTCTCCCCCGGCATCCTCGCCTAGAACACGCCCCGACCGCAGAGGGTGAGGAATCACCTTTTTGGCACCGGGAGAGGTGGCAGAGTGGTTGAATGCACCGCACTCGAAATGCGGCATAGGTGCAAGCCTATCGGGGGTTCGAATCCCTCCCTCTCCGCCATCAACGGGAACGGCTGGGATCCTCTGCGGGATGCGCGCGGGAAACGCCATTGCCGCGCGAGCTTTACATGACGCAAACGATCGGGATCGACGAGTTCCTGGCCATCGACATCAGGGTCGGCACGATCGTTGACGTGGCTGATTTTCCGGAAGCGCGGAAGCCGGCGTGGAAACTGACGATTGATCTCGGCCCCGAGGTTGGAACGAAGCGGTCCAGCGCGCAGCTTACCGAGCTGTATTCCGCCGAGTCATTGATTGGTCGGCAGGTGACCTGCGTGGTCAATCTGCTGCCGCGCCGGATCGGCCCATTCCTCTCGGAGGTGCTGACGCTGGGCTTTCCCGATGAACAAGGCGGTGTGGTGCTCGTTGCGCCTGAGCGGCCAGTTCCGAATGGCGGGCGCCTGTTCTAGCGGACCTATATCATGGCGACCGCTAGGGAGCCGGATTCGCTCGGGGCGATGGGATGGCTTTCGCTTGTGCGCGCGTCGCGGCGTGCCTTGTAGAACTCAAGCACTCGTCTCGCCGTTCGGAGCTCGATCCGCTCGAAGTTTTCTCGCGCTTGATCAAGGTCGATCTTGCTTAGCCTGCGGTCCGCTACTCTCATCAGCAGCAAAGCCTTGGCCGTTGCCCAGGAACATCCGCCGGCTTTTGCGACAAGTTGCACGGTGCCAGGATTGTCGTTGAGAACCGCCCGTTCGACCAGTTCGATGGGGCAGGCTGCAAGGACGGACAACGCCATCACAGCCGTTTCAAAATCCTGCGCTCGGGCAGCCGCGTGAACATCCGCTTCTCCGAGCTCCTTCCAGTATTTGCGGCGCTTTACCTTCTTCCTTGCCCGCGCGTGATCCGGAGACTGATTGCGGACCTCCAGATTTATGTCGTCGATGACCTCTGTCACGGCGTCATGCACGGCGTCGGAAAATTGCGGGTTTGCCGCGGCGATCTTGTTGCGTACGGAAGCCGAGGCAGTTTCCATAAGCTTCAGGAAATGATGTCTGGGGATGTCATGCCGCGTCCCGACATGGAGGGCAAGCTGGGTATCTTCGCTCGATCGCGCGACGAGCTCGCCGAAGCTGCCATCCGAAAAGCGGGCGCCCGGGTTGCTCGCAACCGCATGGACCACGCCGGCCTCGCCGCGCAGAATCAGCAGCTCCGTGATCGCCTCGCTGATTGTTCGACGTTGCGCGATTGCGTGAAGGTGGCCCTGACCTTGGGTGCTGGCGCAGGCAACAAGATCGGACTCGCTAAGGGCATCCGACTGACTGAGAACCGGAGCCGCCACGGCAACAGCATCATCCGATGCAAGTGCCCTGACCAGCGTTGCCGGCGCATTCGAGTCAGTCGCGAGATGGCGAGCCAGCCTGACGCGGGTCTTCAACTCGATCACGGCAACGAGTGTTTTGAATATCTCGTCAAACAGTTTGATCTGTTGTTTGGAGTAGCGACCAGACCCGGCAAGGAACAAGTCCGTAATGCGGGTGAGAGCCCTTAGTTGCCGTTTCGTCGACCCGGATGTCGTCGTGTTTTGCACTTCATTGATTAACGAATAGAACGTCGTCATGATCATGGGTCTCGTCGGCACGTTCGCCTTTGGCGGCGAGGAGTTGATGGCGACGAGCTATCATGCGGGCAATGAAGATTGTTGATTCGAGCTGCCTCATAGATGATTAAAATTGTCGGCATTCCAGTAATCGTCTGGTTGCAGCTCGAAGCTGCCGTGCGCTTCGCCTGCTCTCTCGGCAGACAGCATCACGAAACGAAATAGAGCATGACCCGGAAAAGTGGACACCGGTTTTCCCTCGCGACAAACGCGAAGCGTTTGCGCGGAGATCATGCTCAAACAAAAAGAGCTAAAGCGGGATGACGATTCGAAGAAAAGTCATCACGCTTTGGCGGACGTCCGTAGCGCCAGCGTCGGATGAATCTATCGCCGGCCGCGCTCGAAGGTCGCGCATAGCAGCATAGTTTCGTCCGCTGTGATCGCTGCGCGAAAGAAGCGGCATGTGAATTGTGGGCAGGCGTTGCCTGTCGCGCCGTCGGCACTATTCTCCGTCAAGAACGTGCACTCCCTGCAAATGTCCGCATGATGTCGTTGCTGGGTAATATCCAACCAGTCGAGCACCTGGCGGAGCGCATCGCGTGAGCTGGTCTGGCGATCGACGCTGAGCACGCCTATCGCCTTTACGAGTACATTGACCGGATCATGCCCGAGAAATTTCTCACCCTGCGCGGTCACATAAAGGATCACCGAGCGTTTGTCTTCCGCAGCAGGTTTGCGAACGAGGAATCCCTTTCTTTCGAGCACCTTGACGATTTGAGATGCGGTGCCCCTGGTAGTGCCGACAAAAGTGGCCAATGCCGACGGAGTCCGTGAGAACTGATTCGCGCGAGCAAGAAAACGCAGGGCCATCCATTCGCGATCGCGCAGCCCGTGCCGACTACCTTCGAAGTGCCAAATTCTCGCCGTCTGAACCAATAATTCAACCGTCTCGCGTGCTAACGTCATGATCGACCCAATTCAAAAAATTTTGCGAGCAGTTTCTCGGCGTGCACCTCATTAGCGCCCTGATTCGCTAGCGCTTTGGTTCGAGGTTCAACTCAACTGCATGTCGTTTAGCCCACTAATGCGTCGGCCATTAAGAAATTGTCTGCTGATCGTTTGAATTTCCCCGCAAGCAACACTGACTTCATTAATCATCCCCCGATTGGATCGGACTACACACCGCAGCAACGCAATCTGGATCGTCAGTGACAACGACATTGTCGCTGTCACAAGGCGAAAGGTTCAGCGATGCATTCGAAGAATGATTTTCACGTTTCGAAGCGTCTCCAGAGGATTCGCGCGAGATTCGACAAATCGTGCTGCTCTATCGAGAGCATTGTCGAGGCGGTACGCGATGCCAACACGTAAGCGGCGGGCCTGCGCGTCGCGCAAACCCGTTATCCGGCATGGGATGGCTGCGCCTGCTGCCGTGACGGGCAGGCATGCGCTAGCTCGTTACCAAATCTGCACAGACGCCACGCGGTCGTTGTTCGTGGCGATGCGTTACCTGTTCTGAATGATGATCTCGTTCTCTCAAGTGAAGATGGGTCGTGGCCTCGATGGTGCTTGCTTGGCCAGGATGCCAAGGGTTTGGAGATCTCGCGTCGCATCGTCTTCGGGCGCTCCTGTCGAGGAATCGAGCCGGTAGCCGATATATCGCCTCGAGACGATCGGGTCGTAGCCGAGACGGTCACGCAGCTTCTTGCGCAGCTTGCTGACGTGACTTTCGATCACGTTTTCATCGAACGTTGACTCGAAGATCCCATAAACCGCATTGAAGATCTGCGTTTTGGTCAGCCATTTTCCTTGCTGACCAACCATGTGTTCCAGGATGCGGAGCTCGCGACGCGGCAGCATCATGACTGCTCCTCCAATTTCCGGATCTCTCCCGTCAAAGAAGACTCGAATCGCACCTTGCCTGCCATGGGTCGATATTCCGAGGCTGCGGCGGGAGATCGCGGCAGTTCTTGCCAGGATCTCGCGTGGGTGGACTGGAATATGGACGACATCATCCACGCCAGCTTCAAAGAGCTCGACCGTGTGCTTGAGCATTCTCTGGTGGCTGAGCGCGATGATCGGTGCACGGCAGCGCTTGCGGACAGTGCGAGGCAAGGTGGCGCGAGTATCACAATCTCCAAGAAGAAAAGCGTCAATGGCCGACAGCTCATCGTCGCCCGCAGATTCCAGCCACTCAAGGAACTCCGTTGGCGAAAATCCAACAGAAGAAATGCCTTCACGGTCGAAACCGCCGATGTAGCCGGTGGCAACGTTCTCTCGATCATCGATGATCACGTACATGCGGTATTTGCCCCATTCGCCTAGCCTGTTGAATTTTTTCGTTTGGCGTGTGCCGTGTGCCGTGGTGATGCTGACAGCGCGAGCAGAGATTGCCCTGCGCACGCAGTTCTTTCTTTTCCGGATGAGTCACTTGCAGATTCAGCGGTTGTAGCGTGACCTCAGCGCGTCGTGGATTTATGTTTTTGAGGTTCGGACTCGACGAGACGCCACAAACGCACACGCACACAATCGTGAAGGTGCCCCCAAGACATAGGTGGTCACCCCGAATGCAGAACGGCTATGTCAGTTGTGTCGGAGCGCCTTTGTCATGCTGAGCGCTCCAAAAATTTGCCGTTCTTTTAGATAAGCGACGTGAATCGCTCGTCCTGACGTTGGCAAAATGCAGAAATGCAATCAAGCTTGCCCCGAGAGTAGTTGGTACGCAGGCCGACCATTTGTTTTGAGATTATTGAAGCAATTAGTTTTGAAGCAAGCATTAGATGATTTTGTAGCAATGCTACTTTGCTCAAGAGCTGGAGCTATCGGAAGGCGCAATCATGAATCCCGCCGCGCCAAGATCAAGCATTGTCCATTGCTGGCCTGAAAGTGACGCTTGGCAGGTTGTCGCCACGGAACCTGCCACATGGCACGACGACGCAGACGTCATCGCGCCGATTAGACAAAATCTAACTGGTCGGATTCTGCTCGGGAGAAGCGACCTTGCGGGGCACCGTCCGTTCCCGCGTCATCCGCAATCTCGTTTTCGTCCCCTGGAGGCCGTATCGGCGCTATACTCATGGCGCTGATTTCGAGACTATTTCTGGCGGGATGCGGCGATGCAGGACAACTCACTTATTCTGCAATCCATCATCAGATGCCCACACTGCGGAGATCGTGTCCCGTGACGTGGTGTAACTGCGGCGTGGCACCGCGTTCGTCGGCCGGAGCCGGGCAGGTCAGCTGGCGATAGCCGGAAGGCTGACGGTTGGATCATCGCTCAACGGCGCGATTGTTTCCAGCGTCATGTAACGGGCCCGCTGGACCGCCCATTCGTCGTTCTGCTCGAGCAGGATCGCTCCGATGAGGCGAACGATGGCGTCCTCATTGGGGAAGATGCCGACCACCTCGGTGCGCCGCTTGATCTCGCCGTTGAGGCGCTCGATCGGGTTGGTCGAGTGCAGCTTGGTCCGATGCTGGGGCGGGAAGGTCATGTAGGCGAGCACATCAGTCTCCGCTTCGTCGAGGAAGCCGGCAAGCTTGGGCAGCTTGGGGCGGAGCTGGTCGGCAACCTTGCGCCACTGCGCCTGTGCGGCCTCGGCATCGTCCTGGGCAAACGCGGTGGCGATGAAGGCAGAGACCACACGCCGTCCGCTCTTGCCGGCATGCGCCAGCGCGTTGCGCATGAAGTGCACGCGGCAGCGCTGCCAGCTGGCGTTGAGCACCTTGGAGACGGTGGCTTTGATGCCCTCATGGGCGTCGGAGACGACCAGCTTGACGCCGCGCAATCCGCGGCGGGCGAGCTTGCGCAGGAATGCCGTCCAGAACGTCTCGGCCTCCGAGGGGCCGATATCCATGCCGAGAACTTCGCGGCGGCCATCGCTGTTGACGCCGACCGCAATGATCACCGCAACCGAGACGATGCGCCCCCGCTGGCGCACTTTCACGTAGGTGGCGTCGATCCACAAATACGGCCAGTCGCCCTCGATCGGACGAGCGAGAAAGGCCTTCACCTTGTCATCGATCTCGCCGCACAGCCGGCTCACCTGGCTCTTGGAGATGCCGCTCATGCCCATGGCCTGCACGAGGTCGTCCACCGAACGGGTCGAAACGCCCTGCACGTAGGCTTCCTGCACCACGGCGGTGAGCGCCTTCTCGGCCATGCGGCGCGGCTCCAGGAAGCCCGGAAAGTAGGAGCCCTTGCGCAGCTTGGGAATGCGCAGTTCGACCGCGCCGGCGCGGGTCTCCCAGATCCGGTCGCGGTAACCGTTGCGCTGGGCCAGACGCTCCGGATTCTTCTCGCCGTAGGCGGCCCCGGTTTGGCCTTCGACTTCCAGCTCCATCAGACGCTGGGCAGCAAAGCCGATCATCTCGCGCAACAGATCGGCATCGGGGGTCTTCTCCACGAGCGTGCGCAGGTTCATCATATCGTCGGTCATCGGTGGTTCCTCGGTTGCGTTGGCGTGTCGCAACCCGATCCTACCGGCGAATCGCCGGTGACCACCGCAAAGCCGCCCGCCCGCTACGGCGCTATGTGAGGGCGCGCGTACGGGCGGCTTTGCTCTACCGAGCTACACCATCACCGGGGACACGACCCACTGCGGATATCGTCAGATGGAAATCATGCCGCTAGATGCTTGCAGGTTCTTCTACGATTGCAAGGCATGCGGTGCTCACCTGAAGCCCAAGCCAGGCGATTGCTGCGTTTTTTGTTCCTATGGCACGGTGCCATGCCCGCCGGTTCAGGCCAGCCGTGGAGCATCGACTTGCGCTTGCTCAGCCAGAGATGGCTGAGCAACTGGGGAGCTGCCGACCTGTTTCGCGAGTTCCGCGCGCTAAACACCGCGGCCTCATCGAGCGACGCGAAGGACGAAGCCAGCAAGGTTTCCCGGCCTGATGCAATCAGCCAACCAGATTGGCTCTCCACGCCATAATCGCCCTGACGCAGCCGACCTAGTCTCCAGCCTTGCAAAACAAGGCTTGGAGATCACAGTGGATTTTGAACTGTCCAGGGAACAACGCGACATCAAGGCGCGGGCCGCTGCCTTTGTGGAGGAAGTCTGCCGCCCGCTCGAGGATGACTGGGGAACGGACGACTACGCCGTGCCGCACGACATCTTCATGGGCGTAGTGCGGAAATTCCGCGAATACGGCTTCAGGGGATTGGCGGTGCCGAAGGAAGCCGGCGGGCAGGGATTAGGCACGGTCGCGAAGTGCCTGGTCTACGAGGAGATCGTAAGGTCGCCCGTGATGCATGGCCTGCTCGCGACCTGGTCGGGCTTTCTCGATCCGCATCCCGCGCTTCACGTCGCGCCGGAATGGCAGAAGGAAGCGTATCTCTATCCGATCCTGAAAGAGGACAAGTTCTACCACATCAACATCTCGGAGCCGGGCGCGGGCTCCGACGCGGCCGGGATAAAGACCACCGCCGTTCGTGACGGTGACAATTACATCATCAACGGCATCAAGCGCTGGGCGCCGCCGCCGAACCATCCCGCCATCACGCCTAAATATCTGCTCTGCTATGCCGTGACCGATCCGACCAAGGGCTATGAGGGGATCAGCCTGTTCCTGGTCGACTATCCCAATCCCGGCGTGTCGGTGCTGCGCGAATACGAGACCATGGCGCCGGGCACCTATCTCGGCCGGAGCTGCGACTACCAGTACAAGGATTGCGTGGTCCCAGCGAAGAACATGCTGGGCGCGGAGGGCATGGGCTTCCGCTACATGATGGACCAGCTCAACCGCAACCGCACCGTGATCGGTGCGCGCCTCACCGGCACCGCGCGCTGGGCGCAGACGCAGGCCGCGAAACGGGCGCGTGAGCGCGAGACGTTCGGCAAACCGCTCGCGGAACGGCAGGCCATTCAATGGATGCTGGCGGAATCGGAGATGGACCTCGAGCAGTCGCGGCTGATGGTCTACAAGACCGCCTGGATGCTCGATCGTGGCCTCGATGCACGCAAGGAAGCCGCGATGGTGAAATGCTTCGCGCCGCTCGCGGCCTGCCGGGTCATCGATCGCGCCATCCAGATCCATGGCGGGCTCGGCGTGCTCAGGGAAAACCGCTTCGGCCAGCTCTATTTCCAGAGCCGCATCGCGCAGGTCGCGGAAGGCACCACCGAAGTGATGAAGATGACCATCGCGCGGGAGGTGCTGCGCGAGTGTGAATAGACTGAAGAGCGCAAGTGCCCTGCGCCTCCCTCTCCCCGTTCTTCACGGGGCCGAGACGAGCGGAGCTCGCTCTGAGAGGGTAGGGTGAGGGGCTATCTCCACGAAGACGGTTTGAGACGAGCTTGCGGAGGCACCCCCTCACCCGGAATTCAAGCTGCGCTCGAATTCCGACCTCTCCCCGCAAGCGGGGCGAGGTAAAATTCCCGAGACCGCGCTCTCACTTCTCCGCGTCGATCACCTCGCCGATCGGCTTCCATTTCACGCCGTCGAACTGCATCAATTGTTCCTGGCTCATCGGCGTGTAGCGCGTCGGGGTGGTATTGAGCTTGATGCCGGGAAGCATGATCGGGAGGACGAGGTCCTTGATGCTGGTCGCCTGCTTCATCAGGTTCTCGCGCGTCAGGTCGTCGCCGCAATTCTTCAGGACGTGAACGAAGGTCTGCGCCGTCGCATAGCCGAACACGTGATAAGTCTCGGACGGATTGGCTTCGGGCATGTACTGCTTCATGAAGGCGAGATACTCCTTCACGCCGGCATCGTCGCCCCATGCCGCATCGTTCGGATCCTTGCGGAAGGCAACGGTGATGACGCCCTTGGAATTCTCCAGCCCCGCCGGCGCCAGCGTGCTGGAGATCGAGCCGGCGGCATCGCTGAGGAGATGCAGAGCGTCCCATTTCGTCTCCGCCATCTTCTTGATCGCCTGCGCCGAGAATTTCGGCGTCGAAATGTCGAGGAACACGTCGGCGCCGGTCGCTTTCAGGATCAGGATCTGCGAGTCGATGGTCGGCTCGGCAATCTCGTAGCTGAGCTCCTTGACGATCGTCGTCGCAGCCTTGTCGCCAAGCCCGTCGCGAAAGCCCTTGACGTAGTCGCGGCCGAAATCGTCGTTCTGGAACAGCACCGCGACCTTCGCATTGGGCCGCTCCTTGAGGAGGTATTTGGCGTAGATCACGCCCTTGGCATGGTTGTTCGGCTGCCAACCCATCGACCACGGATAGGTCGCGGGCTCGGAGACGCGGTTGGCGCCGGTGCCGAGGAACAGGCCGGGCACCTTCTTGGCGTTCAGATATTTTTGCGTTGCGAAGTTGGTCGGCGAGCCGAAGGTGCCGACGATCGCCAGCACCTCCTCGCTCTCGACCAATCGCCGCGTCTGCTCGACGGCTTTGGGTGGGCTATAACCGTCGTCGAGCGAGACCAGGTTGATCTTGCGGCCGTTGACGCCGCCTTCCGCATTCACCTTCTGGAAATAAGCGGTCATCGCGCGGCCGATCGCCGCGAAGCTCGACGCCGGGCCGCTATAAGGCATGGTCTGGCCGATCTTGACCTCGGTATCGGTCACGCCTGGTCCGTAGTTCTTCTCCTGAGCGAATGCGGAGAACGACAACCCCGCCCATGCGATTGCACAGGTCGCCACCGTGAGCTTGTTCATGCTCTATTCCTGTCTTCGTTGTTGATGATCCGGTTAGGCCGGCTGCAGATAGCGCTGCTTCAGCACGTGCTTGAACAGCTTGCCGTTCTCCTGCCGCGGCAGCTCGGCCGCGAAATCGATCGAGCGCGGGCATTTGACGTGCGACAGGCCGTCCCGGCAGAACGCCATCAGCTCAGTCGCAAGCGCCGATGATGCCTTCGACGGCTCCCTGAGCTGCACCACGGCCTTGACCTCCTCGCCATACTCCGGATTGGAGATTCCGAACACGGCGACATCGGCCACATCGGGATGCAGCGCCAGGCGATTCTCGATCTCGGCGGGATAGATATTGACGCCGCCGGAGATGATCATGTGCGAGCGGCGGTCGGTCAGATAGAGATAGCCGTCGTGATCGAGATAGCCGACATCGCCGATGGTCGACCAGCCCTTGGCGTTTCGCGAGCGCGCGGTCTTTTCGGGATCGTTGTGGTAGACGAATTGCGGGCCGTCGAAATAGACGTCGCCGATCTCGCCGGGGCCGAGCTCGTTCTGCGCTTCGTCGAGGATATGGATAGTGCCGACGCAGGCGCGCCCGACCGAGCCGCGATGGATCAGCCAGTCCGCGGTCGAGATGCAGGTGGCACCGTTGCGCTCCGAGCCCGCGTAATATTCCCAGACGATCGGCCCCCACCACTCGATCATCCGCTCCTTGAGCTCGGGCGGACAAGGCGCGGCGGCGTGGATCGCGCAGCGATGCGAGGCGAGATCGTAGCGGGCGCGTATCTCGTCAGGCAGCGCGAGCAGGCGGAAGAACATCGTCGGCACCCACTGGCTGTGGGTGACGCGGTAATGCTCGATCGCGGCCAGCGCCTGCTCCGGTACGAACTTTTTCATGATCACGGCGGTGCCGCCGCTCTCCAGCGTGCGCATGGTGAAGCGAAGCGGCGCGCCATGGTACAGTGGTGCCGGAGAGAGATAGACCGTATCCTCCGCGAAGCCGAAATTGTCGCGCACCCAGTCGCCGGAGGCCTGCGCCTGGCGAAGATTGGCGAACAGCGGCTGCTTGATGCCTTTGGGCCTGCCGGTCGTGCCTGAGGAATAGAAGAAATCCTTGCCGACCGGGCCGTCGGGAATCTCGATCAGGCGATCGAAGCGGGCAAGCTCCGCGCCATAGTCAAAGCTGCCATCCAACGCGCCGCCGAGCGCGTAGACCGCACACCGGTGCGGATTGTCGGCGAGCAGCGCCCGGACCGCGTCCGCAAAACGCGCGGCGACGAAGAACAGCTTGGCGCCGCTGTCGCGCACGATATAGGCCGCCTCCTCGGGCTTCAGATGCGTGCTGACCGGCGTGTAATAGACGCCGTGGCGGCGCGCGCCCCAGATCAGCTCAAAATAGGTCGGGTCGTTGTCGAGCATGATCGCGATGCCGTCGCCGGCGGCGAGCCCCATCCAGATCAGGAGCTGCGTGACGGCATTGGCGCGGCGATCGAGCTCGCCATAGGTCATCGCCTGGTCGGAAAAGGCGACGAGCGCGGCGGTCTTGTCGGGATGACGTTCAGCCCATTGGCGCAGGATTGGCATTTCTTCCCCGTGTTGGCCGAGAACATCGGCCTTGCCGGGATTATCCGCATCAAGGCTGCATCATTGAATGACCGCGCATGCCAATCCGATTGGCGGAATCCGACGCTACTATTTTGCGGCAGGGCCGCGGCGCTCGCGGAACTCGCCGGGCGTTACGCCGGTCCACCGCCGGAACGCGCGATGGAAGGTGCTGAGCTCGGAGAAGCCGAGCGAGACCGCGATTTCTTCCAGCGACAGGCGGGACTTCTGCAATAGATGCGTGGCGAGGTCGCGCCGCAGCCGGTCCTTGATGTCCTGGAAGCCGCAGTTCTCTTCGTCGAGCAGGCGGCGGCGCAGTGTCTGCGGCGAGACGGCGAGCATCCCGGCGATGTCCTCAAACGACAACGGACGCTTGAGGTTGCGGCGGAGAATGCCGCGCACGCGTTCGGCCATGCTGCTGTCGTCGCGGTAGCGCACCAGGAGCGCATTGGGCATCGAAGCGAGGAAGCGCCGCAGCCGCTCCTCGTCGGGCATGATCGGCAGATCGAGCAATTCGGCATCGAAGCGGATTTCGGTGCGCGGCTGGTCGAACAGCATCGGCGCCCTATAGAACGGCTCGAGCTCCGAGCTGAACGGCTCTTCCGGGAAGACGTAGTGAACGGTGATCAGCGGCAGCCGGCGGCCTACCAGCCAGCACATCAGCCCATAGGCGAACAAGAGGATCGCGCCGTTGACCATGCGCCGCCGGTTCGGCTGGGCGATGGTGTCGGTGACGTAGAGCGAAGCGTCATCCGGGCCTTCCGCCAGCCGCACCACGAAATCGTCGGCGACCAGATGATAGAACTGGCAGCCGATCCGGATCGCCTCCCGCAGATTGGCAGAGCGGATCAATAGCCGGCACATCATGCGGAAGGTGCCGGGCTTGATCGGGCGGTTGCACAAGAGCCAGAGTTCGTCACGCGTTTCCCGGGTCAGGATCGCGATCAGGCGGGCGAACTGGTCCTGCGGCAGCCGGGCGCCCGGCTTCTCGAGTTGCTCGGGCGCGATGCCGGCGCGCGCCAACAGCCGGTCGATATCGAAGCCGGCCTCGCGCACGCCGCTCAGGACCAGGCCGACATAGCCGGAGTCGATCGCTGAACGCGACGGCGCAGCGCGCGATGATCGAAGTGCGGCGGAAGCTCCCGGCATGGCATTGGCATGTTAGCGCCGGGATTGTTCCGTCGCCACCATTCCTGTGGCAGGCAAGGTCAACGCAACTGATCGTTTTCGTCATTGCGGGTGCGGGACTTCTTTTCATTGTCGCTGACGGGATTGCCGCCGGAGGATAGTTGATGCGCGCGTTGATGAGCTGCGAGCCGGGCGGGCCCGAAACCCTGCGGCTGCTCGATGTGCCAGAGCCAGTCCTTGGGCCGGGACAGGTGCTGGTGGCGGTGAAGGCTTGCGGCGTGAATTATCCGGACCTTCTCACGATCCAGGATCGCTATCAGGTCAAGACGCCGCGGCCCTTCGCGCCGGGAGCCGAGGTGGCCGGCGTCGTGGGCGCGGCAGGGGAAGGGGTTGCCGGGCTGCGCGTCGGCGATCGGGTCGCGGCGCGGACCGGAACCGGCGGCATGGCGGAGTTCGTCGCTGTCGATGCCACGCGCTGCAGCCCGATTCCCGAGGGCATGTCGTTCGTCGATGCAGCAGTCATGCAGTTCACCTTCGAGACGGCCTATTACGCGCTGCATACCCGCGCCGGTGTGCGGGCCGGCGAAGCCGTGTTGGTGCTCGGCGCAGCAGGAGGCGTCGGCATTGCCGCCGTGCAGGTCGCGCGCAATCTCGGCGCCCGCGTCGTCGCTGCGGCCTCATCGGAAGAGAAGCTCGGCTTCGCACGCCAGCATGGCGCCTCTGAAGGCGTGATCTATTCGGCCGACACCACAGGGGATGGTCGCGAGCTCGCTGCGCGGCTGAAGCAGGCGGTCGGGCCGCACGGCGCCGATGTGATCATCGATCCCGTCGGCGGATGGCTCTCGGAAGCCGCCATTCGCTGTATCGCAGAGGGCGGGCGCTATCTCGTGCTCGGCTTCACCGCCGGCATTCCGTCATTGCCGCTCAACCTTCCGCTGCTGAAGAATTGCGATGTGCTCGGGATCAACTGGCGCACCTTCACGCTGTCGCAGGATTCACGCCTCGCCGAGAATCGGCGGGCGCTCCAGTCCTGGTATGCGCAAGGCATGCTGTCATCAGGCATCAGCGCCGAATTCCCGCTGCAGGAGGGCGGCAAGGCGATCCAGCACCTTGCCGACCGGCGCGCGCTGGGCAAGGTCGTCGTGGTGATTTGACTCGATCATCCGCTGCAGGACTAGATTATCTCTGCTGCGTCCGATCTGATTGGAAGAATTTTGCACTGCGTCACGGGCTCACGGCAAGATGACCGTGGGCGCTGCTTGCCGCCGTGCAGCACGCTGATATGGTCTGCGGCCGGCGAAATGGATTGCATTCGCCGCTTTCGCTGAGATTCACAATCATCCCGTGCTGCAGGAGTTTCTCATGACACACGCCTTTCGTTTCCATCAGGCCGGTGGTCCCGAGGTTTTGAAATGGGAGGAGGTCAAGCTCGGCAAGCCCGGTCCCGGCGAAGCGCGGATCCGTCACACCGCAGTCGGCCTCAACTTTGTCGATATCTATAACCGCGCGGGCGTCTATGGCGTGCCGCTGCCGAGCGGCCTCGGCAGCGAAGGCGCTGGAATCGTCGAGGAAGTCGGGCCCGGCGTCACCGACCTGAAGCCGGGCGATCGTGTCGCCTATGGCAACTCGCCGCTCGGCGCCTATGCCGAGGAGCGGCTGATCCCCGCCGACCGTCTGCTCAAACTGCCCGACAGCATCGATGACAAGACTGCCGCCGCGATGATGCTCAAGGGTCTTACGGTGCAGTACCTCATTCGCCAGACCTATCGCGTCAAGAGCGGCGACACGATCCTGCTGCATGCCGCGGCCGGCGGCGTCGGGCTGATCCTGGGCCAATGGGCGAAGCATCTCGGTGCCACCGTGATCGGCACGGTTTCGACCGACGAAAAGGCGAAACTCGCCAAAGCCCACGGCACCGCGCACACGATCGTCTACACGCGCGAGGATTTCGTCGCCCGCGTCAAGGAGATCACCGGAGGCAATCTGGTGCCTGTTGTCTACGACTCCGTCGGCAAGGACACTTTCCTGAAATCGCTGGACTGCCTGGCGCCGCTCGGGGTCGCGGTGTTGTTCGGCCAGTCCTCCGGCAGTATCGAGCCGCTCAACCTCGGCCTGTTGGCACAGAAGGGCTCGCTGTACGTGACCCGCCCGACGCTGAACACCTATGGTGCCAAGCGCGAGAATCTGGTGGCGATGGCAAACGAACTGTTCGAGGTGGTGAAATCAGGCGCGGTCAAGATCGAGATCAACCAGACCTATCCGCTCAAGGACGCCCCCAAGGCACACGCCGATCTCGCCGCCCGCAAGACCACGGGATCGACTGTGTTCCTGGTGTGATGCAGTCGAGCCGTCTTTAACCTCTCCCGGTTGCGGGAGAGGTCGGCGCGTAGCGCCGGGTGAGGGCTCTCTCCACATGTTCGAACAGCGTGAATCGCGGAAGCACCCTCACCCCGCCCTCTCCCGCAAGCGGGAGAGGGCGCCAAACCTCACTCCGCGTTGAAGCGGCGCCGGTAGTCGCCCGGCGTCAGGCCGGTGATGCGCATGAACACCCTCCTGAATGCGCTCGGGTCGCCATAGCCGACGTCCCAGGCGATCCGGTCGACGGGCAGGCGGCTGAATTGCAGCAATTCGCGCGCCTTGCCGACGCGCAGCCTTTGGCAATATTCCGTTGTCGTCAGGCCCGTCGCCTTCTGGAAGCGGCGCAGGAACGTGCGCTCTTCCAATCCGGAGCGCGCCGCGAGTGTTGCCAGCGCGATGTCCTTCGCTCCGGTCGCCTGCAGCCAGTGCTGCACCTTGAGCACGGCCTTGTCGCCATGGGTCAGCCGCGGCGCGAACACGCTGTAGTAGCGCTGCTCGCGGCCAGGCGGATCGACCAGCAAGAGGCGTGCGGTCTCGATCATCACCGTCGGCCCGAGCAGGCGGTCGACCAGCTTCAGGCCGAGATCGGTCCAGGCCATCACGCCGCCGGCGGTGATGATGTCGCCATCGTCGATGATGAGCCGGTCGATATCGACGCGCGCCTCCGGGAAACGGTTCTGGAATTGCTCGGCGTAGGCCCAGTGCGTCGTCACCGATCGTCCTGCCAAGAGGCCGGTCTCGCCGAGCAGGAATGCACCCGCGCACACCGAGCCGAGCGTGACGCCGGCGTCGTGATGGCCATGCAGCCATCGCACGAAAGGCGCCGCCTTCTCCGTCGTGGGCGCATCGCCAAGGCTCGGCGGCAGGATCAGCGCGGCAGGCGCTGCCTTCGCATCGCTGTCCGGGACGCTGTCGAAGACTCGCGCCGGCGGCTTGTTCGGCTCCGCCTGCTGCCAATGGCTGATCCGCAACAGAGCGGACTTGCGTTTGCGATGTCGGGTCGCAATCCGGTTGGCGACGCCGAACAGATCGGTCAGGCCGTGGATCGCGGCGAGCTGCGCCCCGGGATAATGCACCAGTCCGATCTCGGTGGGGCCTCGGGAAACCATCTGTCGGTATCAACCCGTTTTATGTCGGTATCGCCAATTTGCAGCATGCGATGGCGGGCCTAGTCTTGTCCAGAAAGATACAGACCAATTTGCGGAAAGGACGGTCCGGTCATGAGCAAGCGCGCGATCATCGTTGTCGATCTTCAGAACGACTATTTTGCTTCCGGCAGGCTGCCGCTGGTCGGGATCGACGCGGCCACGACCAACGCGGCGCGGGTCATCGCTGCTGCCCGTGCCAGCGGCGATCCGGTCATTCACATCAGGCATGAATTCGTGCGGCCGGATGCGCCGTTCTTTGTCGCGGGATCGGATGGCGCGCAAATCCATGGGTCCGTCCAGCCGGCCGACGGCGAGACGGTGATCGTGAAGAACTATCCCAACTCGTTTCGCGACACTCCGCTCAAGCAGGCGCTCGATGCGAAAGGCATCGAGGACGTCGTGATCGTGGGCGCAATGAGCCATATGTGCATCGACGCGACGGCTCGCGCGGCGGCGGATTTCGGCTACAAGGCCACCGTTGTGCACGACGCCTGCGCGACGCGCGACCTTGCGTTCGGCGGCGTCAACGTTCCCGCCGCGCAGGTCCACGCTGCCTTCATGGCCGCGCTGGGGTCGTCCTATGGGACACTGGTGAGCACGGCGGATTATCTCCCGCGCTAATCCGCTCCCGCGCCGAAGCGTTCGACCAGGAAGTCGATGAACAGTCGCACCTTCACCGAGAGATGCCTGGTCGGAGGGTAGATCGCATAGAGCGTCAGCGGCGGTGCGCGATAGTCCGAAAGGATGGTCTTCAGCGCTCCGGTGTGGAGCGCATCGCCAGCGATGAAGGTCGGGAGCAGCGCAATGCCGTGCCCCTTCACGGCGACGTCGCGCAGCACCTCTGCGTTGTTCGCGCACAGCGACCAGGATGGCTGGATCCAGTGATCGCCATCCGCACCCGTCAGCTTCCATTGGTTGCCGGTGAGCAGGAAGCCGTAAGTCAGCGCGACATGCTCGCGAAGATCGCGCGGATGGGTCGGCGTGCCGTGCTCGGCCAGGTAATCCGGCGAGGCGCAGACGATGCGGTCGATCGGCACGATCCTGCGCGCGATCAGGCTCGATGATTCCAGCTCCGCGATCCGTAAGGTGACGTCGAAGCCGTCCTGCACAGGGTCGAGCAGGTCGTCGCTCAGGACGAGCTGAAGCTGGATCTTCGGATATTTCCCCATGAAGTCCGCGACCGCCGGTCCGAGCCGCAACGTGCCGAACGACATCGGCGCGTTGACGCGAAGCAGTCCGTGCGGCGCCGATTGCGCCTGCGACACCGCCTGATCCGCCGCGTCGAGTTCGGACAGGATCGAGAGCGCGCGCTCGAAATACATCTGGCCGCTCTCATTGGTGCTGACATGGCGGGTGGTGCGGTTGAGGAGCTGCACGCCGAGGCTCTCTTCGAGCTCGGCCACATACTTGCTGACGGCGGAGCGGGAGAGGCGAAGCTGTCGGCCGGCCTCGGCGAAACTGCCGGTCTCCACGACCTTCACGAACGCCCGCAAGCTCGCGACCTTGTCCATCTTGCCTCCGGCCGATTGTCCTCAATTCGTAGACAGTGGCGCCATGAAAGCATGGATTGTTCTCGGAACATAGCGGGCCGATATTGCAGTCGACTAGCCCGATCGGGTTCCCGAGTTAACCAGGAGAGACCAATGTCTGGCATCCATCATGTCACCGCCATCGCCGGCAACCCGCTGAAGAATTTCGACTTCTACACGCGCGACCTCGGCCTGCGGTTCGTCAAGAAGACCGTCAATTTCGACGATCCCACGACCTATCATTTCTACTACGGCGACGAGGTCGGCCATCCCGGCACCATCCTGACGTTCTTCCCGTGGGAGGGCGCCCCCGCCGGCCGTCGTGGCGTCGGCGAGACCCATCAGACCGCTTTCCGCGTGCCGGCGCGCTCGCTCGGCTATTGGGTGCAGCGCTTCGTCGAGAAGGGCATCCCCCATCAGCCGCTGGAGAAGCGGTTTGGTGAGTCGGTGCTGCCGTTCACCGATCCCGATGGCATGGCGCTCGCTCTCGTCGGTATTCCCGGCGCGGAAGATGAGCCGGCCTGGAGCAATGGCGACGTCCCAGCGGAGCACGCGATCCGCGGCTTCCACGGCGTGACCTTGCTGCTCGAGACCGCCGAGAAGACCGCGGCCATCCTGACCGATGTGCTCGGCTTCCGCGAGGTCGCGCGCGAGGGTTCGGTGATCCGCTTCGCTGCTCCCGGTGACGCCCAAGGGGGCATCGTCGACATCTACGAGGCCAAGGGCTTCCTGCGCGGTCATCAGGGCGTCGGCTCGGTGCATCACATCGCGTTCCGCGCGGCTGACGATGCGGAGCAGGGGCAGATGGCGCAGAAGCTGGTCTCGGCGCACGGCCTGCATCCGACCGAGCAGAGGGATCGGAACTACTTCCGCTCGATCTACTTTCGCGAGCCCGGCGGCGTGCTGTTCGAGATCGCGACCGACATTCCGGGCTTTGCGGTGGATGAGCCCGTCGAGAGCCTCGGCCACACCTTGAAGCTGCCGGCGTTCCTCGAGCGGCATCGCACGGAGATCGAAAGCGTGCTGCCTGATTTGGGAGAAGTCGCATGACGAACGAGACACCCTTCGTCTATCGCTTCGAGCCGGCGGAACGGGCGGGCGCTCCGCCCCTCCTGCTGCTCCACGGCACCGGCGGCGACGAGAGCGACCTGCTGGAGCTCGGCAGGATGCTGTCGCCGGATTCGGCGCTGCTGTCGCCGCGCGGCCGCGTGCTGGAGAATGGGATGCCGCGCTTCTTCCGCCGTCTTGCGGAAGGGGTGTTCGACGAGGACGACGTTCGGCGGCGTGCTGCCGAACTGGCCGACTTCGTTGACGCGATGCGCCGGCGTCTCGGCATCGGCGCGCCAGTGGCGGTCGGCTATTCCAACGGTGCCAACATCGCCGCAGCCATGATGCTGCTTCGCCCTGGCACGCTTTCGGGCGCGATACTGTTGCGCGCGATGGTGCCGCTGTCCGATCCACCGCGCCCCGACCTGGCCGGCGCGCCGGTACTGGTCGCCGCGGGACAGATGGACCCGATCGTAACGGCCTCCAACTCGGCGAAGCTGGCTGAGATACTGGGCGATGCCGGCGCCGATGTCACGCATCGGACTCTGCCGGCCGGACACCAGCTCTCGCAGGCGGACCTCGTCCTGACGCGCGAGTGGCTGGAGCGGGTGAAGAAGCGGACGCTTCAGTCCACGTAGAGCGTTTTCGAGCGAAGTGGACACCGGTTCGCGTGAAGAAAACGCGTCAAAACAAAAACCTAGAATGCGGGCGCCGCCTCAAGCGGCGCCCGTATTTTTCTGCAGATAGTCGCCCGCAAAAGCGAGGTACCACTCCAGGCAACCCGGATTGGCCATCGCATCCTTGTTGATGACCTTCTCGATCGGATGGCCGAGCAGGAGCTTCTTGATCGGCAGCTCCTGCTTCTTGCCCGATAGCGTGCGCGGGATTTCGGGCACCTGGAAGATCTCATTGGGAAGGAAGCGGCGGGACAGGCCGGCTTCGATCGCCTTGTTGATCCTTGCCTTCATCGCCTCGTCGAGCGCGATGCCGTCGCGCAGCACCACGAACAGCGGCATGTAGCTTTCGCGCCCGAGATATTCGAGGTCGACGACCATCGAATCCAGGATCTCCGGCAGCGCCTCGATCGCCGAGTAAAGTTCGCTCGTCCCCATGCGCAGGCCGTGCCGGTTGATGGTGGCGTCGCTCCGGCCATAGATCACGCAGGAACCGTCGGCGGCGACCTTCAGCCAGTCGCCATGCCGCCACACCGGGCCGCGTCCGCTGCCGTCGAAATTATCCGGATAGGTCTCGAAATAGCTGGCGCGGTAGCGCGCATCACCAGGATCGTTCCAGAAACGCAGCGGCATCGACGGCAGCGGCTCGGTGCAGACGAGTTCGCCGACCTCGTCGATCACGGGCCGTCCCTGCTCGTTGAATGCCTCCACGGCGCAGCCCAGTATCCGGCATTGCATCGTGCCCGGCGTCTGCGGCAATTCCCTGTTGCCGCCGATGAAGGCGCCGGCGAAGTCGGTGCCGCCGGAAATGTTGGCCCACCACATGTCCGCCTGCGCGGCGTTGCCATTGACCTTTGAAAGCGCGGCGAAGCGCTCGTTGAACCAGGCTTGCGTGTCGGCGCTGAGCGGCGATCCGGTCGAGCCGAGCGCGCGCAGGTGTGAGAGGTCGCCGACGGCGGCGAGATCGATCTCGGCTTTGGTGCAATTGGCAAAGAACGCTGCGCCCGCGCCGAACACTGTCACCTGTGCGTCGGCGACGAAGCGCCACAGCGTGGTCCAGTCCGGCTTGTCCTTGGAGCCGCCGGGGCTGCCGTCGAAGATGCAGCAGGTGGTGCCGCCCAGGAGCGCGTTGACCTGGCAGTTCCACATGATCCAGCCGGTCGAGCTGTACCAATGGAAGCGTTCGCCAAACGAGTTCGGCTGATAGCTGCAGCCGATATCGTTGTGCAGCGTGTTCAGCGGCAGCACCACGATGATGATGCCGCCATGGCTGTGCACGATCGGCTTCGGCAAGCCGGTGGTACCGCTGGAATAGACGATCCAGAGCGGATGATCGAACGGCAGCCACACCGGCTCGAACGTATCGATCGCGGGACTGCGGCGGGCGAAGATCGCTGATAGCAGCGGATCGGCCGTCTCGGCGCTCTCCGCGTCGCTGTGCAGGATGAAATGCTTGACCGTCGGCAGCGAGCGCCGGAGCTCATCGACCACGGCGCGGCGGTCATGCCGCCGGCCTGCATAGGTGACGGCATCGCAGGCGATCAGCACTTTCGGTTCGATCTGCTTGAAGCGATCAATCACCGCCGGCGCCGCCATGTCGGGCGCGCACACGCTCCAGATCGCGCCCAAGCTCGCAGTGGCGAGGAAGGCGATGATGGTCTCGGGGATATTGGGCAGATAGGCCGCGACGCGGTCGCCGGGCTTGACGCCTTTTTCCCGCAGATGAACCGCAAGCGCGGCCGCCTGTCGCCGCAGTTCGGGCCAGCTCGTCGCTTTCAGCACGCCATCTTCGCCGCTGCTCACGATCGCCGCCAGGCCCGCGGCATCGGCGGCTTCGACGTGCCGGAACACCTGCTGGGCGTAGTTGACGGAGGCGCCGGGAAACCAGACCGCGCCCGGCATCTTCCGTTCCGCCAGCACCGCGCGGTGCGGCGTCGGCGAGCGCAGGTCGAAATAGTCCCAGATGCTCTGCCAGTAGGCGTCGAGGTCGCGCACCGACCACTGGCGCATCTCCTCAAAGCTGGAAAAGCTCAGGCCGCGCTGCTCCTGCAGCCAGCGGCGATAAAGGGCGATCTGCGGAACGTGAGGTGCGGCCATTGCTCTTCGACTTGCATCGCGGCGGGGAGCGCCGCTCGAACGAAGGCCTAGCATAACGGAACCCGCGCGGGAATGTCATCGCCCGGCGCCGGACAGATGCCGGCGATGGCGTTAGCCCCGCGCGAAAACCAACAGCCCGTTCGCCGGGATCGTCACTGCGGCGGACGCGGGCAAGCCGTGCAGCGGCGGGCCGTCGGCGTGCACGCTGCCATCGGCGGTGACGGTCACCTCACGGTCGTAGATGTCGCTGTTGAACATCTCGCGCCAGCGGCCCGCGACGGGAAAGCCGATCGCGTAGTTGTGGAGCGGGCTTTCGTTCAGGCTGCAGACCACCACGACATCGCCGCCGTCGCCCTCGACCCAGCGCTGGAACGCCAGCACGCGGTTGTCGTCGTGGACGTGGATGACGGCGCAGCCTTCGCCGCGCAGCCCCGGCGTCGTCAGGCGCAGGCCGATCAGCTCGCGCGCAAAGCGCACGAAGCCGGCCATCACCTCATCGCCGCGGTCGAATGCCGCCCAGCCGATTTCGGTATCCACGCTCGGCGTGTCGCTCCATGGCTTCGACGCCAGCATCTCCTGGCCCATGAACAGCATGGGAATGCCAGGCGCGGTCAGCAGGAGGCCAAGCGCGACGCGGCTGCGGCTGCGCGCATACCAGGAGCGCGGATTGCTGCCGTCGGCGAGCGCCGCGATCCGTTCGTCGCGTCCCATATAGACGATGTCGTGGTTCTCGATCGCATGCACCGCGCGCCAGCGGCTACCCAGGCTGATCGCGGCGATCGCGTCTGCGATCGCTGACATCGGCACGCGTGCGTTGGCGCCCTGTGAGGCGCTCGCGATCGCCGCCCGCACGCTGTTGCGGATGCCGTCGCTCCAGGTGGCGTCGAAGCCCGCGCCGCCCTCGCTGCGATCCTTCACGATCCACGCATTGACCGGCCAATATTCGGCGATCTGGATCGCCTCGGGTTTTTGCGCGCGCAATGTCGAGGTCAGGTCCTGGCAGGTGCCCCAGCCGCCGAAGCGATCGATCACGCTGACTTCGTCGAAGCGGAAGCCGTCGATCCGATACTCCTCATAAAGGAATGTGGCGTTGTCGATCAGGAACTGTTTGACGCCATCGTTCCAGAACGCGAACACCAGGCCGCCCGCCCAGCCCTTGTCGGTGAAATAGAGGCTGTTGTTGTTGTCGCCGGGCAGGTGGCGATCGAGGAACCACATGCTCTTGTCGTCGAACCCGCCGCCGGCATGGTTGTAGACGACGTCGAAGATCACGGCGATGCCATGGCCATGGCAGACGTCGATCAGCGCGCGAAGCTGGTCGTCGCTGTGCCTGAGGGGGTCGACGCCGGGATAGGGCGCGTGGCCGGCCGCCTGGAGGATCGCGTTGGTGCGATCCAATTAGCGGCCGAGCTTTGCCTCGTCGGCCTCGGCATATTGGTTCTCCGGGCTATAGAGATCGACGCCGTTATAGCCCATGCTGAACGTGGTCGGGAATTCCTGGATCGGTAGCAGCTCGATGGCGTTGACGCCGAGCGCAGCGAGGTGCGGCACGCGCTCGATCACGTCGAAGAACTTGCCATCCCCGTTGTCCGGATGCGGCGCGAACGTTCCGACGTGAAGCTGATAGACGATGAGGTCGTTGAATGCCGGCGGCACGAAGCGCTCGAGGCGCCAGGGAAATCGCCCGGCATCGCGCAGCACGGAATTGCAGGCCGGAAAGGACGGCTGGACGCTGAGCAGCCGCGCCCGCGGGTCGCGCTTGAAGCCGGACGAGCCGACGCCCTCGACGTAGAACAGGTAAGCGTCGCCGTCCTTCAGGCCGGGCACGAAGCTCGCCCAGTGCCCACCGCCGATCTCCGACATCAGCGAACCGGCATCCTGCCTCCAATCGTTGAAGTCGCCGGAGACATGGACCGCGCTGGCCCGCGGCGCCCAGACGCGGAATATCGCCCCGCCGGGCACGAGCGTGCCGCCCATCGGAGCGCCGGTGAGGTCCGGCTCAGGCATCTGTCTTCCCCCTGAACGCGTGGCGCCGGGAGAATGAGCCTGGCGGCAGCGGCCGGCAAGATTGTCGCCCACCATTATTACGCGGATGCGAAAGCGGGAGCCTCGGCGGGAGCGGGGCGGCTGCTCTTTGCGGAAAAGAACGGGGAAAGAGGCAACGCGCGGAACCAAGGACCGGTTCGGCGACTTATCCGCGCAGGCTCTCATCGAGGCTCAAGAAAATGAAGCTGCTGCAGCGTCTCTCCCGGCTGTTCTGGCGGCGCCGGGAGCTGCGCCAACCGCCCGTCCTTCCGCAATCCTCCATCGATGCCGACGAATTCGCCCGGCTGTTGTGCAGCCGGAGGGTCGAAGATTTGAAGACGCTGGCCAAGAAGCTGAGCCAGCAGCCGAGGGCGCACGCCTGAGGCCTCGATCGGTCGTGTCCCCGGACTCGCCGCGCCCCAGACGAGCGCGAGGGGTTGTCTGGCATCATTGCGACGAGTGCACGCGACGAAGCGATCCATATCGCGACAAGTGGCACCTTCGATTGCTTCCAACCTTTACCCGCTGAGCTGGGGCAAGTCGCCTGCGCCCACAAACGCGGTGAGAGCCGCGTATGTCGGGGGGCATCGCCTTGCGTCGAAGGCCAAAAAATTTTTTGTAGCCTCCCCTTGAAACTGGATCGGCCTTTTCCAAGATTTTTTTCGCCATCCGACGGATGGCGTCCGGACGCCTGATGGGTCTGGACCAGAACGGGCACCGGTTCTGTCCGGTGCCGCTCGTATCCAACTTGCTCATTGGAGGATTTGGCTATGCGCAGCTACGACTTTGCTCCCCTGTGGCGCTCGACCATCGGCTTCGACCGCCTGTTCGATCTCGTCGACGCAGCGGCACGCACGGGCGAGGACAATTACCCGCCCTACAACATTGAACGGCTTGGTGAAGATCGCTACCAGATATCGCTTGCGCTCGCGGGCTTCTCGCCCGACGAGATCTCGGTGACCGCCGAGAGCAACGTGGTCACGATCGAAGGCAGCAAGTCCGAGAAGGCCGAACATGAATACCTCTATCGCGGTATCTCGGCGCGGCCGTTCAAGCGGCACTTCAATCTCGCCGATTACGTGCAGGTGAAGAGCGCCGCGTTCGACAATGGACTCCTGAAGATCGAACTGGTCCGCGAGGTGCCCGAGGCCATGAAGCCGCGACGGATCGCCATCGATGGCGCGACGGCAGCCAACGTGCAGCAACTCGAAGCGAAAGCGGCGTAACGCGTTCGCGACACAGACGGATGCCCCGCCCGGTGGACCTGCCGGGCGGGACGGCTGACACGTGCCTGAACAAGTAATGGGAGCAACCAATGATCGATCGCACTGACAATATCGTCGACTTGAATGTCATCCTGCACCCGGCATCGGTTTACGACCATCCGCGCGATGTGTTGGCGGATGCCCGGCTGTCGGTGGCGGAAAAGCGCGCCGTGCTGGCGTCATGGGCGTCGGATGCGGCTGCGGTTTCGTCCAATCCGGCGTTGCGTGAACTTCCGGGTGCCAAGAGCGCTGTCAGCATCGACGAGGTACTTGAAGCGCTGTCGGCGCTCGACCCCGATCCATCGGGATCGCCGGGCGGCAAGCCGTACCGGCGGAAATCGACCTCGCGCGTCGCGCTGGCGGCGTAGAGCACGTCAGGGGCTGGGGGATCATGTTCCGGGTATTTGCGAGGAACGGTCCCGGCGGCGTCTCCGTCATCCTCGCGACGGCGGCGGCGGCGCTGCGAAAGATGGAGGAGTTTCGCGACGACGGGTTCCGCACGGTCTCGGTGCTCGATGCATCCGGGGCCACGATCAACGAAGCCGAACTGACCGCCATGGCGCAAGCTGAGAGCAAGGGTGCGTTGCCATGAAGCGTGAGGCGCCCTCGCTGGCGCCACGCCGAGACGGACAATCAACTATTGCTAATTATTGCGCCTTCTCGTGCGCGGCCATGCCGACGGCCTTGTAATCATAGGTCGGATAGAATTCGGTGCGATAGGCGCCCCAGGCCTTGTCCTCGAGCGCGCGATTGACCTCGCGGAGCCGCGATGCCGGCAGCCGCAGTGTCACCACCTGGCCGATACCCATCATCACATACCAGCTCACGACCTCGACGCCCGCGGGCGGAAAGGCCTTGTAGTAGCCCTGCTTCTCGAGCTGTGCGTTGAGTTCGCTGAGCGGGCGCGACTGATCGTGCTTCAGGAACACCGTGATCATCACCGCATTGTCGGCGGTCGGCGGCGCTGCATTCTCCGCGGGCGCGGTCTGCGCATTCGCGGCTGATGAGAGCGTCAAGGCGCAAGCCAAGGTCGCCATCGCAAGCCATGATCCGGTTGCTCGCGCCATCGCGGCCTCCCTTCATCGTTGTGAAGATCGAGATCGCGATCATCGCGATGCCGGTGAAGGCTGTAAATCGCAAACCCCGGTGCGAGGCGCCGCGCATCGATCACAAATCATGCAGCAATGCACTGTAGCGGGTTGACTTCTCGCGCACGCATCGCGCGCCGACCTCATGTTCGTGTCATCTCAGTGCAAGCGCCGCGTGGTCGTCGACAGGCCCGCATAAGCATCCTCTGGAAAGCTCTCGAACCAGCGCATCGATGGTGCGCTGCCATTCGCGTCATCGGTGATTCGCTGCGCGTTCGGGACCCGCCACATGGAACTCACAAATATGCTCGTGAAACTACGCCATTCCGCCACAATTCCAGTATTTTCCCGATGAGTAGAAATACTGAGATTTGCCACATTCCTGCGAGAATTGTTGCAAACTCTAGGCGCGTCTGCCTCTATTTCCTTGTGAGCTGGCAACACATGGCCGCGTTCTCAGTATTCCTACTGAGTGCCGAGTTAACGCGGGAACAGCCTTAGGGTCGCTAGATCGGTCGCATGACACAGCACGAGCATCGAGCCGACGGGTCACATCTGTCGAAGTGGATGGAAGACCGCGCCCCATTCGAGAGCAATCGTGAGATTGTGGAACTCGCCGCACAGCGTGCGCGCGCTACGGAAGAGGCGGGCGCTGCGATCGCGCGCCAGTTCAACGGTCCGATGACGGCGCTCCTGCTCTACATGAACGAGATCAAGCAGCACAGTCATCAGTTCGCGCATTCGCCGGCAGCCCGAATCTACCTGCAGCAGGTGGTCGAGAACGCCCTGCAGCAGACCGAGCGCGTCTGCGCGATGCTGAAGCAGATTTCGGAGATTCATCCGGGATCCGCTCCTGTTATCGATCAGAAGGCGGGATGGGACAGTCCGCCTGCGCGCATCAAGGACGAAAGCCCGCCGCCAAAGGTGACGGTTGTGTCCAAGGCCGGCCAGAAGCCGCTGACGAGGCGCGAGCGCGAGGTGCTCCGTCTCATCAGCGAGGGCTATTCGAACAAGCAAGGCGCGCTGCGCATGAAGATCAGCCCGCGGACATTCGAAAGCCATCGCGCCGAAGCGATGCGCAAGCTCGGCGCACGCAACACCGCCGATCTCGTCCGCAAGGCGCTGATGCAGTCGTCCTGAGCGCTGGAAGCGTTTTCAAGCGAAGCGGGCACAGGCCTGCGTCGCAATCAAGTTTAGGCAGATTGCGTAGACTTATCTGCGCAGAAAACACGTCAAGACAGGAATCTACGGCTTCGGTTCTGATTCAATCAGAACCGAATTCGCGCTGGGCGCGCGACGGCCGCCGGGCACGGCCTATGCCTGCGGCAGGTCGAAGCAGTAGAGCGCAACAAAGCACAATGCGCTTGCGCCGAGCTTGCGCTTGAGCAAACAACGATTCGATTCAAATTGATAAGGAAGCGCCGGCGTAATCCGGGGCCGCTGGTCGACATCGGCACAGATCTCCCGGCTTACGCATTCGCGTCACCGGGCTACGAGGTGATTCAGATGTAATCTTCCGCGAAGGTGCGGATGCGCGGGGCTGGCCGCAGGTTTACCGCAGCAGGCTTCGGCGTTTCCGGGATGATCGTGATGGTCCAGGCCGCCGGAACGCGCGACTTGTTTTCCACGATGGATCGAACGTGGCCCGTGACCGTCGCGCCGGCCGAATGCGCGGTTGCGGTCCTGCCGTTGAACTGTGCGATCCGAAAACGCCTGGCTTCCTTCTGGTCCGTCGTTTCGAACGTGAACATGTCAGCTCTCCCGTGTGCACTCCGATTATCGCCGGTTAAGCTTAGCCGTCCGTGAAAATTGAGAGCCGTAGAAGTACGGCCGGCTTTCCACGCGGGAAGCAAGCGCGCGGTCGCGCTTATGGCGTAACCGATTCGTACCCCTGAATCAGGCGGGTGTATTGGGCTTTCACCGTCGCGTAGCATTCGCAAGAGGTCTTCATCAGGCCGTCGAGATTGGTGATCTCGATATGGCCTCGGCTGTAGTGGATGAAATCCGCCTGCTGAAGCGTGTGCGCCACCAGCGAGACGCTGTTGCGGCGCGCGCCGATCATCTGCGCCATCGCTTCCTGCGTCAGCACGATCTTGTCGCTTCCGGACAGGTCGCGGGTGTGCAGGAGGCATCGTGCGAGCCGCGATTCCACGGGATGCGAAGCGTTGCAGCCGGCGGTCTGCTGGACCTGCGCATCGACCGCAAGCCCGTGCCGCGCCAGCGCGTAGCGCAACGTCGCGCTGCGGTCGGCGGCGAGGCGAAGCTGCTCGAGCTCGATGGTCGAAGCGATGCCGGGCACCACCACCACCGCGCAGTTCAGCGCGGTCGCGTCCCCCAGCGCGGCGAACGCGCCGAAGATGCTGTCGCGCCCGACCAAGGCGATCTGCACGTGCTCGCCGCGCGCGAGCTTCACGACCAGGGAAATCGCACCCCTCTGCGGCAGGTAGGCTCGCTTGAGCACTTCATCGACCTCGACCAGGACCATGTCCTGGATGAGATCGACTGTGCGCAGATGCGGGCGGATCAGTTCGAAATCGGATGCCGACAGCGCGGACAAGAATCCGTTCAGCGAACGAGGAACCGAATCCAAAGCAGTCTCCTGCCTCATTGCTAGAGCGTATCTCGGCCTGGCAGCTGACACACGCTGACCGAGTTGCAAGATGGCCTTGCCACGCATCGCGGGCAAGGAAAACCTGTTCATTTGACTGATGTCGTTTGATACTCGTCGGCGACTGTGGCCTCAGCGACGCAGGTTCCGCTAATCAGAGCGTTTTCGAGCGAAGCGGAGACCGGTTCGCGTGAAGAAAACGCGTCAGAACAAGAATCTGGAGCTTCGGTTCTGATTCCATCAGAACCGAAAGTGCTCCAGAGGCTTCTCATTCCGTTTTGAGCAGTCGACCGCATTGCGTCCTCACCACGGTGTAGCACTCACAGGCGGTTTTCTGCAGACCTTCGAGATCGATGATTTCGATATTCCCGCGGCTGTAGCGGATCAGCCCAGCCTCCTGGAATGCGTGTGCCACGATCGAAATGGCATTGCGCCGGACGCCGAGCAACTGCGACAGACATTCCTGCGTCAACGGGAGTGGCTCTCCGCCGCACAACTCTCGCGCGTGCAGCAGCCAGCGTGACAGCCGGGATTCGACCGTGTGAGATGCATGACATGTCGCGGCTTGCTGGGCCTGCACGGACAGCGCCTGCTGGTGCCTGACCAGAACTTGCCGCAGAGTGCTGCTCGCCTCCATCGCGGCGCGCAGGCGATCGGTTGCGAGAACCGAGGCGATGCCGGGTATGATGACGACGGCATCCGCCAGCGATGGTCCGTCATGGAGCACGGCAGTGCCGCCGACAATGCTGTCGCGTCCAATCTTGGCGACTTCGACGGTTTCACCTTCCGTGAAGCCGACGATCAGTGAAACCACACCGCTATGCGGCAGATAGACATCGCCGATCGGCGCACCGGCCTCGAACAGCACGGCGTCTTTCGTCAGCTCGACGATTGCGAGATGCGGCCGCAGCAACTCGATTTCCGCCGCTGGCAGAGTCTGCAACAGATGATTGGACGGACGCGATGATCCAGACATTCCTTCTCCTGCCGAAAGGCGGGAGCTCACCGTCTCGCGTCACCTACTCATGGCATGTCGGATAGCGCGAAGAATAGCTTTCCCTCACGATTGCACAAGAGCTACACGCGCGTGGCTATACACCTTACCGGGCAGATAGACGTTTTCGTTTGCGACCGAACCAAAAATCGCGCGCTGATTCGTGCGAGGTGGGACAAGCGATCAACGGCGAAACGGCTGTGCGAATGGCGGCGCTGTGTGTATGCGAAATACCACGCACGATCGAAAGGAACTTGTTCGCGCAACGTGGCTGTCTTCTCCGACGAGACGAGCACGAAACATTCCAAATCCATCACGCTCGCTTTGTCTGTCGACGACGAGAGTTGCTGCTGTGCGATCCGCGATCGCAATCCATCATGCGTGCTGCTGTTTCGATCTGCGCGTTCACACTTGCGATCATCTCAGTAGAACTACTGAGAAATGCGTCTGCGCGCGGAGTTTCTGGGTATTTGTACTGAGGAGCGATTTAACGAACGGGTAGCGCCGCCGGAACAGTGTGGCACGGTCGCCGGAGTGAAGTTTCCGGCGGCTGCGTCAATCGTGTGTTCATCCAGAAGGGTATCAAACTATGTCCGGCATTATTCTCTCGGCTTCGGTTCGCCAGAACCTGCTCTCGCTGCAGTCGACCGCTGATCTGCTCGCCACCACGCAGAGCCACCTTTCGACCGGCAAGAAGGTCAACTCGGCCCTCGACAATCCCACCAACTATTTCACCGCCGCCTCGCTCGACAACCGCGCAAGCGACATCAACAACCTGCTCGATGGCATCGGCAATGGCGTGCAGGTGCTGCAGGCAGCCAACACCGGCATCACCTCGTTGCAGAAGCTGGTCGACAGCGCCAAGTCGATCGCCAACCAGGCGCTGCAGGCGACCTCAGGCTATTCGTCCAAGTCGACCGCCACGTCGGCGGCCGTGACCGGCGCGACGGCCGCGAACCTGCTCGGCAACGCCGATACGGCCGCGACCGTGTCGGGCACCGCGGTCACCAACCTGGCCGGCACCGAAACCACCACCGCGGCCGGCTTTGCCAATGGCGACTCGTTCACCGTCAACGGCAAGACGATCACGTTCGCGACCGGCGGCGCTGGTGCCACCGCGGCCTCGACCACGGACGCTGCGGGCAACGTCACGATCAATCTGACATACACTGCCGGCGCCACCGACTCGACCGTGGCGGATGTTCTTACCGCGATCAATGGCATCACCGGTGGCACGTCGTCGGTCAGCGCCGGCAACGTCCTGACCATCAGCAACGCCGCCGCCGACAAGACCAACAGCATCACTCTTGGTGGGTCCAGCACGGTCCTCGCCAAGCTGGGTCTTACGGCCGGTGAGACCAAGCCGACCAATACCAAGGATAACCAGGTCCTCAGCATCGCTGCGATCGGCACCAAAGCGGCTCAGACCATCACCATCGGAACCGGCGCCGGTGCGGTGAACACCCTGGACGACCTCAACAAGAAGCTCGCCGACAGCAACCTGACGGCTTCGATCTCCAGCGATGGCAAGCTGAGCATCACGACTGCGAACGACGATGCGTCGGTTGATCTGACCGGCAAGATCACCGGCAGCGCCACGGGTGCTGGCGGTCTGCTCGGGACTCTCACCACGACTGCGCCGGTCAAGGACGTCAACGCGCAGAACACCCGTGCGGATCTGGTCCGCCAGTACAATACGGTGATCGACCAGATCAAGACGACGGCGCAGGATGCGTCCTTCAACGGCATCAACCTGCTGAACGGCGATCAGCTCAAGCTGGTGTTCAACGAAACCGGCAAGTCGACGCTGACGATCAACGGCGTGACCAACGATCCGGCCGGCCTCGGCCTGGCGTCGTTGACTGCCGGGACCGACTTCATCGACAACGACAGCACCCAGACGGTTCTCACTTCGCTGAACAATGCCTCGAGCACGCTGCGTTCGCAGGCGTCGGCCTTCGGTTCGAACCTGTCGATCGTGCAGATCCGTCAGGACTTCTCCAAGAACCTGATCAACGTGCTGCAGACCGGCTCGTCCAACCTGACGCTGGCCGACACCAACGAGGAAGCGGCCAACAGCCAGGCGCTGTCGACCCGCCAGTCGATCGCGGTGTCCGCGCTGGCGCTCGCCAACCAGAGCCAGCAGAGCGTGCTCCAGCTCCTCCGCTGAGCGCTGCGACAAAACCGAACACGGAAGCGGCGGAGGCAACTCCGCCGCTTTCGGACTGACGAATTGCGAGACCGGATGGCGTCGCACCTGCTGCCGGTTTGCGCGACGAAGATTTCGAAGATTGAGGGCGAGCAAGCCCCCGCGCCGTTGCCTAGAAAAGGAGACGATCATGCCGTTACGCGTCGAGCTGAAGCCGTTTGAACGGATCGTCATCGGCGAGACCGTGCTGATCAACTCCGGCACCCGCACGTCCTTCCTGATCGACGGCGAAGCGCCGATCCTGCGCGAACGTGACACCGTGACCGCGGAGACCGCCAACACCCCGGCGAGGCGGCTCTATCACTGCGTCCAGACCATGTATCTGAAGAACGAGGTGCAGCGTTATCGGACCGCCTATCTCGGCTTTGTCAAGGAGCTGCGGGAGGCCGATGCCAGCACGCGCGAGGCGCTCGATCTGGTTAACCGTCATGTCGCGGATGGCGCGCTTTACAAGGCGCTCAAGGAAATCCGCAAGCTGATGCAGCGCGAGCAGCAGCGCGCCGCGGCCTGAGCCTGCCGGCTCCGCCTCACACGCGAAAACTCCAGCGAATTCATTGTCTTCGTGTCTGGGCGCGCGACGGCCGTCGATGACGCGCCTCGGCGGTTCCCTGCCGCACGGTATCAACATGCCATCCGTATTCGCACGGACGGTAAAATTAAGTGGTTGTGAGCCGCCAAGGCCTATCGATTGATCAGCATCTACAAGAACAATCGAGAGGCGAATTCAGATGGACGATCCTCGTGTCGGCGAGCAGGTGCGGACCTGCCTTGTCGTCGATGATTCCAGCGTGGTGCGGAAAATCGCGCGCCGCTTCCTGGAAGAACTCAATTTCCAGATCATCGAGGCCGAGAACGGTGAGCGGGCACTGGACGCCTGTCGTCGTGCCATGCCCGCAGCGGTGCTGCTCGACTGGAACATGCCGGTGATGGACGGCCATGAATTCCTGCTCCATCTGCGCCGGCTGCCCGGCGGCGACCTGCCCAAGGTCGTGTTCTGCACGACCGAGAACAACATGGATCACATCTCGCGCGCGCTTGAGGCGGGCGCCGACGAATACATCATGAAGCCGTTCGACAAGGACATCATCGCCGCCAAGTTCCACGAAGTCGGCCTGTGTGCGGCCTCGATGCCCACCTGATCATTCGAAAATCCCTTGCGCCAAGAGGCTATCGTGAACGCTTCCGACTACGAGTATCTGCGCAAATTGCTCAAGGACCATTCCGGTCTCGATCTGTCCGCGGACAAGCAATATCTGATCGAAAGCCGCCTGCTGCCGCTGTCGCGCAAATGCGGCCTCTCCGGCATCGACGATCTCGTGCAGAAGATGAAGGGCGGATCGGCTCGCCACATCGCGCAGGTGGTCGAGGCCATGACCACCAACGAGACCTTCTTCTTCCGCGACAAGGCGCCGTTCGATCATTTCCGCGATACGATCATCCCGGAACTGTTGAAGGCCCGGGCGGCCCGCAGGACGATCCGGATCTGGTGCGCCGCCGGCTCGACCGGGCAGGAGCCCTATTCGCTCGCGATGTGCCTAAAGGAGATGAGCGCGCAGCTTGCGGGCTGGCGCACCGAGATCCTCGCGACCGATCTGTCGCAGGATGTGCTGGAGAAATCCAAGGCCGGAATCTACAGCCAGTTCGAGGTGCAGCGTGGCCTGCCGATCCAATTGCTGGTGAAGTATTTCAAGCAGAACGGCGAGCTCTGGCAGGTCAACGCCGACATCCGCGCGATGGTGCAGCACCGGCAGCTCAACCTGCTGCATGACTTCGCGCAGCTCGGCACTTTCGACGTCATCTTCTGCCGCAACGTCCTGATCTATTTTGACCAGGACACCAAGATCAACATCTTCAACCGCCTCACCAGGTCGATCGAAGGAGATGGCTTCCTGGTGCTCGGCGCGGCCGAAACCGTCGTCGGCCTGACCGACGTCTTCAAACCCTGTCCTGAAAAGCGCGGCCTCTATCGGCCGACCGGCACCCGTCCAGCGGTCGCCCCGATGGCGGCTGCCGCAATGCCCAGGATGGCCGCGATCGGAGGACGCTGACGATGAAGGAGACCAGCAGGGCAGCGGAGCGAGTGACATTCAGTCGCGGCTATGAGGTGTGCATCATGGCCATCGATGGAACCTGGCGGCGCAATTGCGTGCTCAACGCCATCTCCGAGAATGACGCGGCCCTGAACGTCGAAGGCTCCATCCAGGGCCTCAACCTTAAGGAATTTTTCCTGCTGCTGTCCTCGACCGGGCTTGCCTACCGCCGCTGCGAACTGGTCCGCGTCAACGGCACCGAGATCGACATCCAGTTCATCCGGGGCAAGCCTGTGAGAAAGCGCCTCGCCGCGGCGTCGGGAACTGAAAGCCCCAAGACGGCCGGCTAAAGCGCGATAACTTTTCCTCGAATCGTCATCCAGCTTTAGCTCTTTGTTCGAGCATGATCTTTTTCGGAAAACCAGTTTCCACTTTTCCGGATCATGCTCTAGTTTAGCTGGTGCTCAATTGCCTTGGCCTCGAGCAGGAACTCAAGGGCCGCGCCGAGGCCGGCGTCGCATGCCTTCAGCGCCGCTCCCGCTACAGCATAGCGGGGCGTGACATCATCAAGCACGAAAATGTCGGCGTCGGCGGCTTCCATGGAAGCAAGCGAGGTCTCGCAGACGATTGCGTTCTCGATCCGCGACAGGCTCGCCTGCACCTGCCCGATCAGGCACATCAGGTCCGAGACGATCGATTCATAGGCGTCGTTTCCATCGACGGCCTTGGCGGCGATATTGTTTCCTGCAGCTTTCTGCATGCGCATTCTCCACGGGAGCCTATCTTTAGGGACCGCGGTGCTACTTGTGCGTTAAGCCGTCGTCCCGTACAAATACGGGCCAATGCGATGCGATGTCGGTCGGAGCCATTGTTTCGGTTGCAGGTTTCACCAGTAGGGACGGAATGACCTATGGCTGAGAGTGCCCCCTCCCGCGGGGAGATTTTCGTAGTCGATGACGATCCCGCCGTCCGCGACACGCTTTCGATGGTGCTGTCCGCAGCCGGCTATCAGGTGATCTGTTTTGCCGACGGCGCCGCGCTGCTGTCGGTGGCGCGAACCAGGACGCCGGCCTGCATCCTGCTCGACGTCCACATCCCCGGCAAATCCGGCCTCGACATTCTCAAGGAACTGCACGGCGAGGAGTATCCGGCGCCGATCTTCATGATCTCGGGACAGGGCGACATCGCGATGGCCGTCAGCGCCATCAAGAACGGCGCGCTCGACTTCATCGAGAAGCCGTTCCGCGGCAGCGAGATCGTCGCTCGCCTCGACGAGGCGATCGGCGCCTATACGCGGCGCCAGGCCGACAGTTCCGCATCGCAGATAGCGACGCTGCATTTCCCGGGACGCGAGCCATTGACGCGGCGTGAGCGCGAGGTGCTGGAACAATTCACGGCGGGCGCTTCCAACAAGGAAGCGGGACGTCACCTCGGCATCAGCCCGCGCACGATCGAGGATCACCGCGCCAACATCATGAAGAAGCTCGGCGCCAGGAACGCCGCCGACCTCGTGCGCATCGTCATGACCGCGCAGCAGCAACAGCAGCGCTCGGCCTAGCCGTCGTCCCGGCTCAAGGCCCGGACGACATCGTCTTTTTTGCGCGGGCTAATTGCGACGTCTGATGCGATCGATTGCGTCGCTATCCAGCCAGCGCCTTGCGGATCATGATGGCCATGTCCGACTTGCGATAGGGCTTCGCCAGCAACAGCACGCCTTCGTCGAGCCGGCCGTGATGGATGATGGCATTCTCGGTGTAGCCCGAGGTGAACAGCACCTTCACGTCGGGCTTCAGCTTGTGGATCTCTTCCGCTAGCTGGCGGCCGTTCATGCCGGGCATGATCACGTCGGTGAACAAGAGGTCGAACGGTTTGCCGGCGCGGGTGATGGCGAGCGCGTCGGCAGCGTTTGCGGCATCCAGCGTGACATAGCCGAGCGAGTGCAATTGCGTCAGCACATAGTCGCGCACCAGCTTGTCGTCCTCGACGACGAGGATGGTTTCGTTGCCGCCCTGCAGTTTCGCCGTGAGCGTCGGCTCGATCGTGGCTGTGGCGCTGGTCGCAGGCGGCAAGTACATCTTGACCGTGGTGCCGTGGCCTTCCTCGCTGTAGATCTTGATGTGCCCCGCCGACTGCTTGATGAAGCCATAGACCATGCTGAGGCCGAGCCCGGTGCCCTTGCCGGGCCCCTTCGAGGTGAAGAACGGATTGAACACCTTGTCGATGATGTCGGAGGGAATTCCGGTGCCGGTGTCGCTCACCGCGATCATCGCATAGCGCCCCGGCCGCACGTCGCCCTGCAGTCTCGCGTAGGTTTCGTCGAGGAACACGGTTCCCGTCTCGAGCACGAGCTTGCCGCCGTCAGGCATCGCATCGCGGGCGTTGAGCGCGAGGTTGAGGATCGCGGTAACGAGCTGGTTGGGATCGACGATGGCAAGGCAGGTCTCGTCCTCGAAGATCGATTCGATTTCGACATGCTCGCCGAGCGTTCGCTGCAATAGCTTGGTGGTCTCGACGATCAGGAGATTGACGTCGATCTCGCGCGGGTCGAGCGGCTGCTTGCGGGCGAATGCAAGGAGATGCTGCGTGAGTTCGGCGCCGCGCGCGGCCGCCTCGTCGATCATCTTGGTGATCGCGGCAAGCTGCGGCTCGGTCTTCACCGCATCGGCCAGGATCTCGATCGTACCGGTGATGACGGTGAGGATATTGTTGAAATCATGCGCGATGCCGCCGGTGAGCTGGCCGACGGCCTCCATCTTCTCGGCCTGCCTCATGCGCTCTTCGGCGGCGATCTTGTCGGTGAGATCGCGGACGAAGCCGTTGAACACGAAACCGTCACGGGTCTTCAGCGCGGCGATGCTCAGTTCCGCGGTGAACTCGGTGCCGTCGCGCCGCCGTGCCTGCACCTCGCGGCGCGGTTGTTGCAACTGTACGCCGCCTGAGTGCAGGAAGGCCCCCAGCGCCGCCCTGAGCGGGCCGTCCGGCCGCCCGAGCAGCTCGAACACGTTCTTGCCGAGCGCCTCGTCGCGGGGCCATCCGAACAGGCTCTCGGCTTGCGGATTCCAGTAACGAATGATGCCCTTCTGATCGATCTGCACGAAGGCATCGAGCGCGCTGTTGATGATGCCGCGCGCCAGTTGCTCGCTCTCGAGCAAATTTTCCTGCGCCTTGCGGCTTTCGGTCATGTCGCGCGCGGTCTTGCAGATGCCGATGATGGCGCCGGATGCCGACTTGATCGGCGAGATCGAGAGCGAGACCTCGACCGGCGTGCCGTCCTTGCGCAGGCGCACGGTCTCGTTGTTCGCGATCGCCTCGCCACAGCCGATCCGGCGCAGCACGTCGTCGGTCTCCGCGGCGCGGTCGGGCGGCACGATCAGCGAGATGTGCCGGCCCACCGCCTCAGTCGCGGTGTAGCCGAACAGGCGCTCCGCGGCCGGATTCCAGCCGGTGACGATGCCGTCCAGCGACTCCGTGATGACGGCGTCGTTGGCGGATTCGACCGCGGCGCTGAACAGGCGCTCGCGCCCGGCGAGGCGGTCGCGCGCGGCTTCGGTCCGCAGATGTTCGACCACCTCACGCTCGAGCGCAACCGTCTTGGCATTCACCTCGCTGATCACGCGCACGAAGGCGCGCGCCAGCACGCCGGTCTCGCCCGGCGCGTCGACCGGAATGGCGTCGGTGCCCTTCTGTGCGACGCTCTCGACCGCCGCCGTCAATTGCCGGATCGGCCGCATCAGCGATCTCGCGATCAGGATCGCCAGTCCCGCCGCGGCCAGCACGGCGAGCAGGCCGACCACGATCGAGCTGTTGCGGATCGTCGCCGCCGGCGCCATGAACACCGCGTTCGGAACCGTCTCGATCACCGCGATCCATTGATTGTCGACCAGCAGCGCGGGCGCCAGCGCGACGCCGTTCGGCCGTCCGCCCGCGCCTTCGACCATGCGCGAGAAGCCCTGCGTGGTCCCCTGCGCCGACGCCAGATAGGGGAAGTCGCGCCGCCAGTCGGCTCCCGATCCTGTCTGCCCGCCGAATTCGCGCGTGCGGTCGGGATGGACGAGGTAGTTGCCTCTGCTGTCGACCACATAGGCCGTTTCGCCCTGCCGTACCGAGTTTCGCGCGCGGTCCAACTCGCTGCGCATGTCGATCTCGATCAGGATGATCCCGAACGGCTTGCCGTCGGCCGCCGGCACCGTCGTCGCCACCCGCAGGATCGGCGCCGGCTGCGCCGCGCCGGCGTCCTTGTCCAGTTCGACCGGCGAGACATAGATTCCGCCGACGCCAAGCGCGAGCGTGTCGCGGACATAGGGCGCGTCGCGGGCGCGCGGCAGCTCTGCTTCGGGCACGGCGCGAACGGCGCCATGCGGCCCCGAACGGTCGACGCGGACGATCTCGTGCCCGCCATCGGCAACGCCGATATAGCGCAGCTGCGCGTAAGCCGGCTTGATCGCAAGCTGCGCGGCGAGGCGGCCTTCCAGCCGCTCGCGCCACACTGCCTCGCCGACATGATCGACCGGATCCGTTCCATCATTGAGACGGGCCCGCATCATTCCGATCACCGCGGCAAAATCGCGAAAGATCACGATGTCGGCGCGCGCGCTGTCGGTATAGGTGGCGAGGTCGCCCGCGACGAAGCGCGAATGCGCCTCGATCCGGTCGAGCACCCGCGGCACGATCTCCTGTTCCAGGCTGCGATGGCTCAGCCACGCGACCGCGCCCACTGTGATCGCAACCAGCGCGATCATGGCGATGGCGAGTCTGGTTGTGAGCGTCATCTGTGCGGTCGCGGCCTTCCTCTGTCCGGACCAGGCGACGGGGTGTCATCCCGGCTCGGGCGACCGATGCTAGAGCATGATCCGGAAAAGTGGAAATCGGTTTTTCGCTCGCGACAAACGCAAAAGCGTTTGCGCGGAGATCATGCTCATACAAAGAGCCGAAGCGCGATGACGATTTGAAGAAAAGTCGGTTCGACACCTGCGCGCCGCGCATTAGAGCGTTTTCGAGCGAAGTGGGCACCGGTTCGCGTGAAGAAAACGCGTCAAAACAAAAACCTGGAGCTTCGGCTCTGATTCCATCAGAACCGAAAAAGCTCTAGTCGCTGAAATAGTGCGGATGCCGCGCGCGGATCTGCGCGAGCTCGCTCAGCGTCCCCGACAAATGGGTTCGCAGATGTTTTTGCGCTTCCTCCGGCTCGCCGCCGGCGATAGCCTTGGCGATCAGCTTGTGATGGCGGACGATATCCTGCGCCTTGCCGGGCGAGGGCAGATGCAGCCGGCGCAACCTGTCGATGTGGCCGCTGCGGCTGCGGATGAGGGTCCAGATTTCCTGCTTGTCGGCGGCCTCGTATAGCTGCGCGTGGAACTCGTTGTCGGCGGCCATGAATTTCTCGAACGCGCCGGCCTTTGCGAACTGCTGTTGCCGCGCGATGGTGGAGTTGAGATCGGCGACGAGCGCCTCGTCCGGTTGCAGCGCGAGCACGCGCACGATCTCCAGCTCGACCGCCTGGCGCAGGAAATGTGCCTGCTGCGCGCGGCGCAGGTCGATCCGGCTGACGACCGTCGCATATTGCGGGAACACCTCGACGAGACCTTCCTCCTCGAGCCGCTTCAGCGCGTCGCGGATAGGCGTCGAGGACACCCCGAACTGTTCTGCCAGCGCGGCGCGCGACAGCGGTGAGCCCGGCGGCAGTTCCAGCGCGATGATCATGCCGCGCAGGCGCTCAAACACTTGCGGCGCCGCCTGACGGTCGCGATCGAGCAGCCCGCTCGATCGCGGGACGACACGACGCTGGCCGATGACCGGTGGATCCATTTGAATTGCCGTTACGCCCGCGAGAGGCTTGCCAACGATGCACTAATACATTAGTGCATTTCCGCAGGGGTGGTCAATCCGCAACCCTGAGAGGAAGCGCGTAATGAACAGGATGATGTGGCGGACGCTTGCGAGCGCCGCCGTGGCGTTTGGTTTGCTGCAGGGACCGGCGGCACTGGCGCAGCAAAAGCCGGAAATCGCCTTGTCGCGGCAGCCGGGTATTTTCTATATTCCGAGCCACATTATCGAGAAGCAGAAGCTGATCGAGAAACATGCCGCGGCGCTTGGCGTGCCCGGCATCGCCACCAAATGGCTGACATTCTCCAGCGGCGGCGCGCAGACCGATGCGCTGCTTGCGGGCGGCGTCGACATCCTCAATACCGGCACCGGCAATCTCTTGCTGCTGTGGGATCGGACCCGCGGCGGCGTGAAAGGCATTGTCGCCACTTCCGCGCAGCCGATGACGCTGATCAGCCGCGATCCCAACATCAAGTCGCTGAAGGATTTTGGGCCGAACGATAAGATCGCGTTGCCGACCGTGAAGGTCTCGACGCAGGCCATCGTGCTGCAGATCGCGGCCGGCGAGTTGTTCGGCTCGGATCAATGGTCGAAGCTCGATTCCAACACCGTGCAGCTCGGCCACCCCGATGCCTATGCCGCAATGTCCAATCCGCAGCATGAGGTGCGCAGTCATTTCTCGATCCCTCCCTACACCTTCCTTGAGCTGAAGAATGTGCCGGGCGCGCATGTCGTGCTGAACTCGCCTGACGTGATGGGCGGCCCGCTTAGCCAGGCGCAATTCTTCACCACGACGAAATTCGCCGACGCCAATCCAAAAATCATCCAGGCCGTGCGGCTGGCGACCAAGGAAGCGCATGACCTGATCCGAAGCGATCCCAAGCTCGCGGTCGAAATCTACAAGGAGATCACTGGCGACAAGACGTCAGTTGAAGATCTGCTGGCCTGGCTGAAGGAGCCCGGCATGATGGAGTGGAATCTGGAGCCGCAGGGCACCATGAAATTCGCCAACCATCTCTTCAAGACGGGTACGCTGAAGACGCAGCCCAAGGCGTGGACCGACTATTACCTGCCGGTCGCGCATGACCTGAAGGGCAGTTGATCCCATGGCGCCGCTCCTTGACGTCTCCGATGTGACGCTGCGCTACAAGACGTCGAACGCGGTCATCACAGCGACCGAACGCGTCTCCTTCACGGTCGATCGCTCCGATCGCTTCGTGCTGCTCGGGCCGTCCGGCTGCGGCAAATCCACGCTGCTGAAGGCGGTCGGCGGCTACTTGCGGCCCAGCGAGGGCAAGATGCGGATTGACGGCCGCGAGATCGTCGAGCCGGGCGCCGATCGGATGATGATCTTCCAGGAGTTCGATCAACTCCTGCCGTGGAAAACCGTGCTGGAGAATGTGATGTTTCCGCTCCTGACCGCGCGGCGGCTACCTCGCAAGAAAGCCGAGGCGAAGGCTCGGGCCTATATCGAGAAGGTCGGGCTGACTCGCGTGGTCGATAGCTATCCGCATACGTTGTCTGGCGGCATGAAGCAACGCGTCGCGATCGCGCGCGGCATGGCGATGGAGCCGGACATTCTGCTGATGGACGAGCCGTTCGCGGCGCTGGACGCGCTGACGCGTCGGACTTGCCAGGACGAATTGCTGCAGCTCTGGTCTGATACCAAGTTCACCGTGCTGTTCGTCACCCATTCAATCGCGGAAGCTATCAAGATCGGCAACCGCATCCTGCTGCTGTCGCCGCATCCGGGGCGGGTCAAGGCCGAAGTCGTCGACGTCGACCGCGTCTCCAGCGAAGACGGCAGCGCTGCACGGCTGGAGAAGCAGATACACGATCTGCTGTTCGCTGAGCCGGCAACCGCACACTGAGGAGAGGCGCGATGGGAGAAGCAACGATCCTGCTGCGCGAGAGCAATGCAGTGGCCGCGCCGGCCGCAGGCGAGGTCGAGCGCAAGCTGAGTGTGTGGGAGCTGCTTTGGGACGACGGCTTTGTGCGCAAGGGGCTCATCATTGTCTTCCTGGCGGCAGCGTGGGAAGCTTACGGTCTGTGGCTCGACAATCCCCTGTTGTTCCCGACCTTCCATGACACCGTCGTCACCATGTTCGAGAAGGTGCGCGACGGCACCATCCCGATGCGGGCCTGGGCGTCGCTAAAAGTACTGTTCATGGGTTATTCCGCCGGCATTGCCCTGGCCTCGATCTTGACCATCCTCGCGATCTCGACCCGCATCGGCACGGATTTCCTCGAGACGATCACGGCGATGTTCAACCCGTTGCCGGCGATTGCGCTCCTGCCGCTTGCACTGATCTGGTTCGGGCTTGGCAATGGCAGTCTTGTGTTCGTGCTGATTCATTCCGTTCTCTGGCCGGTCGCGCTCAACACCCATGCCGGTTTCAAGGGCGTGTCCAACACGCTGCGCATGGTCGGCCGCAATTATGGCCTGCGCGGACTACCCTATGTGGCGCGCATCCTGATCCCCGCGGCTTTCAGTCCGATCCTGACCGGGCTGAAGATCGGTTGGGCCTTTGCCTGGCGCACGTTGATCGCCGCCGAACTGGTGTTCGGCGTGTCGTCGGGACAGGGCGGGCTCGGCTGGTACATCTTTGAGAACCGCAACCTGCTCGACATTCCCGCCGTGTTCGCCGGATTATTGACGGTGATCATCATCGGCCTGATCGTCGAAAACCTGATCTTCCGCACCATCGAGCGGAACACGGTCCAGAAGTGGGGCACCCAGACATGAGCGACAAAAGCAAGAAGAAGCGCCCCGACCAACTCCGCAGCGCGCGCTGGTTCGCGCCCGATGATCTCAGGGCCTTCGGCCACCGCTCGCGCGCCATGCAGATGGGCTACGCGCCGGAGGAGTGGAAGGACCGGCCGGTGATTGCGATCATCAACACCTGGTCGGACGCCCAGCCCTGTCACATGCATTTCAAGAGCCGCGTCGACGACGTCAAGCGCGGCGTGTTGATGGCCGGCGGCTTTCCGATGGAACTGCCGGCGCTGTCGCTGTCGGAATCGTTCCTGAAGCCGACCACCATGCTCTATCGCAACATGCTGGCGATGGACGCGGAAGAATTGCTGCGCGGCCATCCGGTCGACGGCGTCGTGCTGATGGGCGGCTGCGACAAGACCACGCCGGCGCTGTTGCTCGCCGCCACCTCTATGAACCTGCCCACGATCTATCTGCCGGCCGGTCCGATGCTGCGCGGCAACTGGAAGGGCCGCACGCTGGGCTCGGGATCGGACGCCTGGAAATATTGGGATGAGCGGCGTGCCGGCAAGATTTCCGATGATGACTGGGTCGACATGGAAGCCGGCATCGCCCGCAGCTACGGCACCTGCATGACCATGGGCACCGCCTCCACCATGACCGCGATCGCCGAATCCATCGGCATGACGCTGCCGGGTGCCTCCTCGATTCCGGCCGCGGATGCCGGTCATATCCGCATGGCCTCCGAATGCGGCCGCCGCGTCGTCGAGATGGTCTGGGAGGATCTGACCCCGCAACAGATCCAGACCCGGAAGGCGTTCGAGAACGCGATCACGGTGGCGATGGCGATGGGCTGCTCGACCAACGCGATCATCCATCTGATCGCGCAGGCCCGCCGCGCCGGCCAGGACATCTCCCTCGACGATTTCGAGAAGGCGAGCCGCGAGGTGCCTGTTATCGCCAATGTCCGCCCGAGCGGCGATCTCTATCTGATGGAGGATTTCTTCTACGCCGGCGGCTTGCCGGCGCTGATGAGCCGGATCAAGGATCATCTGCATCTCGACTGCCTGACTGTGACCGGCAAGACGCTGGGGGAGAATATCGCCCGCGCCGAAGTCCATAACGACGATGTCATCCGCAGCGTCGCCAACCCGATCTACAAGGAGGGTGCGCTCGCGGTGCTCAAGGGCAATCTCGCGCCCGACGGCTGCGTGATCAAGCCCAGCGCCTGCGATCGGCGCTTCCTGAAGCATTCCGGCCCGGCGCTGGTGTTCGACGACTACCCCTCCATGAAGAAGGCGGTTGACGATCCCGATCTGGATGTGACGGCCGATCATGTGCTGATCCTGCGCAATGCGGGGCCGCAGGGCGGTCCGGGCATGCCGGAATGGGGCATGCTGCCGATCCCCACAAAACTCGTGAAGCAGGGCGTGCGCGACATGGTGCGGATCTCGGACGCGCGGATGAGCGGCACCAGCTATGGGGCCTGCATCCTGCATGTCGCGCCTGAAGCTTATATTGGCGGTCCGCTCGCGCTTGTGCAGAACGGCGATCTTATCACCCTCGACGTCGCCGCCCGCAGCATCACCCTCGATGTGCCGCAGGAAGAGCTCGTACGTCGCCGCGCCGCCTGGAAGCAGCCGGAGCGCCGCTACGAGCGCGGCTATGGCTGGATGTTTACGCGCCACATCAAGCAGGCCAACGAAGGCTGCGATTTCGATTTTCTTGAAACCGGCTTCGGCAAGCCGGTCGATGAGCCGTCGATTTATTAGCTCTTGTTTCACCTCTCCCGCTTGCGGGCGAGGCGTAGGCCGCCTTCGGCGGCCGTTCTTAAAGGACGCCGCAGCGAAGCTTCGGCTACGGCATAGCGCCGGGTGAGGGCTCTCTCCGCTGGGGGACTCGTGGAGAGAACCCTCACCCCAGCCTTCTCCCGCAAGCGGGAGAGGGAGCCGCAGCATCTCTCCCGGAATGACGAAGGAGCAGTTCACATGTCCAAACTCAGCGACACCACCCGCAACAAGCTGAAAGCCATCTCTACCGCCACCGTCGCCACCGCGCTGTACAAGCGCGGCTTCCGCATCCAGTGCATCCAGGACGTCCACCCCTTGAGCCCGGACCAGCCGATCATGGTCGGCGAAGCCTTCACGCTGCGCTACATGCCGGCGCGCGAGGACCTCAACAAGCTCGAGGTCTTCCGCGACCGTTCACATCCGCAGCGCAAGGCGATCGAGGATTGCCCGCCCGGCGCGGTGCTGGTGATGGACAGCCGCAAGGATGCGCGTGCCGCCTCTGCCGGCGCCATCCTGGTGACGCGCTTGATGAAGCGTGGCGTTGCTGGCGTCGTGACCGACGGCGGGTTTCGCGATTCCGCAGAGATCGCCGGGCTAGGCTTTCCCGCCTATCACCACCGGCCGAGCGCGCCGACCAACCTGACGTTGCATCACGCGATCGAGATCAACGTTCCGATCGGATGCGGCGACGCGCCGGTGTTTCCCGGCGACGTGATCCTCGGCGATGCTGACGGCGTCATCGTCATCCCCGCGCATCTGGCCGACGAGATCGCCGAAGAAACCTTCGAGATGACCGCGTTCGAGGATTTCGTCGCTGAGGAAGTCCGTAATGGCCGCGGCATCTTCGGTCTCTATCCCGCCACCGATCCGCAGACCTTGACCGATTTCGCGGCGTGGCGGAAAAGGAATGGACGCTGATCCACTTTTTACGCTTATGGTCGGCGCCAGGACCAGTCACGACGGAGGAAAGCCATGCTGATGTTCAACAATCTGATCGACGGCGAATGGCTGTCGGACGGCGCGCGCTCGCCCAACGTCAATCCGTCCGATACCAACGACATTGTCGGCGAGGCCGTGCGCGGCACCCGCGCCCAGCTTGATGCCGCGGTCGCGGCCGCCAAGGCGGCATTCCCGGCATGGTCGCGGGCGACACCGCAGGTCCGCTACGACATCCTCAAGAAGGCGTCCGATGAGATTCTGGCGCGCAAGGATGACCTCGGCCGCCTGCTCTCGCGCGAGGAAGGCAAGACCCTGCCGGAGGGCATCGGCGAGGCCGCGCGTGCGGGCCAGATTTTCGCGTTCTTTGCAGGCGAGTGCCTGCGCATGGCCGGCGAGAAGCTGCCTTCCGTGCGGCCCGGCATCGACGTCGAGATCACCCGCGAGGCCCTCGGCGTGGTCGGCCTGATCACGCCCTGGAACTTCCCGATCGCGATTCCGGCCTGGAAGATCGCGCCCGCGCTCGCCTATGGCAACACGGTCGTGATCAAGCCGGCTGACCTGGTGCCGGGCTCGACCTGGGCGCTGGTCGACATCCTGCAGCGTGCCGGCCTGCCCAAGGGCGTGCTCAACCTCGTGATCGGCCGCGGCTCCGAGGTCGGCGCCGCGCTGCTCGAACATCCGGATGTCTCCGCGATCAGCTTCACCGGATCGGTGGCGACCGGCCAGAAGGTCGCTGCGGCCTGCGTAGCATCGCGGCCGATGAAGAAATTCCAGCTCGAGATGGGCGGCAAGAATCCGCTGGTCATTCTCGACGATGCCGACCTGAAGGTCGCGGTCGAATGTGCCGTCAACAGCGCGTTCTTCTCCACGGGCCAGCGCTGCACGGCGGCCTCGCGGCTGATCGTCACCAAGGGCATTCACGACAAATTCGTCGCCGCGCTCACCGAGCGTCTGGGCGGCCTCAAGGTCGACGACGCCTTGAAGGCCGGCACCGATATCGGCCCGGTCGTCGACCAGAACCAGCTCGATCAGGACCTGAAATATCTTTCGATCGGCAAGGACGAGGGAGCCAAGCTAGTGTTCGGCGGCGAACGGCTGAAGCGCGATGCGCCCGGCTTTTATCTGCAGCCGGCGCTGTTCACCGAAGTGACCAACAAGATGCGGATCGCGCGCGAGGAAATCTTCGGACCCGTCGCGGGCGTCATTCGCGTCAACGACTACGCCGAGGCGCTGGCGACCGCAAACGATACCGAGTTCGGCCTCTCCGCCGGCATCTGCACCACCAGCCTGAAATACGCCAGCGACTTCAAGCGCAACGCCGAGGCGGGCATGGTGATGGTCAACCTGCCGATCGCCGGCGTCGACTATCACGTCCCGTTCGGCGGCAGAAAAGGCTCGAGCTATGGTCCGCGCGAGCAGGGCAAATACGCCGCCGAGTTCTACACCACCGTGAAGACCGCTTACACGAATCCGTGAGGGCAGCGGACGTTAGAGCGTTTTCGAGCGAAGTGGGCACTGTTCGCGTGAAGAACGCGTCAAAACAAGAACCTAGAGCGTGATGAGATAAGGTCGAATTGAATCGGTCATGGCGCTGCCTCCTCACCTCTCCCCATCGGGGAGAGGTCGGCGCGCAGCGCCGGGTGAGGGGATCTGCTCCATCGAGGGACCGCAACCCCTCACCCGCGCCTCCGGCGCGACCTCTCCCTTCGGGAGAGGTGAACTTGCGGCTAAACCGATTCAACCAAATGCATCACGCTCTAAGCCGGCGTTGCCGTCGCCCGGCGGAACGTCGCTCTAGCCGCTACAACATCTCCGGCTTGAACAGCTTGCGATATTTCCGCGTATTCTCGCCGGAGATCATAAACTCGCCGTCGCCGCGATAATGAATCGTCTTCGGATATTTCGGCGAGGTCGCGACATGCGCCTTCACCACTTCCAGCACGAACAGGCTGTATTTCCGGATCAGGCTTGAATCGATCAGCCGGCATTCGAAATTGGCGTAGCACTCCGCGATCAACGGCGCGCGCACCTGCTCGCCGGGCCTGGGTGTGAGGCCAAACGCGGCGAACTTGTCGATGTCGCGCCCGGAGCTGTTGCCGATCTTGACCACCGTCGGCGCCAGCTCGACGGTTGGCACGTTGATCACGCACTGTTTGCTGCGCCGGATCAATTCGAAGGAATGGTTGGCGTCCCAGATGTAGCAGCCGATCAGCGAGGGCTGAAACTCCATGATCATGTGCCAGCCCATGGTCATGATGTTGGTCTCATTCCTGTGCGCGGAGGAGACCAGCACGATCGGCCCCGGCTCGAGCAAGCGGCGCACGTTGTCGACAGGAAAATCCGTCTTGGTGTAGCGCGGCATCGGGTCTCCTCTCAGTCGTCGTCCTCGTTTGCGCTTCAAACTCCGCCGTCGTCCCGGCCAAGCGAAGCGCGAGCCAGGACCCATAACCACAGGCAGTTATGGTGACGAAGACTCGGAGTTACACCGTGGGTCAACAACGATGTTTGGTGGTGATGGCTCCCGGGTCCAAGCCCGGGACGACCTGGGGAGAGAGCGGCCGCGTGCCCACCATCCACGCTCGGTGCAAGTGAAGGTGGGCACGCTGCGCTTTGCCCACCCTACGTTTGCTACGCCGCCGCGTCCGCCAATCCCACTGCCCACAGCGCGAAGGCATAGACGATCGCGATTTCATCGAGCCGGTTGAATCGTCCCGATGCGCCGCCGTGGCCAGCGCCCATGTTGGTGCGCAGAAGCACCGGCCCGCCGCCGGTCATGGTGGCGCGCAATCGCGCGATCCATTTCGCCGGCTCCCAATAGGTGACGCGCGGATCGGTCAATCCACCCATGGCGAGGATCGCGGGATAGTCCTTCGCCGCGACATTGTCGTAGGGCGAGTAGGACAGGATGGTGCGAAAATCCTTCTCGCTCTCGATCGGGTTGCCCCATTCCGGCCATTCCGGCGGCGTCAGCGGCAGCGTGTCGTCGAGCATGGTGTTGAGCACGTCGACGAAAGGCACCTCGGCGACGATGCCGCCGAACAATTCGCCGGCGCGGTTCGCGACCGCTCCCATCAGCATGCCGCCGGCCGAGCCGCCATGGCCGACGATGCGTTTACTGCTCGTGTATTTTGCATCGACCAGAGCGCGGGCGGAAGCCGCGAAATCATCAAAGCTGTTGGTCTTCTTCTCGCGCTTGCCGTCGAGATACCAGCCCCAGCCTTTGTCGGCGCCGCCGCGGATATGCGCGATCGCGTAGACGAAGCCGCGGTCGACCAGCGACAGGCGGTTGGTGCTGAAGGAGGCCGGCATTGCCATGCCGTAGGAGCCGTAGCCGTAGAGCAGCAGCGGCGCTGTGCCGTCGCGGACGAAATCCTTGCGGTGCAGGATCGAGACCGGGACCTCTGCGCCGTCATGCGATGTCGCCATGATGCGCGTGGTGACGTAATCGGCCGGGTCGTGGCCGGAGGGAATCTCCTGGCGCTTGCGCAGCACCCGTGTCCGCTTCGTCATGTCGTAGTCGTAGACTTCCGACGGTGTCGTCATCGACGAATAGGAGAAGCGCAGGTTTGTCGTCTCGAATTCGTAGGAGCCCATGGTGTCGAGCGAATAGGCCGCCTCGTCGAAGGCGATCGCATGCTCCTCGCCCGTGGCGAGATCGCGGATCACGATCGCGGGCAGCGCGTTGGCGCGCTCCAGCCGCACCATGTGGCCGGAGAAAAGTTCGAGATCGAGGATGTAGATGCCTTCGCGGTGCGGGATCAGATCGCGCCAGTTCTTGCGCTCCGGCGCGGCGAGCGGCGCCGTCATCACCTTGAAGTCGATCGCGTCATCGGCATTGGTGAGGATGAACAGCTCGTCGCCGCGGTCGGCGATCGAATATTGTACGCCTTCCTCGCGCTCGGCGATCAGCTGCGGCGCCGCTTCGGGATTTTGGAGGTCGATCAACCGCTGTTCCGAGGTCTCGTGGTCGCCGCCCGCGATCACGCAGAAGCGCCCGCTCGCGCTCTCATGCAGATGGGTGAACCAGCCGGAATCCTGCTCTTCATAGACCAGCACGTCGTCGGCCTGTTTGGTGCCGAGACGATGGCGCCAGACCTGCATCGGGCGATGGTTGTCGTCGAGCTTGACGTAGAAGAAGCTCTTCGCGTCCGCGCTCCACACCACACCGCCATCGGTCTCCTCGACGAGGTCGTCGAGATCGGCGCCGGTTGCCCAGTCGCGCACGCGGATCGAGAAATATTCCGAGCCCTTGGTGTCGGCGCTCCAGGCATGCAGCCTGTGGTCGGGCGAATGCCGGCTGCCGCCGAACCTGAAATATTCGGTGGCTTTCGCCAGCTCGTCGCCATCGAGCACGACATGCGCCTCGCCGCCGTCGCGCGGCATGCGGCCGAACATCTCGTGCTGTCCGCCCTCGCGGAATTTGCGGAAATAGGCGAACGGGCCGTCGGGCGAGGGGACGCTGGAATCGTCTTCCTTGATCCGCCCGCGCATCTCCGCAACCAGCTTCTTCTGCAACGGTGCGGTGTGGCCGAGCAGGCTCTCGGTATAGCTGTTCTCGGCTTCGAGATAGCTCCTGATGTCAGGATCAAGGATCGAAGGATCGCGCAGCACCTCCTGCCATTTCGGATCCTTCAGCCAGCCGTAATCGTCTGACACGGTGATGCCGTGCCGGGTGAAGGAGTGCGGCCGTCGCGGCGCGACGGGCGCGGGGTGGGCAGGTTTCTTGGTGGCGGATTGGTCCACTCGGTCCTCGTATGGTCTTTCGGTTCCGTGGTCTTGTTCGCTCGTCATGCGCGGGCTTGGCCCGCGCATCCATCAAAGAAAGGCGTTTTTCGCAAGATGATGGATTGCCGGGTCGAGCCGGCAATGACGACCACCGTCGGAACGAGATGTCATCGAGACATATATCGGTTCGAATGGGTGGATTGCCAGATGCGGTCAGGCGCGCACGCTTTCACCGAGCCATTCAATCGCGGCCTCGGTTCCACCCTTGCCGTGGGGAATGCCGAGCGCGTTGAGCGCGACCTCGACCACGCCGAGTGTGCCCAGGATCATCGGCGCGTTCACATGGCCCATATGGGCGATCCGGAAGGCCTGGCCCTGCAGATCGCCAATGCCGGTGCCGAGCACGACGCCGCATTTCTCTTTGCAATAGCGCTGCAGCGCCGCCGGGTCGTGGCCGTTCATGGTGACTGTGGTCACTGTGTTGGAGCGCTCGGCAGCCTCGGTGATGTTGAAGCCGAGCACCTGGCCCTCGGCCCATACCGCAACGGCACGCCGCACCGCTTCGGCAAGCAGGCGATGGCGCAGATGCGCATTCTGCAGTCCCTCGGCCGTCAGCATGTCGACCGCCTTGCGCAGCGCGAACAACAGATGCACCGGCGCGGTGCCGGCATATTTGCGATAATGCTCGGTGCCCTCGCGTTCGGTCCAGTCCCAATAGGGCGTGCGCAGATCGGCGCGCTTGTGCACCTCCTGCGCGCGCGCACTCGCCGCGACGAAGCCGAGACCCGGCGGCGTCATCAGGCCCTTTTGCGAGCCGGACATCGCGACGTCGATGCCCCAGGCGTCCATCTCGAACGGCATGCAGCCGAGCGAAGCCACGGTATCGACCATGAACAGCGCTGGATGGCCGCTCGCCTTGATCGCCTTGCCGATCGCCTCGATGTCGTTATAGGCGCCGGAGGCGGTATCGACCTGCACGGCGAGGATCGCCTTGATCGTGTGATCCCTGTCGCGCCGCAGCCGGTCTTCGACTTCCGCGGGCCGGATCGCGCGGCGCCAGTCGCCCCTCAACACTTCGACCTCGGCGCCCATTGCGGACGCGGCTTGGCCCCAGCCGATGGCGAAGCGCCCGCTCTCGAGCACCAGCACCTTGTCACCGCGCGACAGCACGTTCGAGAGCGTCGCCTCCCAGGCGCCATGGCCGTTGGCGATATAGATGTAGGATTTGCCTTTGGTGGCGAACAGCTTTGAGAGGTCGCGCAAGAGGCTCTCGGTCAGTTCGACCATCTCCGCCGAGTAGATATCGAGCGCCGGGCGATGCATCGCCTGCAGCACCTCGTCGGGCATCGTGGTGGGTCCGGGGATGGCCAGAAATTCCCGGCCCGCGCGAACGGTCATTGTTGGGTTCCTGCTTGATCTGCCTCGCACACGTGGATGCAGGGATTGGCTGCAAATTTCAACCCACAGAGGCGTTATTTTCCGATCGCGTCGGCGACGGCATGCCAGATCTGATCCTTGATCTCGACCGCGGGCGGGCTCGGGATCGTCGTCGCCGGGCCATCGCGCGGCTTGCATGCTTCCACCAGCCGCAGGATCCAGATTTCGCCGTCGGTGTAATAGAGGTCGCCGCCGCCATTGCGGCCCGCGATCGTCGGGCCGATGCCGGTGACCTGATATTTCGCGGTGACCATGCGGGCGTTTTCCAGGTCGGCCGTGAGCAGGGCCCGCTCGGCATCGAGGTCGGGACCGATGTGATGCGTGATCGCGCCGGTGTAGTGGCTGACGCCGACGCTGCGATCTTGCGTGGCGGCGCCGAGCCACACCGGGCGGCCCTCCTCGCCCTTGTCGAGCACCTGCCAGTAGCGGACATGGTTGCGGCGATCGGCGCTGTTTCCGATCGGCTTCTCGAAGGCGAGGTCTTCACGGCGCCCGAGATAGAAGAGATTGCTGACCGGCGCGTCGCGATAGGGGCGATCGAGCAGCACGCTGCCGACGATCTCGATCGATGATTTCAGCGTGATCGGATCGGCGGGATACCAGCCGGCGGCGTGCATGGCGCAGACCACGTCGTACTTGTCGCCGATCAATCCGATATTCAGGGGATCGCCGGGAATTCCCTGCGCGGTGCGCGTCACCATCGGCAGGTTGGCGAGGCCCTTCTGGTGCTCGTGATGGGTCCACAATGCCGGCAGCAGCAGATAGGCGGCGAGGCCGTAGACTGCGAGTATCAAGACCAGCAGCAATTGGATGCGCCGGACCCGTCGCCGCCGCGCCGAAGGTTGCGCCTTGTCGTCGAGCTCTGTCACCGTGCCGCGCTCTCGAACCGAGGTTGCGCAGGCAGTTTAGAGATTGTTCAGCGCCTTGTCTCGCGGCAGCCCGCGGCTTCCGCCTCCTCGACCGAGCAGAACCAGCGCGTGCCCTTGGCGATCTTCATCTGGATCTTGGCGTACCAGCGGCTTTGCGGCGTGTGATAGATGCATTCGCCCGAGGTGTTGACGTTGCCCTTGATCGTGCAGTCGGGCGAGGGCGCGACCGGGCCGGAGGCGGACGCGAGCAGGATGTTGCGCGCGTTCTCCGGCGGCTTCACGGCGCCGAGGATCGGCGTCTTCTTGTTGCGGATGCGCCAGTCCCAGGGTGCGATGAAGGCGCCCTGCCACATGCCGGCCTTGGCGTCACGCGCGGCCTTCTCGTCGGCCTCATACTCGTGCGACGCCCGCGTATAGGCGAGCGCCCAGCCGTTGGCGACCAGCCATCTCTGGATGTCCTGCCCCTCGACCTCGCAGCGCGCCAGGGTGCGGCCGCGGCGGTCGGTCGTGCCGCGGGTATGGCAGGTCCAGCTCTTGCCGCCGGCATGCTTGATCAGTTCGTCGCGCGCGGCGATCCCGCAGGTCCAACGCTCGCCCAGGGTGTTGAGGCAGAGCTGGTCGGTGGAGGGCGCGTCGATGCCGCCGAGACGGATGCGGGCGGAGCCGATCTGGATCTGGTCGCCCTCGCGGATTTTCGGCACGCCGGTGATGTCTGCGGCCTGCGCCAGCGCGGGCAACAGCAGGAGGGCGGCGGTGAGGAGCAGCGATCGCATCGGCAGGTTCACGGATTGGCGAGCAATTGTGCGGAGATTCGGGCAGGCAAACCAGTAGCGCGAACGCCGCAGCCTTTTCAACTTCGCGTCATTGCCCGCCGCGCCAGCGCCAGCGCCATCAGCACGAAGGCCGAGGTCACCTCGGGGCCGCCGACCAGGATCCGTGTCGGCGTCTTCATCTTGTTCCACTCATAGGCCTCGTATGGGGAACGCCGGCCGCCTTCGCCGAAGCTCGCGACGATGCAGTGCAGCGCCGGCGTGAAGGTCGCGACCTCGGCGCCGAGATGCGCCAGCGCCATCAGCGCCAGCGCGGCGTCGAACGCGTTCATCTCATAGGCGATCAATTCCTGCTGGACGTAGAGCAGCACCTGCGCGCGGATCATCGCGAACACGCCGCTTGGGTCGATCACGCGCTGCGCCGCCGAGGGAAGCGCGATGAACGCGGCGTAGCAGCGGCCGAAATAGGCGCAGTAAAGCTCCGGCAGATAATAGATATGCGAGCGCGGCTTCCTGAACGCGCCGCTTTCCACCAATCGCCGCTGGAAATCGATGATGCGCTGCACCGTCTCCAATCGCTGCGGCGTCTCCAGAATCCGCCAGCGCTTGAGGTTACGGAAGCTGACCTCGAGGATGTCGAGATTGAGCGTCGGATCGAGGTCGTTGCCGTAGGGACGATCACCGGCGAGATTGTCGATCCAGGTGACGACGCCGCCTTCGTAATCGATATTGTCGTTGAGCGGCACGGTGACGCGCGGCTCGTTCGCCCCGCTCCGCACCTGGTAGCCGCGATAGAAATCGAGCAGCGGCTGCTTGAGGATCGGATGATCGCTGCCGGCCTGCGTCGCCGCCGAGAACGAGCAGGCGGTGGTGTCGCAATCAGGCACATAGATGCCGAAGCCGAGGTCCTGCTTGATCTGGGCGAAGAAGCGCGAGAAGCGCGGATGCGGCAATGGCGCCAGCGCCGTGATCACGTTCACGGTCGAGCCGTCATGCGAGGGCACCTCCTCGGCGCTGATCCGCAAGCAGAAGTCGACCATGTCGGCGATCGCCCCGCGCGCGGCGCTGGTCTCCGCGCCGGACGCGAGCCCGGTCTCGACAAAGCTGAGCAGGGCCTCGGTGAAGAACGCATCGTAATAGGCCGAGCGATGGCGGATCTGCATCGGCTGCCACATCGGCTCGGCGATCCCGCGCCAGGGCGGGTTGATCAGCGCGCGCGCGGGCGAATGCGCGATGTAGATGCGCGCGAGGTTGAACAGCAAAGTCGAGTTCTTGTAGCCGCGCGAGTTCAGCCCGGTCAGCGCCATCAAGAGTTCGCGCCCGCCCATGTCGGCATCGCCGATCAGGTTGAACGCCGCATAGGTCGGGATGAAGCCGTTCTTCGCGTAAGCGCGCAACAGATGCGCGCCACAGGCCCGGATCACGCGCTCGATCTCGGCCGCCGCGGGCGCGCGCGCAGGCGCCGCCGCCGCGGGCAGCGGATGCCGCACGTCGATACCTTCCATCAGCGCAGCCACAGGCGCGCCGATCGCCGCCCAGTCCGGCGCCTCGGCATCGCGCGCCTCCTTCAAGGCCGCCTGCAGCGCGCCGAGCCGCGCGTTATCGCGCAAGGCTGGCAGGCCGGTGCGCCGGAGCAGGCCGCGCAGCGCCGGATTGCCGATCGCGGTCCGGTAGAATTTCCCCAAATGCGCATCCCCACCGCGATATTTCAGCAGCAGCGGATCGCAGACGTCGTAAAGCGATGGCCCGTCCTTACGGACCGTGAGCGATCGGCAGACCGCCCCGGCAATGTCATGAAAACCCATGCCACCCCTTTCTGGCACGCACGATCCGGAACAGCCGGGAACCGGCTCTTTTCCGAAAAATCCTGCGCGATCCAAGGAGGCCCCACCCAGAAGCCCCCCGCAAACCTTTGAATCGCACCACAAAATCGCGGAAAACACAATGTGACCGATGTCACATACGCTGCCGCGTTTTGGCACAAGTTTGACCCCGGCGCATTACGGATAAGGCCGAAAGGCCGAATCAGGTTGCCCCGGAAGGCTTCGCAGGTTAAGGGTTTCTGTGTTGCGGTGCCGCAAATTGCGCACAATCTGACGGCACTCGATCAGGCAACCCCTAAAACCACAGACGGCTTTGACGCGACTACACAGTCGCGCCTTGGTCAACGATTGGGATCCGAAACGCATGAAGCTCAGGCAGCTCTCCCTTTCCGACCGCACGCTCATCGTCGCCGCCGCTTGCGTTGCGATGGTGTCGCTGGCGATCGGCGCGCATGCTGCGCTGAACAAGCGGCCGCTGGACGCGCCGAAGGCGGTCGCGACCGAGCAGGGTGTCGTGCCCGCGCAGGCGTCCCGCGTCGCCCTGATCATCGGCAACGGCCATTATCCCGACGCCAACCACCCGCTGCAGCAGCCAATCAACGACGCCCGCGATCTGGGCGCGGCGCTGCGCGGCAGCGGCTTCGATGTCGACGTCGTCGAGGACGCGACCAAGGACGATATGAGCCGCGCCGTCGAGCGCCTGAAGGCCAAGGTCGGGCCTGATACCGTGGTGATGCTGTTCTTCGGCGGCTTCGGCGTGCAGGCCGGCCGCGAGAGCTTCATGCTGCCGGTCGACGCCGCGATCTGGAAGGAAGGCGATGTCCGCCGCGATGGCCTCAGCGTCGAGCACGTGCTGGCCGCGATGGACGAGAAGGGCGCCAAGGCCAAGCTCGTAGTGCTGGATGCCTCCCGCCGCAATCCCTATGAGCGCCGCTTCCGCTCCTACAGCCACGGGCTCGCCCCGATCAGCCCGCCCGAGAACACGCTGGTGATATCATCGGCGACGCCCGGCAAGGTCACCGAGGAATCCAAGGCCACCAACAGCGTGCTGGTCTCCGAGCTCCTGAATAACCTGAAAACCCAGGGCGGCATCGAGTCCGCCTTCAACAAGACCCGCGTCTCGATCTCCCGCGCCAGCGAAGGCGAGCAGGTCCCGTCGGTGTCGTCGTCGCTGCTGGAAGACATCCGCCTCGGCGGCTAACTTAGCCACACTCGCCCCTTGACCTCCCCTTGAAAAGGGGAGGTCGCTTTGCGCGATCACGCGCAAACCGGGTGGGGATCCTGTCTCCACGAACACCAGCTTCACGAATTGAAGAACGCCTCTCCCGTGGGGAGAGGCCGGATTGCATCGCCAGATGCAATCCGGGTGAGGGGTCCCGCTCTCTCAGGGGACCACGACCCTCACCACCCGCTTCTCACTTCCCCTCCGCGCTCGCCATCACCGGCCGCACCGGGTCGCCCTCGCGCAGCAGGGCCCCCGCGCGCGCCACCACGATGTCGCCTTCCTGCACGCCCTCGCGGATCTCGACCTGTCCGGCCTGCATCAGCCCGGTCTCCACCCGCCGCGTCTCGACGCGGTCGCGCTTGATCACCTGCACCACGGTGCCGGCGGAGCCATAGAGGATCGCGGTCAGCGGCACCGCGACGCCGCAGCTCTGCCCGGTCTTGATCTGCGCGCGGCCGGATGAATTCACCAATAGCCGCCGCGGCGCGTTGATGCCGACGACGACCTGGCCGAGCTGGCTGTTCGGCTCCACCGTCGGCGCCACCCGCCGCACCTTGCCGTCCATCTCGCCGGCGCCGATCACCTTGATCGATGCCGTCTGGTTCGGCTGCAGCTTGCCGAGATCCCGCGTCGGCACCATGCCGATCAGGTCGAACTCGTTGCGCGCGATGATCGAGAACAGCGCCTCGCCCTTGCCGCCGGCGATCGTGCCGACGATCGCGCTCGAGGCCGAGATCGTCCCCGCCACCGGCGCGGTGATGTTGAGCTGCCCGCCCTCCGGCAGGTTCAGCCGCGCCAACTGCTGCCCCGCTGTAACATTATCCCCCGGATCCGCCATCACCTCCGCCACCTTCAGCCCGAACCGTTCGGGCCGCACCTGCGTCTCCTCCCGCGGCATGATGATCCCGGAGACTTCGACGATATTGCCGAAGCAGGTTTTCGAGGCCTTCAGCACGGTGACGGTCGCCCCCTTTGGGCTCTCGGGCTCCTCGGCGGCGAGGGTGGGAGAGAGGGTGGCCGCGCTGAGAGTGGCGGCGAGGGTGAGGGACGCAAAAGGGCGGGCAAGAAGGCTGCGCATTAAATTCCGTTCCCGGGTTCGGCTCCATCGATACCAGATGGCCCTTGAACGCGCCAAGCATCGCGCGATATATACCATGAGTATCTATCAAAAATCGAGGAGGCGGATCATGACTGCAACCGCCAAATTGTTCATGCATGGCCGCAGCCAGGCCGTGCGCCTGCCCAAGGAGTTTCGTTTCGAGGGCAGCGAGGTGCGCGTCAGCAAGGTCGGCGACAAGGTGATCCTTGAGCCGATCAGGAAGCAGCCCATTGATCTCGACAAATTCTGGGCCGAGCTAGATGCGCTCGGGGCAAAGGACTTCCTGCCGGACGGCATCCCGGACGAGCCGCCGGCCGAGCCGGACCCGCGCATGTTCTTTGACGAATGATCTGCCTCGACACCAACATCGTCATCTGGATCGTCAACGGGCGCAGTCCGTCCCTTCGCCATCGCCTCGGTGAACAGATACGAGCGGGCATGTCGGTTGCGCTGCCGGTCATCGCCCTATTTGAAATGCGCTACGGCTTCGCCAAGAGCGGCCGGCGCGAGCACAACGAACGCCTGCTCGAACGTTTTCTTGGCCTGGGCATCGACGTCCTCCCGTTCGAAACCGACGACGCGATGCACGCCGGCGAAATCCGCGCCCACCTGGAAAGCGCGGGCACGCCGATCGGCCATTACGACTATCTGATCGCAGCCCAGGCACGCCGGCACGGCGCCGCACTGGTAACTCTCAACACGCGCGAGTTCGCGCGGGTGCCGGGGCTGATTGTGGTCGATTGGGCGGCGTGACGGTTGGGGGGGGCGGCCTCGGCGGACTGGCCTGCGGTAGCATTATCCCCCCGCATCACCTTCGTCACCTTCAGCCCGAACCGCTCGGGCTTCTCGTTCCGGGTTTCAGTTAGACCGATACCAGATCGCGCCGATGTAGGAGCCAGTCGGGATAGTCTTTCGGCGGGGCGCAGCGTCGCCTAAAAGTTGTGGCCAAGAGTCTTGCCGTCGTAGACACGAAAAGGAACGGGGCATCCATGTCTATTGAGGAGCGGCCCATTTGGGGCATACATATGGGGCGCGACTTCAACGCACGTCCGATCGACGAAAATTTCGTTGCAATCGGATGGGCGCAGGTTGGCGATCTCTCGAAGGTTGCGGGCGACCGCGAGGCGTTTAAGGCCGCAGTCGCGAAGACCTATTCGGACATCAAGCCTGGCGCCATTCCAGTGGTCGCGGGGACGCTTTTCAAATTCGCGCGCGAAATGCGTTCCGGCGATCGGATAATCTATCCATCTAAAGTCGATCGAAAGATCAATCTTGGATTTATCGACGGAGAGTATCTGTACAAGCATTCGGAACGCCTCACCCCGAACGTGCGAAGAGTCAAATGGGTGAAGAGGTTCGATCGCACGGATTTCTCGCAAAGCGCCCTCTACGAGATTGGCTCTGCGGTCACTCTCTTTCAAGTCAGAAACAACGCAGACGAATTTTTGGCAGCGTTTGAGGGAAGGCCCCTTGAGACCGCTGACGTTGACGCTGAGCTGCCTGATGGAGCCTCCAGTAATGCAGGGGAAACCACGGAAGATTTTATAATCAAGCGCCTGAAATCCAGCCTTACCTCATATCAGTTTGAAAAATTCGTAGCGCACCTGCTGGAACGCATGGGTTACCGCGCCCGCGTTACGCGAGCCTCCGGTGATGGCGGTATTGATGTGATCGCCCATAGAGACGAGCTGGGATTCGAAGGCATAGTGAAGGTTCAGTGCAAACAAACTCTGTCGACGATCGGAGAGCCGGACCTGTCCCAGCTTTATGGGCATGTCCAAGCCGGGGAGTTTGCCTTGTTCGTCACGCTCGGTGATTACTCAACGCAAGCTCTACATTACGCTAGGAACAAGCCGAACATCAGATTAATCGGAGGAGATGATTTGGTGAGGCTGATAACCGATCACTACGAGAAGTTCGAGCCGCGGTATCAAGCTCTTCTACCTCTTAAGAGGGTCTATCTACCTAGCCTTACGATAGGTGACGACATCTTCGACTGAAGATGGAGCTTCGAGTAATTCGGACGGACAGCTCATCGGAGCGCAGCGGCTTTTCTCTAAGAGGTTGGCAAGCAACTGCGCTTTCGGAGCTCTTACGATGGCTTCGCGACGCCATAACTCATCTGACGAAGACCAGAGGCATTCCGATTTCGGCGCTTTGGCGCGCCAAGTACGTGTTGGCGCAGAAGCTAGAGGCAAAAATTAAGAGATTGCGGCAGGAAGCTCGCAATAGCGCCTATCAGCTCTTTCTCTTTTCCCCCGAAGCTCGGACAAATGTTACATTCGAAGAGGGCTTCAAGTTTTCAAAGGATATGTATTTTGATGTCCGCAAACATCGCGGCGGGGCCTTTCGCTTCCGCAAACACTTTCTTGGTCCCGATAACGTCCCTGCCTTCAGCGGTACAGACGGTGACGGAGGCGAGGAATTTCAATGCGCTCAAATGCTCGACAGTTTGAACGAGGTTGAATTCTGGATTCGGAATGTCGCACAACATGTCAACTCTTTTAGATTGCCTCTTGCCAGCGGATTTTTCTACCCCGACTTTGTTGCGAAGCTGAAGGACGATCGCATTTTCGTGGTCGAATATAAGGGACAACACCTGGCCGGTTCTGGCAACGACGATACCAACGAAAAGCGGACGGTTGGATCGTTGTGGGAAAAGGCTAATGCCGGCAAAGGGCTATTCGCGGTGATAGAAAAGGAGGTCGTAGGGCGCGATATGCGCCAGCAACTGTTAGGCGCAATCAACGGAAGTACTTAGACCGGAATCTTCGATTCGCTAGTCCTCTACGCTCGCCAGAACTGGTAAGAGGAGAGCGCGATGACTTTGCTGTGGAGAGAGCAATGGTGGCCGGACTGTTCGCCCTCATCACCGCGGCGGCGTTTGCCGGGGCGGCGTTCTATATCAACGTCGCCGAGCAGCCGGCGCGGCTCTTGCTCGACGATGCGAGCCTGCTGCGGCAATGGAAGCCGAGCTATGCGCGCGGGTTTGCGATGCAGGCGAGTCTCGCCGTCATCTCGGCGCTATCAGGATTTCTCGCGAGCCGGCAGTTGCAGGATTGGCGGTGGTCGGTCGCGGCGGTGCTGATGCTGGCGAACTGGCCCTACACGCTCATGGTGATGCTGCCGACCAACAAGCGGATCGAAGCATGGCCGCCCGAACAGGCGAATAGCGAGTCGCGTGCGCTTGTCGTCTCCTGGGGCTGGATGCATGCGGTGCGCACGGCACTGGGTCTGGCTGCAACCACGATCTATCTGGCGCTGGCGGTCAGAGCATGATCCGGAAAAGTGGAAACCGGTTTTCCCTCGCGACAAACGCGTAGCGTTTGCGCGGAGATCATGCTCCAAATAAAACGCTACTTTCCGGCGGCGGCCTCGCGCGCCAGTCGCTCGGCTTTCAGCCGCTCACGGTTTTTATGAAAGGCCTCTTGCGCGAGCTGATGCTCTCGCATGGCCTGCTCCGCATCGTGCCGTCGCTGGGCCTCCCTGGCCTTGCGCTGCTCCGGCGTTGGCTTCTCACGGGGTGTGTATGAATCAGACATGCAGCTTCAACGCGCGAGGCGACTAAAGGTTCCCTTCGCGTTGCGCGGCGAGACGAATTATCCCAATTAAATCAATATGATTTGGCCCGTCCAGGCTATCAGCGGAAAATAAACCGCTTCGGTTTCACCCCAAATCAACCCTATAAATCCGCCGTCCCGCCCGGCAAGAGGGGCGGATCGCGATCGTCACGAACGCGCGGCGGGATGCGGTGGACGCGAGAGTTGGCGAACGACGAACGCCTGGCTCTTCGCGGACGGCGAAGTCGTGTGGTCCTGGCGCCCCGACGCTGGCGCTAAGTCCTTGCGGGATGGAAACATCCTTAAGGGATGACGGTGGCAAGAAAGCCCGGTCACCGGGGAGAGCGCGAAGGAAACCGTTAAAACCATTGCGCAGGGAAGGCCGGCGTTGCTCCGGTTGACCTGTGGTCCTACCCCCGTGCTTTTTGTTGCACGGGGCCCACGGGTGCAATCGGCACCCGGCCTTCCCTGCGCCCTCTCTTTCTCGAGACGGGTGAAACAGACGCAAAGCTCGGGCAGTTCGTGCCGCGAGGATGCGGACGCGTGTTTCCTCTGCTGTTTGAAAATAGAATCGGAATCAGGCGCCGTCTTGTCGTCATTGCGAGCCACCGGGTCGGCGCGAAGCGCCGCCCGATGACAGGCTCCGCGAAGCAATCCATGTCGCCGCTTGCGGAGGTATGGATTGCTTCGTCGCTATCGCTCCTCGCAATGACGATGGTGCGAGCGTCCCCACCTCCCCATAAAAAAGGGCAAGTCGGGTGTGAAGACTCGGGGCGCCTCAGCGGTTGAAGAGTTGGCGCAGCACTTCGTTCATCGCCTGGCTGTCCTGCGTGTCGCCGCTGTCGCTTGGCGGCGAAGGTGGGGCGGACTGCGGCTGCGGTTCGGGCTGCTGCGGCTGCGCCGGCGGGATGCTGCGGCTCGGGCGCGGCGGCTGGGTCCCGCTGTTCAGGCCCTGCTGGATCAAATTGCCGATGGTCTCGCCGAGCTGGCCGCCGAGCAGCCCGCCACCTTGGCCGGATTGGCCGTTCGCGCTGCCGCCTTGGGTGCCGGCTCCGCTGCTGCCGCCGAGGAGTCCGCCGAGCGCGCCGTTCGGCCCGAACAGGCCCTTGCCCATCTCGCGCAGCTTGGCATAGGCGGCCTCGGGATTGTCGAGCATGCCCTGCATCTCCGGATAGATGCGCGGGCCATTCCACGGCCCCTCGACCATCACGGGGATGCCGAGGCCGACCGGATCGGAGGTGCGGCCCTGGCCCTCGGTGGTCAGCACCAGCTTCGGCTCGACGCGGAAGCCGATCATCTTGGTGCCGAGATCGATGGTGCCGACGCCCGTCATCTTCACCAGCGGTCCGACCAGGTTGAGGTCGGTGGTCACCGCCTGGCCCTTGTCGATCTTGAACGAGGCCGAGAGCTGGCTCAGATCGGTCGCGAGCTGATCGCCCTCCTGCCAGCCGGAGAGCGGGCTCGTCGTCAGCGAGCGGATCATCTGCGCGACGTTGAGGCCGCGGATCGCGCCGTCCCGGAACACGGCGAAGGCCGTGCCGCTCATATTTCCCATGATCGCGCGCTGGCTGTTGCCGGAGGAGCGCACCGCGATCTTCGCCTGCATCCTGCCGTCGATCTTGTCGAAATCGGCAAGGCTGCGCAGCAGCGGCAGCGCCCGCACATTGTTGAGGTCGGCGCCGAGCGCGTAGGTCGGATTGCTGGCGGAAACGTCGATGGCGAGGTCGCCATTGGCGTTGCCCTCATAGGCGCCGAGATTGGCGAGCCGCGCCTTCAATACGCCGCTCATCAGCGTCGCCTCGATCGCCGCCGGCGCGAAACGGCCGTCGCCGATGTTGAGCTCGGCCGCCGAAATCTTCGCCTGCGCGTCGACATAGTTCAGCCCGATGAGGTCGAACGTGGCACTGCTCCAGGGTTGCGACCCTGTCCCCGGCTGGCCGCGCTCCATCGCCAGCGAGAGCTTCTGGAAGTCGAGATCGAGCTTCACCAGCGGCTTGTTGCTGGCGATATCGACCGAGGCCCAGCCGTTGAACGCGCCGTCGCCGAGCGTGCCGCTGACGCCGTTGAACATCACCACCGCGCCGCTCAGCCGCACCTCGGTTCGCGCCGACAGCGGCGCCTGCAACAGGCCGGGCGCCTCAAAGGCGATTTCGGTCGGGATGTTCTGCCGCTCGATCGGCGCCGCCGGCGCGGCCGCCTTGATCTCGAATTTCAGCGGCTGGCCGCCGCCGCGCCCATTGCCGCTGATGACGATCTTGCGGTCGCTGCCGACGGCCATATCCGCGTTGACAGCCTCGATGCGGCCTTCGACGCGGTCGCGCACATTGGAGAACACGATCGTGCCGCCGGTGACGCTGACATGCTCGATGCCGAACTTGGCCTCGCCGGTGCCGGCGGCGCCGTCCCTTGCGGGCGGATTTGGCTCGCGCACGCGCTGCAGCGGCATGGTCAGGACCGGCCGCACGATCAGGAGGTCGGTGACGTGCGGCTGGCCCGACCACAGGCTCGCCAATGTGACGTCAGCCCGGATGCTGCTCGCGGTCAGGCGGTTGTTGATCTCGCGGTCTTTCGGATCCTGCAGCGCGATATCGCTCAGCGTAATATTGAGCGAGGGCCACAGGCTGATCTTCGCGCCGCCATTGATGGCGAGCCGGTAGCCGGTCTGGCGCTCGACCCGATCCTGGATCGCCGACGTCAGGAAACCGGAGGGGATGCCGATCACGGCAAGCAGCGCGATGACGACGATCACGGTTCCGATCGCGGCGCCTGCGATTTTCAGTGCTCTCATCTCGACATTCCAGACCGCGCCAACGTCACGCGCAAGTTTATCCCGGAAACAGGTTTCCGCTCAAAGCGGCCGAAAATAATCCGCCGCAGCTGCGAACTTATGTGACTTATGCCACACTTCCAGGGGGGTGGATTTTGTTAATCCGGGCCGCAACGCAAGCCGCACGGGAGATTGTTGTGGAAGGCAGTACAATGAGCAAACAGGCCGAATTTGCGGTCATTTTGAAGATGAACCCGATGTTCGCCGATTTGGGCGCGGACGAATTGCAGCGGCTTGCGGGCCTTTGTCACACCCGGCACCTCCAGGCGGGCGAGGTGCTGTTCCAGAAGGGCGATGCCGGTGACGCCCTGTTCGCGGTGCGACGCGGCCAGATCCGCATCGAGACCGGCGCCTCCGACGGCAGCCGGCTGACGCTCAACTTCATGAGGCCCGGTGAGCTGTTCGGCGAGGTTGCCGTCCTCGACGGCCAGGACCGCACCCTGGACGCGACCGCCGGCGAAGCAACCGAATTGTTCGTGCTGAGTCGCCAGGATTTTCACCGTTTCCTCGAGCGCGAGCCGAAGGTTGCCGTGAAGCTGATCGAGCTGCTCTGCCACCGCATCCGCTGGATGAGCGAACGGATGCAGGAGTCGGCGCTGCAGCCCTTGCCGGTCCGCCTCGCCAAGCGGCTGTGTGCGCTGGCCTCCAATTCCGGTTCCGAAGTCCACATTTCGCAGGAACAGCTCGGCACCTGCGTCGGCGCCGCGCGCGAAAGCGTCAATCGACAACTCCAGCTCTGGCGCAAGGACGGTATCCTGGACGTGCAGCGCGGGCGGATCCTGCTGCACGACATGCCCAAGCTGACCGCAGTGGCGAGGAACGAATAGGATGACCGCGCCGCCTATTCCGCCGCGGGCGACACCATCGTGGGCGGCTGCTTGGCCGGTGGCTCGCCGTGGTGGTCGGAGGGCGGTTCCTCGTCGGCGTGCGAGACGATCAGCCGCTTGCCGAAGCGCCATATCACGTTGCCGACGTCGTCCATCACCATGAACATCGCCGGCACGAACACCAACGACAGCACCGTCGAGAACAACAGGCCGCCGATCACGGCGAGCGCCATCGGCGAGCGGAACTCGCCGCCGGCGCCGACCGCCAGCGCGCTCGGCATCATGCCGGCAACCATCGCAACGGTCGTCATCACGATCGGGCGCGCACGCTTCATGCCGGCGTCGATCATCGCTTCCTCGCGGCGTTTGCCGGCGCGGATCGCCTCGATGGCGAATTCCACCAGCATGATCGCGTTCTTGGTCACGATGCCCATCAGCATCAGGATGCCGATCCACACCGGCGTGGTGAGCTGCTTGCCGGTGAGCAGCAGCGCGGCGATCGCGCCGCCGATCGAAAGCGGCAGCGAGAACAGGATGGTGATCGGCTGCAGGAAGGTGCCGAACAGCAACACAAGCACCGCATAGACCATCATCAGGCCGGCGGTGATCGCGGTGGCGAAGCCATCCGAAAGCTCGTTGAGGCTTTCGGCGTCACCCGACGGGCTCACCTTGACGCCCTTCGGCAGGCTTTTCATCACCGGCAGCTCATAGATCTGCTTGGTGGCATCGCCGAGCGCCGCATTGCCGACGAGGTCGGCCGCGACGGTGGCCTGCCGCTCGCGGTCGTAGCGGTTGATGCTGGTTGGCCCCTGATCGAGCTGGATGTCGGCGACAACAGACAATGGAACGCCGCCGCGTTCGCCGCGCTGGCCGAGCGGCACCCGCAATTGCTGCAGCATCTGCAGGTCGCTGCGCGCGCTATCCTCGAGCTGGACGCGGATCGGCACCTGGCGGTCGCCGGCATCGAATTTCGCCAGCGCCGGGCCGACATCGCCGATGGTTGCCACGCGGATCGTCTGCGACAGGCTTTCGGTGGAGACGCCGAGCCGCGCCGCCAGTTCGGAGCGCGGGCGGATGCGCAGTTCGGGACGATCGAGCGCGGTTTCCGAGATCACATTGGCAATGATCGGAATCCGCTTCATCTGCGTCGCCAGCTCGCTTGCGACGTTGTTGACGATATTGCTGTCGACGCCGGTCACGACCAGCGAGATCGCGCGCAGGCCGTTCTCGTCGAGGAACCAGTAGCGGATGTCGGGGACGTTCTCGAGCTCATTGCCGATCGAGAGCTCGAGCTCGCGCTGGGTGATTTTGCGCTCGTTCTTTGGCGTGTAGTTGATGATGAGCGCGGCACGCCGCACTTCCTGCGTGCCCGGCGGAACCCGGCCGCCGTCGACGAATATGCTTCTCACCTCCGGCCGCTTGCGCAGGCGCGCGACGATCTCTTCCGTCACCTTCTCGGTCTGCGCAAGCTGCGAGCCGGGCGGCAGCTCCATCGCCAGCAGCGAGCGCGCGGTGTCCTGCGCCGGCAGGAATCCCTGCGGCAGCAGCTTGATGCTCCAGATCGATGCCGCGAAGACGGCAAAGCCGATCACCACTGTGATGTAATGATGCTTCACCGACCAAGTGACCAGGCTGTGATAGGTCCGCAGTATGCGGCCCGGCGGCGGCTCCTCGTGCGCCTGATGTTTGAGGAAATAGGCAGCCAGCATCGGCGTGACAAAGCGCGCTGCAAGCAGCGAGAAGAACACCTGAACCGACACCGTGATGCCGAACTGCTTGAAGAACTGGCCGGCGATACCAGACATGAAGCTTGCCGGCGCGAAGATCGCGATGATGGTGAGCGAGATCGCGATCACCGCAAGCCCGATCTCGTCCGCGGCTTCCAGCGCAGCGCGATAGGGCGATTTGCCCATGCGCATGTGGCGCACGATGTTCTCGATCTCGACGATGGCGTCGTCGACCAGGATGCCGGTCGAGAGCGTGATGGCCAGGAAGCTGACGAGGTTGAGCGAGAAGCCCAGAATGTCCATCGCCCAGAACGCCGGGAAGATCGATAGCGGCAGCGAGACCGCGGCGATGATGGTGGCGCGAAGGTCGCGCAGGAACAACAGCACGATGATGACGGCGAGGATCGCGCCCTCGAACAGGGTCGAGATCGCCGCCTCATAGTTGCCCTTGGTGAATTCGACCGAAGTGTCGATCAGCTTGAGATCGACATCGGGGTAGGCGGCCTTCAACGCATCGATCCGCTTCTGCACCGCGGCGGCGACCACCACATCGCTCGCGCCCTTGGAGCGTTTGATGCCGAGCGCGACCACCGGCTCGCCGTTGAAGCGGGCGAAGGTGCGGCGATCGGCGATGGTGTCGGTCACCGTGCCGAGATCGTCGAGCCGCACCTCGCCGCCGCCGAACAGCGGGATCATGGTGCCGGCAAGCTCGTTCAGCGTCTTGGCGCCGGCGAGCGTGCGGATCGCCTGATCGTTCTTGCCGATCTCGGCGCGGCCGCCGGCGAGGTCGACATTGGTGCCGCGCAGGATCTGGCTGACATTGACGGCGGTCAGTCCCGCCGCCTGCAGCCGGTCGGGATCGAGCGAGACCAGGATCTCGCGCTCGACGCCGCCGATGCGCTCGACCTGGGCGACGCCGCGCACGCCCTGCAGCGCGCGCTTGACCACGTCGTCGACGAAATAGGAAAGCTGCTCCGGCGTCTTGCCCGGTGAAATCGCTGCATAGGTGACGATCGGCAGGCCGATGACGTCGACGCGCTGGATCAGCGGTTCGGTGACGTTTTGCGGCAGGTTGGCGCGGACGCGGGTGACGGCGTCCTTGACGTCGTTCAGCGCGCGATCGGTGTTGGTCTCCAGCGCGAACTGGATCGTGGTCACCGACAGGCCGTCGGTGATCGAAGAGGAGATGTGGCGCACGCCCTCGACGCCCGAGACGCCGTCTTCGATCGTCTTGGTGACCTGCGCTTCCAGTTCCGACGGTGCTGCGCCGAACTGCGACACCGCAACCGAGATCACGGGGATATCGGCGCTCGGCAGCCGCGTGACCGCAAGCTTGGTGAAGGAGACCCAGCCCAGCACCAAAAGGATGATCGAGAAGACGATCGACGGCAGCGGGTTCCGAATCGACCAAGCCGAGATGTTCAAAGCCATTAGCGTGTCCGCGTGCGCTCGAGTTCGTCGGCGAACATGATCTTGATCTGGTCGCCGTCATGCAGCGAGGTGCCAGCGTCGGCGACGACGATTTCGCCGACGTCGAGGCCCTCAAGGATTTCCGTTGAGGTGTCCGAGGTCAGCCCGACCCGCACTTTCCGTGTCTCGATCGTGTTGCCCTTGACGACCTGCAACGTAAGGCGGTCGATCGCGGTGCGCGGAACGGCGACGCCGCAAGAGCGCTTGGCGTCGATATTGGCGCGGGCGAACATGCCGACCTTCAGCGAAGGATTGTTGGTAAGGGATATCCTGACACGGCCGAGCTGGGTGTTGCGGTCGATCTGCGGCGAGATCTGCCGTACCTTGCCGACCATGTCGGGCGCATCGTCGCGGCTGATCCGCACCGTCGCGCCCGGATTGAGCTTCAAGAGGTGAATGCTCGGCACCTCGGCTTCCAGCTCGATTTCGTTGTTGATCGCGATGCGGAACATCGGTCCGGCCTGCGGCGAGGCGGGGGCGCCCACGGCGGTCCGCACCTCGGTGACCAGGCCCGCGGCCGGCGCGCGCAAGGAAAGCGATGCTGCGCGTCCGCCGCCCTGGGCTGCCTGCTGTTGTTGTTGCTGCGGCGGCGGGGTCAGCCGCGCCAGTTCCTGGTTCTCGGTCACGGTGTCGCCCTCGCGGACCAGGACATCGCTGACCTTGGAGCCCTCGTGATCGACGCCAACCTGCGCTTCGCGCCGCGGCACGATATGGCCGGTGACGCGCACCATGTCGGAGAAGCAAGCATTGGTGGCTTTGGTGACGACGACGAGGGCCTGGCCCGGCGTGTCCTTCTCTTCCGGACGCGGCCGGTGCTCGAACCAGTAGTAGCCGGCGCCGAGTGCGACGACGAAGACTGTTCCGAGCACAGGCTTTAGGTATTCGGAGAATTTCATCGCCGGATCGATCCAGACCTGAAGTTTAGCTGAAGCGGAACGCTTCGAATTGTTTTCAGTCTTATTGCTAAAACAAATGCGTCTCGCAGGGGGTGCGAGACGCATATTACCCTTAAAATAGCACGTGGCGCTACGCCGTTTACCCGGACGGGATTACTTGGACGCGGTTGCCTTGTTTTCCATGTTCACGACCTGCACACGGCGGTTCGCTTCCGCCAGCGGCTGGCTCGGATCCTTCAGCTTGCTCTTGCCGTAGCCGACGGTGACGAGATCGGAACCGTTGACGCCATATTTGTCGACGAGATAGCGCTTGATCGCCTCGGCGCGGCGCTCGGAGAGGTCCTGGTTGAAGGCCTCGCTGCCGGCGGCGTCGGTGTGGCCGGCTACGACGAAGGTCGAGCCCTTCAGGTCGGCATTGGTCAGAGCGCGGCCCAAGGCCTGCACGGAGGGCAGCGACTTGGCGTTGATCTGCGCCGAATTGTAATCGAAGTTGATCTCCAGATCGATCTTGGGCTTGTCCTTGACGATGGTCGCGATCTCCTCGCGCTCGGCCGACGACAGCGAGCGGGTGGAGCGGCCGCGGATCGTCTGCACGAACTTGTCCTCCGCGGCGTTTGCGGCTGGCTCGACCTTCGGCCCGATCGACAGGCCGCGGGTCAACGGCTTCTTCTCCGGCGTCAGCGCCCTCAGGATCTGCTCTTCGGTGACGTTGTCGCCGGCCCGGGCGGCCACCATGCCAAGGGCAAGCGTGGCGCCGATCGTCGCAACCGAAAGCATCGCAGCAAGATTCTTCTTCGCGGTGATCTCGAACATTGTCAGCCCCCGTTGCGCCGTGCGCGCGATTTCAAATCGATTAGCCAAATCACTGCCGGTGCTCGATCCCGGCCCATCTTAAATTCTTAGTCTCGCACATCCCGTCCGAGGTTCGAGGCCGGACGGAACCAGCTATCCAAATTATCGTCACTGCACGCCATAATCGGAGAATTCCTTGACGATATTCGGGTCCATCGCCTTGGCGTTGGTGATGTCCAGATCCCCTTCCGCGACCGAGCCGTTGCGCTTTTTGGCAAGCCCGCGTCCGTAGAGAGATGACGTTAACCTGGGATTGAGCTTCAGCGCCGCATCGAAATCGGCAATGGCGTTCTTGGTCTGCCCGCTCTTCAGATTCAAAAGGCCGCGGCTGTCGAGCGCGTCGACGAAATTCGGCCGCAGCCGCAGCGCCTCGTTGCAATCCTTCAGCGCAGCCTGCAGGTCGCCGATGACGGTGCGGGCCCAGCAGCGGTTGTTGTAGGCTTCGACATCCTTGGGGTTTAATCGAAGCGAGTTGTCGAAGTCCTTGATCGCGAGCTCGTAGGCGCCCTTGCTGGCATAGACCTGACCGCGGCGGTAAAGAGCTGCTGCATCATCCGGATTGTCATTGAGCCGTGCCGTCAGGGTCTTGATGGTCGGATCATCGGCAAGCGTGTCGGCCTGCTTCGGGGCGGGTGGCGTCGACGGTGTGGCGACGTCCGCCGGCCGCGGCATCGGCGGCGGTGGTAATGGCAACTGCTCGGACGGAGGCGGCGCCGTGGTGGTCTGCACCGGAGGCGCGGGCGGCGGCGACGGCGGGGCAGGTGGGGCGACCGCCGACTGAGCCGGCGGTGGCGGCGGAGGTTCGGGCGGCGGCGGGCTCAGCGGCCGCGCCGCTGAACCTGGAACGAAAGAGAAATCTTCCGCGAGCGAAGACGAGATCCACGGCACCTGCTCGCTGCGCGAGGCGCGGGTGACACCGACACGGGTGCGATTCAGCGTCTCCTCGGCCATCAGGTCGGGGGTGCGGATCTCCTTGAGCAATTCCCGCACGAACAGGCTGTGGTCGCTGCCATTGTCCGAGATCACGGACGACAGCGCCGCCGAATACATCACCAGCGTTCCGTTCGGCGCGATCACCGGCGCAAGGCCGGCTGAAAAGCTGCGGAATCGGCGCTCGAACGGGTTGCGCCTGGAAGCATCGATCAGCGCGATCTTGACGCCGGCGCCGCGGCTGTTGATCTCGCCGAGCACCGTCTCGAGGCTGAAACCGTCGCGGCGGACGTCGGCCTCGCTCCAGATCTGGGCATCGATCGGGATCATATAGCTCTGGCGGCTGGACTGGATACCATAGCCCGAGAAGAACAAGAGGACGACCGAGCCCGGCTTGATCTTGCCGTAGAGTCGCTCGAAGGCGTGCCGCATTTGTTCGCCGGTTAGATTTTCCCCGATGTCGACGCTGAAGCCGTCGCGCTTGAGCTCGTCGGCGACGTCGCGCGCGTCATTGATCGGCTCCTTCAGCGGCGCATCCGCGTCCGGATATTTGGCGTTGCCGATCACCAGGGCAAAGCGGTCGCCCGCAGCGAAAGAGGGTGCGGTCGAGGCGACGGCAAAAATCAATGTGAGGAGTAAAGCAAAGCAGATGTGCATAATCGCCGCAGTCTAGCCAAAAAGACGCCGATCCCGGTCTGCGCCGCGGCGACCTTACTTCACGCAACCGGCATTATCAAACCGCGCCCATGGGCCGTCAACCACTTGCGCCGTCGTCGTTAATTGCGACAATTAAGCGCGAAGAAGCGGCTTCCGGCAGGGAATGAAGCACGGTTGTTCCGGTGGCAGCGCTGGTTCCGTCGATAACGCCGCGGACCGCAATGCGACACCCCCTCACCCTGACGCCCTCTCACATTGGCTCGCACCGTCCTGTCATGCAGCCGCAGCAGGCCTGCAGGATTTGACCTTTGCGGATGACAATGGCTTGCTTGTCGCGCAAGCGGCCACTCAACCAAGAAAAGCGACGCCAATGGGAAACGCCTACGAGATCTATGCTCTGCGCTATGCGACGATGTCGCCGCGCACCCCGAACATGAACTTTCTTGCGCCCGATCCGCATGAGACCGCGGCGCAGGCCCTCGATTACTTCGTCTGGCTCGTTCGGGGAGCGGGCCGCGACATTCTGGTCGACACCGGCTTCAATGCCGAGGAGGCCGAGCTGCGCGCCCGCAAGCTGACTCTCAATCCGGTCGATGCGCTGGATCGCTTTGGCGTTTCGGCGGCATCGATTCGGGACGTGATCGTCACCCACCTGCATTACGACCACGCCGGCAATCTCGATCGCTTCCCGAACGCTCGCTTCCATTTGCAGGAACGCGAGATGAGCTACGCGACCGGACGATGCATGTGCAATGGCATGCTGCGGCACCCGTTCTCGATCGAGCATGTGACGCTGATGGTTCGCCACGTGTATGGCGAGCGCGTCACGTTCCACTCTGGAGATGGCGAGGTCGCGCCTGGAATCACCGTGCACCGTGTCGGCGGCCATTCAGATGGGCTGCAGGTGGTGCGGGTCGAAACCGCGCGCGGCCCCGTGGTGCTGGCATCCGATGCCGCGCATTACTACGCCAATCTGCACAAGCGCAGTCCGTTTCCGATCGTCTACAATATCGGCGACATGGCGATGGGCTGGGAAACCGTCGAGCGGCTCGCCGGACATCCCGATCGTTTCATCCCCGGGCATGATCCAATCGTCGCCGAGATCTATCCGCGCGCGAGCGACAAGGTCGATGCGTATGCGCTGCATCTGGCGCCCTCGCGCTCGTTTGCGAAGTAGGTGTTGCTGGCGCCTTGCGCGTCGTTACGAAGCACATCAGCCGCCCCTCATCCTGAGAAGCCTGCGCAGCAGGCGTCTCGAAGGATGAGGCCACCGGCCGGGCCTCATGGTTCGAGACGCCGCTTTGCGGCTCCTCACCATGAGGGTCTCACAACGGTACGTCCTAGAGCATGATGAGATCAGGTCGAATTGGCGCCACGTCGGAGGTGCCTTACCTCTCCCCGACGGGGAGAGGTCGGATCGCATCGTGAGATGCGATCCGGGTGAGGGGGATGAGCTCCATCGAGGAACCGTAACCGCTCACCCGGCGCTGCGCGCCGACCTCTCCCTATGGGAGAGGTGGACAATCGCGGTCACGCCGATTCAACCAAATGACATCATGCTCTAATACGTTTCCTTCGCGTCCGCCTCTTCGCTGGTCTGCACCAGCTCAAGGCCGTGCTCGATCTTGCCGAGCAGTTTTCCGAGTTGCCGCCGCTCCTGCGCCGACAGGCATGAGAAAATCTCCTGCTCCCTTCGGAGCAGGCGCGGGATCAGTTCCTCGTACAGCGCCTTGCCTTTGCGGGTGAGCTGCAGGCGGAATTCGCGGCGGTCGTCGGCATTCTCGACGCGCTCGATGATCTGCCGTTCCATCAGCGTGGTGACGGCGCGGCTGATGGTCGACTTATGTGTCCGCGTGCAATCGGCGATGTATTGCGCGCTGCAGGCTTCGCGGCGGAAGCCGAGCGTCGCCAGCACGCGCCATGAGGGGATGTCGAGCCCGTAGCGCGCCTGATACTCGGCGGAAAGCGCCGAGCTCACCTCCGCCGCCAATCGGTTCAGGCGGAACGGCATGAAATGGAAGAGGTCGAGCCTTTTCTTGGCCGCCGCGTCCTCCTGCGGCGCGACCGAGTCGGGTTCGGATCGCGTCGCCGCAATGTCGTCGCTCGAAACCGATTTCGTCAAAATGCCTCCGAGGAGGAGTTGACGGCAGTGCCGTCAGGGGGTTTAAGATCGTTGCACGTGAAACTAATTTAACAGGGCCACGAGGAAGCGGCAAGGGTTTGAGCGGATGACGCAGGGCAAAACCCAGTTCGGCTATCAGAGGCATGCCGACCAGGATCGGGTAGCGGCTAACGCGGCTGAATATCCGGTCGTGGTGGTCGGCGCCGGCCCTGTGGGATTGTCGCTCGCGATCGATCTCGCCCAGCGCGGGCAACCTGTGGTGCTGCTCGACGACGCCGACCGGATCGGCGAAGGCTCGCGCGCGATCTGCTTCGCGAAGCGCTCGCTGGAATATTGGGACCGGCTTGGCGTCGGCGACCGCATGGTCGAGAAGGGCGTGGTGTGGAGCGTCGGTAAGATTTTCCATGGCGCCTCCCAGCTCTATCAGTTCAACCTGTTGCCGGAGGACGGTCACAAGCGGCCGGCCTTCATCAACCTGCAGCAATTCTATGCCGAGGCCTATCTGGTCGATCGCGTGCGCGAGTTATCGGCGATCGACCTGCGCTGGCGCAACAAGGTGGTTGCGCTGGAAAGCCGCAACGATGGCGTGGCGCTGACGATCGAGACGCCGGAGGGCGCCTACAGGATTCGGGCTTCCTTCGTGATCGCCTGCGACGGTGCACGCTCGTCGCTGCGCAAAATGGTCGGCGCGGAATTTTCCGGCCAGGTGTTCGAGGACCAGTTCCTGATCGCCGACGTCAAGATGACGGCGGCGTTCCCGACCGAGCGCTGGTTCTGGTTCGACCCGCCGTTCCATGCCGGGCGCTCGGCGCTGTTGCACAAGCAGCCGGACGATGTCTGGCGGATCGATCTGCAGCTCCATCCAGATGCCGACCCAGTGCACGAAAGGAAGCCGGAAAATGTGCGGCCGCGGATTGCGCGCATGCTCGGCCACGACAAGTTCGAGTTCGAGTGGATTTCCCTCTACAAATTCCAGTGCCGGCGGATGGACAAGTTCATCCATGGCCGCGTGATCTTCGCCGGCGACGCCGCGCACCAGGTCTCGCCCTTTGGTGCGCGCGGCGCCAATTCCGGGCTCGAGGACGCTGAGAATCTGTCGTGGAAACTCGACTGCGTGCTGCGCGGGATTTCGCCGGAGCAGCTGCTCGAGAGCTATCACATCGAGCGCAGCGCCGCGGCGGATGAGAACATCCGCGAATCCACCCGCTCCACCGATTTCATGGCGCCTGCCTCGCGGCAGGAGGCAAGGCTGCGCCAGGCGGTGCTGGCACTGGCGAACGAGACCGAGTTCGGCAAGCGCATGGTCAATGGTGGACGGCTGTCGGTGCCGTCGGTTTACGACACGCCGCTGTCGACGCCGGATGGTGACGCATGGTGCGGCGGGCCACGGCCGGGCGCGTCCATGCCGGATGCGCCGATTGCTGGACGCAGCGGCAATCCGCAGTTCCTGACCGAAGCGTTTATCGGCGCGGGAACGGGGTTCACGCTGCTGGAGTTTGGTAATGGCGCCGCGGTGGATGTGCCGGATGGCGTAAATACGATCCGGATCGGTGGCGACGATGGTTTCGCCGATACCACCGGTCTCGTCGGCAAGCGGTACGATGCCGAACCCGGCACCGCCTATCTGCTGCGGCCCGATGGCTATATCGCCGCACGCTTCCGTCGCCCGACGCAGCCGCTGTTAGAGGCGGCGCTGGCGCGCGCGACAGGATTCAATTGAGGTTGCCATGGCGCTGTCGACCAGCTCGAACTTCGCAAAACCGGACGATGCCTTCCGCGCCGTCGTCGAAGCGCATCGCGGCTTGACGGAGGCGCAGAGCGCCGATCTCGATGCCGCGCTGGTGCTCGTGCTCGCCAACCATATCGGCGACATCGACGTGCTGCGCGAAGCGATCGCGCTCGCCAAGCGGCGGATGCTGGAGGCGAGCCAGCAGCAGCAGCAACAACAGCAGCAACAATAACGAGGACACCCGATGGCAAAAGGCTTTGCGTCCACCACCGATCTTGCGGAGAAGAAGATCACCTTCTCCGAGATCGGCACCGATCTCTACGCCTTCACCGCCGAGGGCGATCCCAACACCGCCGTGATCGTCGGCGACGACGGCTGCCTCGTGTTCGACGCGCAGGCGACGCCGGCGATGGCGAACAAGGTGATCGAGCGCGTACGCACCGTGACCGACAAGCCGATCAAATATGTCGTGCTGTCGCATTACCACGCGGTGCGCGTACTCGGCGCCTCCGCGTACAAGGCGCAAGGCATCGTCGCCTCGCAGGAGACCTATCGTTTGATCGAGGAGCGCGGCCAGCAGGATTGGGATTCGGAGTATGGCCGCTTCCCGCGCCTGTTCCAGGACGCCCAGAGCATTCCGGGCCTGACCTGGCCGACGCTCACCTTCGAGGGCGAGATGTCGATCTATCTCGGCAAGCGCGAAGTGCGGCTGATGCAGCTTGGCGCCGGCCACACATCCGGCGACATCGTCGCCTGGGTGCCGGATGCCGAGGTGATGTTCTCCGGAGATCTCATCGAATATCACTCGGCCTGTTATTGCGGCGATGCGCATTTGCGCGAATGGCCGATGACGCTGAACGAGATCCGCGCCTTCAATCCCAAGGCGATCGCGCCCGGACGTGGCGACGCGCTGAAGGGCCTTGCCACCACGCGCGAAGCGATCGCGATGACGCGTGATTTCGTCAACACGCTCTACGGCGCAGCCGAGGCCTCCGTGGCGAAAGGGCGCACGCTGAAGGAGACGATGGCGGCGACGCGCGAGGTGATGGATCCGAAATTCTCGAGCTTCGCGATCTACGAGCATTGCCTGCCGTTCAACGTCTCGCGCGCCTATGACGAGGCGTCCGGGATCGATGATCCCGTGATCTGGACCGACAAGCGCGACCGCGAAATGTGGGCCGCGCTGCAAGGAGGAGGATGACCATGAACATCAACACCTCGCCTGATGTGATCGCCAAGAGCTCCGCGCAAATCACGCCGGGCTACATGTCCGGCTTCGGCAACAGCTTTGAGACCGAGGCCTTGCCCGGCGCGCTGCCGGTCGGGCGCAACTCGCCGCAGCGCTGCGCCTATGGGCTCTATGCCGAGCAGCTGTCCGGCTCGCCTTTCACCGCGCCGCGCGGCGCCAATGAGCGCTCGTGGCTCTATCGGATTCGGCCGTCCGTGAAACACTCCGGCCGGTTTGAGAAAGCCGATGCCGGGCTGTGGCGCACCGCGCCCTGCCACGAATACGAGATGCCGATCGAGCAGCTCCGCTGGAATCCGGCGCCGATGCCGTCGCAGGAACAGACGTTCCTGCAGGGCGTGCAGACCATGACCACGGCCGGCGACGCCAACACGCAAGCCGGCATGGCGGCGCATGTCTATCTGATCACCAAATCGATGGTGGACCAGCATTTCTACAATGCCGACGGCGAGATGATGTTCGTGCTGCAGCAGGGCAATCTTCGCCTCGTCACCGAGTTCGGCCGCATCGATGCCGAGCCCGGCGAGATCGTGGTGATCCCGCGCGGCGTGAAATTCCGCGTCGAGATTCCGAACGGCCCCGCGCGCGGCTATCTCTGCGAGAATTACGGCGGCGCCTTCACGCTGCCGGAGCGTGGCCCGATCGGCGCCAATTGCCTGGCCAATTCGCGCGACTTCCTGACGCCTGTCGCCAGTTATGAGGACAAGGACACGCCGACCGAGCTCTATGTGAAATGGGGCGGCTCGCTTTGGAAGACGACGCTGCCGCATTCGCCGATCGATGTGGTCGCCTGGCACGGCAACTATGCGCCGTACAAATACGATCTGCGCACCTTCTCGCCGGTCGGCGCGATCGGGTTCGATCATCCCGATCCCTCGATCTTCACGGTGCTGACCTCGCCGTCGGAGACCGCGGGTACCGCGAATATCGATTTCGTCATCTTCCCGGAGCGCTGGATGGTGGCGGAGAACACGTTCCGTCCGCCCTGGTACCACATGAACATCATGTCGGAGTTCATGGGCCTGATCTACGGCGTCTATGACGCCAAGCCGCAGGGCTTCGTCCCCGGCGGCATCTCGCTGCACAACTGCATGCTGCCGCATGGCCCCGACCGCGAGGCGTTCGATCACGCCAGCAATGGCGAGTTGAAGCCGGTGAAGCTCACGGGCACCATGGCCTTCATGTTCGAAACCCGCTTCCCGCAGCGCGTCACCGAATTCGCGGCGAAGTCGGCGACGCTGCAGGACGACTATGCCGATTGCTGGAAGGGACTGGAGAAGCGGTTCGATCCGGGCAGGCCATAGTGTAAGCTCTCCGTCATTCCGGGGCGCGCGCAGCGCGAGCCCGGAATCCATCTGTCCACCCGTGTCTGTGGCCGAATGGATTCCGGGCCTGCGCCTTCCGGCGCATCCCGGAATGACGAGTGGAGAATGCGTCACAAATATCCGGCAGGAAAGCATGTCCCACCCCAACGATCCAAAACTCCGCTCTTTCATCGACGTCGATCCCGCGTCCGATTTCCCGATCCAGAATCTGCCCTACGGCGTGTTCTCGTCCAAGGACGGTCTGGCTCCGCGCATCGGCGTTGCGATCGGCGATTACGTACTCGATCTCTGGCAGCTCGCGCAGGACTGCCGCATCGATGTGGTCGAACCCGCAGTATTCGCCGCGTCCTCGCTCAACCCGTTCATGGCTCTTGGTCCAAAGGTCTGGTCGCGCACCCGCGCGCGGATCAGTGAACTCTTGCGCCACGACCATCCCGAGCTGCGCGACAATGAGCGCCTGCGCCAGCGTGCGCTGGTGCCGATGGCCGACGTGAAGCTGCACCTGCCGATCACGGTCGCCGGCTACACCGACTTCTATTCGTCCAAGGAGCACGCCACCAACGTCGGCATCATGTTCCGCGGCAAGGACAACGCATTGCAGCCGAACTGGCTGCACATGCCGATCGCCTACAACGGCCGCGCCTCGACCGTCGTCGTGAGCGGCACGAAAGTGCGCCGGCCGCGCGGCCAATTGAAGCCGCCAAATGTGGAGGTGCCGAGCTTCGGTCCTTGCAAGCGGCTCGATTTCGAACTCGAGATGGGCGCCGTCGTCGGCCAGCCGTCAACGATGGGCGAGATGCTGAGCGAGCAACAGGCCGAAGAGATGATCTTCGGTTTCGTCATTCTGAACGATTGGAGCGCGCGGGACATCCAGCAATGGGAGTATGTTCCGCTCGGTCCGTTCCAGGCCAAGGCGTTCGCGACCTCGATCAGCCCATGGGTGGTGACGCGCGAGGCGCTGGAGCCGTTCCGCCTGCAAGGGCCGATACAGGAGCCCGCGCCCTTACCGTATCTGCGCCAGACGCAGCCGAACAATTATGATCTCACGCTCGACGTAGGCCTGCGTGCGGCCGGGATGAACGAGCCGACGCGGATCTGCCGCACCAATTTCAAATACATGTACTGGTCGTCGGTGCAGCAATTGCTGCACCACGCCTCCTCTGGCTGCGCCATGAATATCGGCGACCTCTTGGGGAGTGGCACCATCTCCGGGCCAGAGAAGGACCAGCGCGGCAGCCTGCTCGAGATAAGCTGGAATGGCACTGAGCCCGTCGAACTTGCAGGCGGCATCAAGCGCTCCTTCCTCGAAGACGGCGATTCGCTCGTCATGCGCGGCTGGTGCCAGGGTGACGGCTATCGCGTCGGCTTCGGTGAGGTCGAGGGCACGATCGTGGCGGCGGAATAGCCATACGCCGTCATTGCGAGGAGCGAAGCGACGAAGCAATCCATCTCTCCTCGTGTGGAGGCATGGATTGCTTCGCTTCGCTCGCAATGACGGAGAGGATTCACCGCTGTTCCGACGGAATGTGGCGCAGTCGTGCCGAATGCGCCGCAACATCCTCCAGACTGTATTTCAGATGCACCCGCTTCTCCAACGGCGTTTGCTTGACCACGCACACGCCGGCGCGCCATTCCTGCAAAGGCCTGATCGGCCGCGGCGCGAAGCCGCCGCCGCAGTTCGGGCAGACGTTGAACAGTTTGTGCTCCACGCAATCCGCGCAGAAGGTGCATTCATAGGAGCAGATCATCGCCTCCGTCGCGTTCGGCGGCAGATCCTTGTCGCAATATTCGCAGTTCGGTCGCAGTTGCAGCGCCATGGTCGTTTCTCAGGCTGAAGCGGGACGGATCATCGCAAACTAGGCCCGCAATTCGAATGACGGAATTCCCTCGATTTGCGCCATGCTACGTGCCCAACGCCCTCAACGGCAATTTCGCGCTCTCCTTCAGCCGGTCCAGCACGATCGAAGAGCGCACATGGGCGACGCTCTGGTGCGGCATCAGCACATTGTTGACGATGTCGGACAGGCTCTTGAGGTCGCGCAGCACGGCCTTCAAGAGATAGTCGGCGTCTCCGGTCAGCGAATAGGCTTCCTGGATCGCATCGACGCGGTTGACCAGCTCCCGAAATTTCTTCGCGTTGTCGGGCGAGTGCGTCGCCAGCGTGATCTGGATGAAGGCGATCAGCTCGAAGCCGAGTGCCTCGCCGGCGAGGTCGGCGTGATAGCCCGAGATCACTTTCTCCTCTTCCAGTCGCATCCGCCGCCGCGAGCATTGCGAGGCCGATAGTCCGATGAGATCGGCGAGCTGCTGATTGGTCAACCGGCCGTCGTCCTGCAATGCGGCGAGGATCTTAAGATCGAAGGTGTCCAACTGGATCATGCGCCATTTGCCGTCATAATGCACAGATTGTGCATGATGCTAATCCATCGCGTGCCATTTTGCATGCACCTTGCGGCCCGGTCGGCGGAGATTCGGTCAACCAAAGTAGGGAGAATCGCCAATGGGTCCGTTTCCGCACGATGCGCCGCCGGCCGAAATCACCGCCCACAATCCGATGGGCACGGATGGTTTCGAGTTCGTCGAATATGCCCACCCGCATCCGGAAGAGCTGCACCGCCTGTTCAAGCTGATGGGCTATGTGCCGGTCGCCCGCCACAAGACGAAGAAGATTGCGGTCTATCGCCAGGGCGACATCAACTATCTCGTCAATGAGGAGCCTGGTACCCACGGCCATGACTTCGTCGCCGCGCATGGGCCGTGCGCGCCGTCGATGGCGTTCCGTGTGGTCGATGCCAGGCGCGCCTATGAGCGCGCGTTGTCGCTCGGCGCGGAGCCGGCCGACGATGCCGCGCAGAAGACGCTCGATGTTCCCGCGATCAAGGGCATCGGCGGCAGCCTGCTCTATCTGGTCGATCGCTATGGCGCGAAGGGCTCGGCCTATGATCTCGAGTTCGAATGGCTCGGCGAGAAGAACCCGCGGCCTGAGGGCTCGGGGCTCTATTACATCGACCACCTCACCCATAACGTCCATCGCGGCCGCATGGATGTCTGGACCGGCTTCTACGCCAGACTGTTCAATTTCCGCCAGATCCGCTTCTTCGATATCGAGGGCCGCGCCTCGGGCCTGTTCTCGCGCGCCCTGACCAGTCCGGACGGCAAGATCCGGATTCCGATCAACGAGGATGCCGGCGATTCCGGACAGATCGAGGAATATCTCAACCTCTATCGCGGCGAGGGCATCCAGCACATCGCGTGCGGCGCGCGCGATATCCACCAGACCATCGAGACGCTGCGCGCGGCCGGGCTGCCGTTCATGCCGTCACCGCCTGTCACCTATTTCGAGAAGATCGACCAGCGCCTGTCCGGGCATGGCGAGGATGTCGCGCGGCTGCAGCAGAACGGCATCCTGATCGACGGCGAGGGCGTGGTCGATGGCGGCCAGACCAAGGTGCTGCTGCAGATATTCTCGGCCAATGCGATCGGACCGATCTTCTTCGAATTCATCCAGCGCAAGGGCGACGACGGATTCGGCGAGGGCAACTTCAAGGCCCTGTTCGAATCGATCGAGGAAGACCAGATCCGCCGCGGCGTGCTGAAGGTGGACCACGCAGCGTAAGGCTGCCGTAGGGCAAAGCGCAGCGTGCCCACCTCTTCTTGCGCTGCTCTTGATGGCGGGCACGCTGCGCTTTGCCTACCCCTACGCCGAGCGGATAGAGGCGGCGGCTATCGCTTCCACGCGCTCAGCACATCGCCAAGCTCCGCTGTCACCGGCTCCCTGATCGCCGACGGTGTCCGCGAGAAGCGCGGCGCGGGCGCCGGCTGCGTGACGCCATGCCGTTCGACGAACACCTTTCGCGCGGCCATGTGCGGATGGTTCGGGGCTTCCGCCATGGTCAGGATCGGCGCGAAGCAGATGTCGGTGCCTTCCATGATCTTGCACCACTCCTCGCGCGTCTTGCTCTTGAATATCTCGGTGAGTTTTTCTTTCAGCACGGGCCAAGCCTTGCGGTCCATCTGGGCGTCGAACTCGGCCTCATTGAGGCCGGCGTGCTTGCGCAATAGCGCGTAGAATTGCGGCTCGATCGAACCGATCGAGACGAAATGGCCGCAGGCGCATTCGTAGACGCCGTAGAAATGCGCGCCGCCGTCGAGCATATTCTGGTCGCGTCCCTCCACCCAGCGGCCGCTTGCGGCCAGTTCAAAGAACATCGACATCAGCGACGCCGCGCCGTCGCACATCGCGGTATCGACCACCTGACCCTTGCCGGATTTTGACGCTTCCAACAGCGCGGCTAGCACGCCGACCACGAGATAGAGCGCGCCGCCGCCGAAATCGCCGACAAGGTTGAGCGGCGGCACCGGCTTCTCTTTGGTGCCGATCGCGGCCAGCGCGCCGGTGATCGAGATGTAGTTGATGTCGTGGCCAGCCGCGTTCGCGAGCGGGCCCTCCTGGCCCCAGCCGGTCATGCGGCCATAGACCAGCTTCGGGTTGCGCGCGAGCACGACGTCAGGACCGAGGCCAAGCCGCTCCATCACGCCGGGACGAAAGCCCTCGATCAGCGCATCGGCATTGGCGAGGAGATCGAGCACCTGCGCGACCGCGGCCTTGTCCTTGAGGTCGAGCTCGACGACCTTGCGCCCGCGCGTGGAAACGCCCTTGAGATTCTTGCCGGCGCCGAGGCGGTCGAGGGTGATGACCTCGGCGCCCATATCTGCCAGCATCATGCAGGCGAATGGGCCGGGGCCGATGCCCGCGAATTCGACGATGCGGGTGCCGGCGAGCGGGCCGGAGGTGCGGACAGCGGATTGAGGGGCGGGTTTATCGAGCACGTTTCCATCCGTGTTTTAATTAGGCGATTAGCTAAATTGTCGGGCGATATGCCCGGCCTTGCAAGCGCTTTTTCCGAAGACCTTGATCGAAAGTGGAACGGCGCGCATCACTGCGCGCCGTTGTCACAGGCGGAGGTAGGATGCTCCGGATCAGCCCGCCGCCGTCACCGCGCGCTGCGCCATCACCTTGATGAGGTTGGCGCGGTAGTCGGCGGAGCCGTGGATGTCGCTGAGCAATCCGGCAGACGGAATTTGCACGCTGTCGAGCGCGGCTGCCGACCAGTTCGCCTTCAGCGCCGCTTCGATCGGGCCGACGCGCGTGACGCCGCTTTGCGACGCGCCGGTCGCGGCGACGCGGACGTCACCGTCCTTGGTCTTGGCGACGAACACGCCGGTCAACGCAAAGCGCGAGGCGGGGTGCGGGAATTTGGCGTAGCCCGCCTTGGCCGGAATCGGGAACGACACGGCCGTGATGATCTCACCGTCTTCAAGGGCGGTCGAGAACAGTCCCTGGAAGAAGTCATCGGCTGCGATCATGCGCTTGTTGGTTTTGATGGTCGCGCCGAGCGCCAGCACTGCGGCCGGGTAATCCGCGGCGGGATCGTTGTTGGCGAGCGAGCCGCCGATCGTGCCGCGATGGCGCACCGCGGGGTCGCCGATCAGCGAGGCGAGATAGGCGATTGCCGGGATCGCCTTTTGCGCCGCGCTGTTCTGCGCCACGTCACAATGCGGCGTCGCCGCCTTGATCGTCAGCGCGTCGGCCGTCGCGTCCACGCCGATCAATTCCTTGATCTTGCCGAGGTCGATAACGTCAGATGGCGAGGCCAGCCGCTGCTTCATCACGGGGATCAGCGTGTGACCGCCAGCGAGATATTTCGGCTCCTCACCTTTGGCGAACAGGGCAGCCGCTTCGTCGACCGATGAAGCGCGATGATAAATGGTCTCGTACATGGCTCACGCTCCTCGTTAACCGTGAATGGCATGCCAGACGCGATCGGGCGTCGCCGGCATTTCGAGCTTGTTGCTGCCGATCGCATCCGTGATCGCGTTGATCACGGCGGCAGACGCACCGATTGCGCCAGCCTCGCCGCAGCCTTTGACACCGAGCGGATTGCCCGGGCACAGCGTCGTGGTGTGCGAGATCTGGAACGACGGCAGGTCGTCGGCGCGCGGCATGGTGTAGTCCATGAAGGATGCCGTGACCGGCTGGCCGTTGCTGTCGTAAACCGCGCTTTCGAGCAGCGCCTGGCCGATTCCCTGCGCGAGTCCGCCATGGACCTGGCCCGCGACGATCATCGGGTTGATCAGCCGGCCGAAATCATCGGCCGCCACGAAGTTGACGAATGAAGTCTTGCCGGTCGTGGGATCGACCTCGAGCTCGCAGATATAGGCGCCGGCCGGGAAGGTGAAGTTGGTCGGATCGTAGAACGCCGTCTCCTTCAACCCCGGCTCCATGCCATCAGGCAGATTGTGTGCAGTATAGGCGGCGAGCGCGACCATCGGCAGCGCGATCGACTTGTCGGTGCCGGTGACCTTGAACTCGCCATTCTCGATCACGATGTCGTTCTCGGAAGCCTCCAGGGCGTGCGCGGCGATCTTCTTGGCCTTGGCCTCGACCTTTTCCATCGCCTTCACGATGGCCGCGCCACCGACCGCGATCGAGCGCGAGCCGTAAGTGCCCATGCCGAACTGCACCTTGTCGGTATCGCCATGGACGATCGAGACCTGGCTGATGGGGACACCGAGGCGGTCCGCGATGATCTGGCAGAACGTGGTCTCGTGACCCTGGCCGTGGCTGTGCGAGCCGGTGAGGATCTCGATCGTGCCGACCGGATTGACGCGCACCTCCGCCGATTCCCAGAGGCCGACGCCGGCGCCGAGGCTGCCGACCGCCTTTGACGGCGCAATCCCGCAGGCTTCGATATAGCAGGACACGCCGATGCCGCGCAGCTTGCCGCCCGCTTTCGCCTTCGCCTTGCGCGCCGGGAAGCCGGCATAGTCGATTGCCTTCATCGCCGCGTCGATCGAGGCATGGAAGTCGCCGGTGTCATAGGTCATGATGACAGGCGTCTGGTACGGGAACTGGGTGATGAAGTTCTTCTTCCGCAGTTCGGTCGGATCGACCTTCAACTGCCGCGCCGCGGTTTCCATTATCCGCTCGATCAGGTAGCTCGCCTCGGGACGGCCCGCACCGCGATAGGCATCGACCGGCGTGGTGTTGGTATAGACGCCGATCACCTCCGCATAGATCGCCGGGATGACGTATTGTCCCGAGAGCAGCGTCGCATAGAGATAGGTCGGCACGGCCGAGGAGAACAGCGACATGTAGGCGCCGAAATTGGCGTGGGTCTTCACGCGGAGGCCGAGGATCTTGTTGTCCTTGTCGAACGCCAGTTCGGCCTTCGAGACATGGTCGCGGCCATGCGCATCGGTGAGGAAAGCTTCCGTGCGGTCGCCGGTCCACTTCACCGGGCGGCCGACTTTCTTGGAGGCCCACAGCGCCACCATCTCTTCGGGGTATATGTAGATCTTGGAGCCGAAGCCGCCGCCGACGTCGGGCGCGATCACGCGCAGCTTGTGCTCGGGCGCGATATTGTAGAAGGCCGACAGCACGAGACGGGCGACATGCGGGTTTTGCGAGGTCGTATAGAGCGTGAAATGCTCTTCGGCCGCGTCATAGTCCGCGATCGCCGATCGCGGCTCCATCGCGTTCGGCACCAGGCGGTTGTTGGTGAGCTCAAGCGTCACCACATTCGCCGCCTTGCTGAAGGCGTCCTTCACCGCGGCCTCATCACCGAGATGCCAGTCATAGACCACATTGCCCGAGGCTTCCGGATGAAGCTGCGGCGCGCCCGGCTTGATCGCGGCCTTGATATCAGAAACTGCCGGCAGCTCTTCATAATCGACCACCACGGCTTCCGCGGCGTCGCGCGCCTGGTTCTTGGTCTCGGCGATCACGACTGCGACGGCCTGGCCGACGAAGCGCACGGTCTCCGGCGCCATCGCCGGCCACGCGCCCATCTTCATTGGCGAGCCGTCCTTCGACGTGATGGCCCAGCCGCAAATGAGATTGCCGATTTTGTCGTCGACGAGCTCTTGGCCCGTGAGCACGGCGATGACGCCGGGCTTCTTCAGGGCCTCGCTCGAATCGATGCTCTTGACCTTGGCATGCGCGTGGGGGCTGCGGATGAACTGGGCATAGGTCATGCCCACCAATTTGATGTCGTCGACGTAACGGCCTTTGCCTGTGATGAAACGGCGGTCTTCCTTGCGGACGACGCTTGCGCCAATGCCTTCGATGCCCATTGTGAATCCTCCCGACCGGAGATGTGATGTCCCGCCGCTTCCATCGAAGCCCGGCGGCGTTTGACGAGATGTGGCGGGCGGCGGCTATTCCGCCGCTTGCGCGACCTTCATGCGCCCGGCGGCGTCCAGCACCGCCTTGACGATGTTATGGTAGCCGGTGCAGCGGCAGATATTGCCTTCCAGCTCGTGGCGGACGGTGGTCTCGTCGAGCTCGCCGCCATAGCGGTGCACGATATCGATCGCCGACATGATCATGCCCGGCGTGCAGTAGCCGCACTGCAGGCCGTGATTGTCGCGGAATGCCGCCTGCATCGGGTGCAATTCGTCGCCCTTGGCGATGCCTTCGATGGTGGTGACGTTCGAACCCGCCGCCTGGCCCGCCAGCACGGTGCAGGATTTCACCGCCCGCCCGTCAATATGGACCACACAGGCGCCGCACTGGCTGGTATCGCAGCCGACATGGGTGCCGGTCAGGTTCAGGTTTTCGCGCAGGAGATGGACGAGGAGGGTTCGGTCCTCGACGTCGACGGATACCGCTTTGCCGTTCACCGTCAGCTTGACTGTAGACACGCGTCGTTCCTCCGGATGCTTTTAATTATTCCAATTAGAAACAGCGGCGAGGAACTTGGCAACTAGGATTTTGCCTACCTTTGTCACGGCCATGACATCGGGCGAGGACGAGGAGCTGCGCCTCCCGGCGGGGTACTCCACAACCTCTCCGAAATGTCTGCTGAATTTACTAGCTCTTATCGATTCTGCCTTAGCTTTGCGCGTCGGGTCCGGGCAACGATTCCCGGACACCACTTGTTTTCAGAATGAAGACGGGGGTTGGGGTGGGACTACTGGGGCGTGTGGGGTCGCGAGTGCCGACCCTTCGATTTCGTGCGAAAATCATCCTGGGCTTTGCCGCTGTGCTGGCGATTACCGCCGCCAGCATGGGCTTTGCCTATCTCGGCTTTGAGCGTATCGCCGCAGGCGTCGCCGCCTACCGCGCGAGCGTCCGGGAGGCCGATCTGGCGCGCAATATCGACCGCGAGCTGATCTCCTACCGTTCGCTGGCGCGCTACTATGTGGCGACCGGCAAGGAGGAGGACGGCAAGGCGGCGCTCGCGGCTGAGGCCAGCCTCAAAGAGGCCATCCTCCAGGCAATGAAAGGTACCACCGACCCTGCGCGGGTCGAGCAGGTGACGAAACTCGAGCGCGAGTTCCGCGCCTTCACCAAGATCTTTGCCGAAATCCTGAAGGTCAAGGAAGAGAGCGGGCTGCTCGCGCAGAATCAGCTCGCCCGCGGCGGTAACTCGCTGCGCTACAAGCTCGACGATCTCGCCTCCAACGCGGCCGAAGCCGGCCTGTCCGCCGTCGAGATGGGCGCCAAGCAGGTCGGCTCGCAATTCCAGCAGGCGAGCGCGCTCGTCAATACCTTCGTGGTCAATTCCGACAAAATCACCGCAACCAGCGGGCTGGCTCGGCTGAAATTCGTCGAGAACTCGCTGAAGGCGGTCTCTTCGACCGACGAGAAGGTCGTCGCTGCGCTCAAAGAGCTGACGAAGATGCTCGATGAGTATCGGGAGGCGCTCTCGAAGCTGATCGAGAACGCGAAATCGATCGACGAGCTGACCCTCGAGATGACGGAATCCGCGGCCGCCATCAATCAGGGCTCCGGCGTGATGAAATCGGACCTGCTCGCCGACCAGAAGCGCATGGAAACCGAGTCGGACGCCGCGATCGGCGCGACCGAGCGGTTCATTCTGATGCTCGCCGCCGGCGGCTTCGTGTTCGGCGCCGTTCTCGCCTTTCTGCTCGGAACCGGCATTTCGCGCCCGATCCGGGCGATGTGCGCCGCAATGCGCGAGCTTGCGGCCGGCAATTTCGACGTCGTGCTGCCGGGGCTCGGCCGCAAGGACGAAGTCGGCGAGATGGCCGGCGCGGTGGAGGAATTCAAGCTCCAGGCGATCGCCAAGGCCGAGCGCGACGCCGCAAGCCAGGAGGCGCAGAACAAGGCGAGCGCCGCGGCACGCCGCACTGAATTGATCCGCTTCGCCGACGAGTTCGAGACGGCGGTCGGCTCGATCGTCGCCAATGTCTCGGCCTCGGCGGTGCAGCTCGAGACCGCGGCGGGCACGTTGACGCGGACCGCTGAGACCACGCAGAACCTCTCAAGCCAGGTAGCGGGTGCCTCCGAGGAGGCGTCCAGCAACATGCAGTCGGTGGCTTCCGCTACTGAAGAATTGTCGGCTTCCGTGGACGAGATCGGACGCCGCGTGAAGGAGTCCAGCCGGATCGCCGATGCTGCGGTGCGTCAGGCCGAGCAGACCGACGCCCGCATCGGGAAGCTCTCGCTCGCGGCGCAACAGATCGGCGACGTGGTCAAGCTGATCACCGCGATCGCCGAGCAGACCAACCTCTTGGCGCTGAACGCGACGATCGAAGCCGCACGCGCCGGCGATGCCGGCCGCGGCTTCGCGGTGGTCGCCTCCGAGGTGAAATCGCTCGCCAGCCAGACCGCGCGGGCGACCGAGGAGATTTCCAGTCACATCGCGGGCATGCAGTCGGCGACGCAAGAGTCGGTTGCCGCCATCAAGGAGATCGGCGGCACCATCGGCCAGATCTCGGAGATCGCCGCCAACATCGCCGGCGCAGTCGAGCAGCAGAGCACGGCGACGCAGGAGATCGCCCGTAGCGTGCAGAATGTCGCGCAGGGCACACAGGAAGCCGCCACCAGCGTCACCCTCGTCAACCGGGGCGCCACCGAGACCGGCTCCGCGTCGGAGGAGGTGCTGAACTCGGCACGCTCGCTATCGTCCGAAAGCACGCGCCTGCGCGACGAGCTCGACCGCTTCATGGCGAACATCCGCGCGGCGTAGCTCCGTCCCGGGCTTGACCCGGGACCCATAACCACAGGCGTTTGTGGTGTGCTCCGCTGCAACTGCTTGCTCGCGTCATAACAGCTTCCTGTGGTTATGGGTCCCCGCCTTCGCGCGCCTTCGCGGGGACGACAACGGGGCACACGTTCACTCCCTCTCGAACTGGTGCTTCAGCTCTACCTTCGCGCGTTCTAATCGCGTGCGCTGCGCGTGCGGCAGCGTCTTGCCGGCGCGGTTGATGTAGAAGGTCAGCATCGATAGCGCCGAGCGGTAGGCGCCGGCCTTGCGGCGCTTGCTTCGCTCGGCGGAGCGCTTCAGTGAAGCGGCGATCTTCTTCGCGCTGGTCTGCTTGAACACGCCGCGGTCGAGATCGAGTGCGTCGCTCCGCTGCGTCACGCGTTGCGACCAGCGCCGCGGTGACGTCTTGCGCGTGCCGGTCTTTCGCGTACCGGTCTTGCGCCGCGCCGCGGTTGTCCTTGTCGCACCTTTTCGTGCCGTGATTTTTCGTGCGCTGGTTTTGCGACGTGGTGCCATTGCGAGCTCCTGTTTTTCAGGTAGCAACATCTGCGGTTATGTCCGGGTTCCTATGTCGCGATGCGGGAACCAGGTGGCTTGGCGGACGTTGTGGTGCGTGGCGGCGGGCATCTGTTTGCCGCAAATTTTTGCACCTTGGGGCAAGCTGCGTTCCGGGGTGATTTCTCGTTGGTTCCGTGATGGATTTGCAGCCGATCCAGCCCAGTCCTGCAACTGCTTCTGCACTCCGTGACGCCGACGCGCCGCAGCCGCAGGATCATGACCGCATTATCGAGACCTCCATCCCCGTGCGTCTCGACAATCTCTATTGGAGCGGCTTTCACACCCGCGTGGTGCTCGCGCTCGGGATCACCTGGATCCTCGATGGGCTCGAGGTCACGCTCGCCGGCGCGTTGTCGGGGGCGCTGAAGGAGAGTCCGACGCTGCAATTCTCCAACTTCGATGTCGGCTTCGCCAACAGCGCCTATCTTGCCGGCGCCGTGTTGGGTGCGATCGGCTTCGGCTGGCTCACCGACCGCATCGGCCGCAAGAAATTGTTCTTCATCACGCTCGCGGTTTATCTCAGCGCCACGGCCGCGACCGCGCTGTCGTGGAATGTCGCAAGCTATGCGCTGTTTCGCTTCCTGACCGGTGCCGGCATCGGCGGCGAATACACCGCGATCAATTCGACCATCCAGGAATTGGTGCCGGCGCGCTATCGCGGCTGGACCGATCTTGTCATCAACGGCAGCTTCTGGATTGGCGCCGCGATCGGCGCCGTCAGCGCCATCGTCCTGCTCGATCCCGCCGTGATCAATCCCGAACTCGGCTGGCGGCTTGCCTATCTCACCGGCGCCTGTCTTGGTCTCGTCGTGTTCGTGATGCGGATGTGGATTCCGGAAAGCCCGCGCTGGCTGATGATCCACGGCCGTCCCGACGAGGCGCATCGGATCGTCGACGACATCGAGCGCTCCGTGACCGGCCATGTCGAGGCGCACTCGCAGGAACTGCCGAAGATCAAGCTGCGGATGCGCGACCACACGCCGCTGCGTGAAGTGGCGCATACGTTGCTTGTTACCTATCGCCAGCGCGCGCTGGTCGGGCTCGTGCTGATGAGCGCGCAGGCGTTCTTCTACAACGCGATCTTCTTCACTTTCGCGCTGATCCTGACCGACTTCTTCGGCATCCCCGCCAGCCATGTCGGCTGGTACATCCTGCCGTTCGCCGCCGGCAACTTCCTGGGGCCGCTGGTGCTCGGTCGCCTGTTCGATACGCTGGGACGCCGCACCATGATCACGCTGACCTACGGCGTGTCGGGCGTGCTGCTGGCGCTCTCGGGCTATCTGTTCTCGATCGGCGCGCTGAGCGCGCAAGGACAGACCATCGCCTGGATGGTGATCTTCTTCTTTGCCTCGCCCGCCGCGAGCGCCGCTTATCTCACCGTGAGCGAGACGTTCCCGCTCGAGGTGCGGGCGCTCGCGATTGCGCTGTTCTACGCGATCGGCACAGGAATCGGCGGCGTGATCGGACCTGCATTGTTCGGCGCGCTGATCGATACCGGATCGCGCAATTCCGTCTTTGCCGGCTACCTCCTGGGGTCGGCGCTCATGATCGTCGCGGCCTTGGTCGCGTGGCGCTACGCCGTCGCCGCCGAGCGAAAATCGCTCGAATCTGTCGCGCGGCCGCTTGCTGTTGTGGAGTAGAATGACATGACTGAGGAACTGGCTGACATGCCGCTGGACGAAGACTTTTCGCCGGAAGACGAAGCATCGCCGGAAACCGTGCCGGTGCCGAGCGCGTTGGTCGGGCATCTGAGCGAGACCGCTGTCCTGCTCGACGTCGACGGCACCTTGCTCGACTTCGCGCCGACGCCGCGCGAGGTCTGGGTGCCGCCCGGGTTGGCGAAAACGCTTCATCGCCTGCTCGAGCGCACCAACGGTGCGCTGGCGCTGGTCAGCGGCCGTTCGGTGAACGATCTTGACCTGATTTTCGCCCCCGATGTCTTTCCTGCCGTCGGCGGTCATGGCGCGGAGATGCGGCTCGATCCGCAGGGCGATGGAGATGCAGGCCCCGCGCTGCAGCTCGACAAGGAGCTGAAGCGCCGTCTGGCCGCCATCGCCAGATTGAGCCCGGGCATTCTGCTTGAGGACAAGGGCTATTCGCTCGCGTTGCACTATCGCCTTGCGCCGCATGCCGAGAGGGCGATCTATGAGGCGGTGTCGCTGATCCGCGCCGATCTGCCCGATGCGCCGATCGAGGTGCTGCCGGGCAAGCAGGTCTGCGAAATCAAGCTCGCGGGCTTCACCAAGGCCACCGGCGTGCGCGAATTGATGAAGCATCCGCCGTTCAAGGGCCGCAAGCCGTTCTTCATCGGCGATGACGTCACGGACGAGACGGTATTTGCGATCATGCCCGAGCTCGAAGGGCTCGCTTTCTCGGTCGGCCGTCGTGCCAAGGGAGTGGCCGGTCATTTCGATGCGCCGAGCGACGTGCGCGAATTCCTTGCGCATCTGCTCGACGACGAGCGCGAAATCGCCGCGCCTTAGCCGAAACCTCAACCGCAAATTGGCGCGGAATAACCGCAGTTCCTTCTGTGGGCGGCCGCCTGCTCGCAAAAAATTTTCTTTTTGTGAGTTGACGCCCCGGTTCCATGCGGGCCTGCCTGAATTTGGTTTCAATTCGGAGAAAGCGTGGCCAGGAACCATATTGATGAATGGTTGTTAATACGCGAATACCCAACGGGAGGGGACCATTTGAACCTCGTTGTCGTGTCGAACCGCGTAGCGCGTGGAAAACCCAATGAACCCATGACCGGCGGCCTCGCCGCCGCTCTTTTGCCTGTTGTCGAGAAGTCGGGCGCGATCTGGGTCGGCTCCAGCGGCCGTGTCCGCGATGGGAACCAGAAGGAACCTTTCGCGGAGGTGGAAGCGCTCGGCGCCGGTGCGCTGGCGATGCTCGATCTCCCGGCCGCGCATTACGGCGGTTACTACGAAGGCTTTGCCAACTCCGCGCTGTGGCCGGCGCTGCATTCGCGCGCCGACCTGATCCGCGCCTCGGAGGAGGATTATGCCAGCTATCGCGAGGTGAACGCCTTCATGGCGCGCGCTCTGCTGCGCTTCCGCAAGGACGATTCGGTGTTCTGGATTCAGGACTACCATTTCCTCGCGCTCGGCGCGGAGCTGCGCGATCTCGGCATCGACAAGCCGATCGGCTTCTTCCTGCACACGCCGTGGCCGGCGCGCGCGGTGATCGAGGGCGTGCCGCATCATCGCGAGCTGATCGAGGCGATGCTTGCCTATGATCTTATCGGCTTCCAGACCGAGGAGGATTGCGAGAATTTCCTCGGCTATGTCGAAGCCGATCTCGGCCTCGTGGTGCGCGATGGCAGCGTGACCTCGCGCTATGGACGCAGCCGCGCCGCCGTCTTCCCGATCGGCATCGATCCGGAGAAATTCGCGCAGCAGGCGACCAAGGCGACGACCCATCCCGACGTCTCGCGCTTGCGACGCAGTCTCAACGGCGAGCGGCTGGCGATCGGCGTCGACCGGCTCGACTATTCGAAGGGCCTGATCAACCGCATCAAGGCCTTCGACCGGATGTGGACGATGCATCCCTCGCTGAAGCGCACGATCTCGCTGCTGCAGATCGCGACTCCTTCGCGCGGCGGCATCGAGGCCTACGGCAATCTGCAGAGCGAGGTGGCAAAGCTCGTCACCGACGTCAACGGCATCCATGGCGAGGTCGACTGGACGCCGATCCGCTACCTCAACAAGGGATTCAGCCAGGCGGTGCTGGCCGGCCTCTACCGCACGGCGCAGGTCGGCGTGGTGACGCCGCTGCAAGACGGCATGAACCTCGTCGCCAAGGAATATGTCGCCGCCCAGAACGCGGCCGATCCCGGCGTGCTGGTGCTGTCGAAATTCGCCGGCGCCGCCAACGAACTCGAGGCCGCCCTCATCGTCAACCCGCACGACGTCGACGGCATGGCGCGCACCATCGCCACCGCGCTTTCCATGCCGCTCGCCGAGCGACGGCTGCGCTGGGAAGCGATGATGGAGAAGATCTGCACGGGCACCATCCAGCAATGGTTCGCCAATTTCGTCGAGGCGCTGCAGGACACCGGCGCCGACGAAAAGCCTGAGCGCGCGCCGCCACTGGCCGAAGCCACGCACTGGCCCTATCGCAGCGCACGCATTCATTAGCCGCTCTTCTTGGCACATCTCCGTCGGTCCCGGCGGAAGCCGGGACCCATAACCCCACAGGGAGGTGTTGTGGCGCGAGCAAGCGGTTGCGGAGCCGTAGGGTGGGCAAAGGCGCATCAGTGCCGTGTCCACCATGACCACTCCGCTCGTGAGGGTGGGCACGCTTCGCTTTGCCCACCCTTCGGCATCGCCGCGAGTTATGATTCAAATTTCAAACAACGTGAGGATATGAGCGTGCATTCTCGCGGCGCGCTGCGCCCGAGCTTTGCGTCTCGTTCCACCCTCCTCGATAGCAGAGGGCGCAGGGAAAGCCGGGTGCCGGTTGCACCCATGGGTCCCGTGCAACAAAAAGCACGGGGGTAGGACCACAGGTTCAACCGAAGCATTCCGGCTTTCCCTGCGCGATGGTGTTACGGCTTCCTTCGTACTCTCCCCGGTGACCGGGCTTTCTTGCCACCGTCGCCTCTCGCGCGAACTGTTCGCGCGAAAAACTTAGCGCCAGCGTCGGGGCGCCAGGACCATACGACTTCGCCGTCCGCGAGTGCCACGCTCGTCAGTCGTGACACTCCCGTCCACCGCATCTCACCGCAACGTTCGTGACGATCGCGATCCGCCCCTCATTCGGGTGAGACGCGCGGAGTTAAATCACTGATTTGCCCGACGACGGAAGCGGAATGTTTTTTGTAAGAGGGCTGGACAGACTTTCGGTGATTTGCCCGTCGAGGCTGGGCAAGTATTCAATCAGCCTTGAACGGCGCAGAAATGCATTCGCCGTTGCGGGCGATTGCACGTAGAAAATTCCATCCTCATTGCCATGCGCGTCGCGCAAAGAAAGGACGTTCTACGAGGACGCGCCCGCGGCGAATACTTGCCCAGCCTCGTCGGGTTGATTTGTCGCACCGGAAGTCGCCACATCGTCATTGCGAGCGCAGCGAAGCAATCCATCGCGCCGCTTGTGGAGACATGGATTGCTTCGCTCCGCTCGCAATGACGGAAAGTAGGGCACCCGTGGGCGCGTCAGCGCAAACGCGGACAGATCAATAACAATACGGCACGCCATCGAGCACCGGGCAGCGCGCCCGCCGCGGGTCGCTTGGATTCTCCATCGGCACAACGCCGTTGCCCTTGCCGACGAACACGCCTTGCCCGACCCTGACCGAGGACCGGTTGCCGACGATCACGCTCGGATGCGGCGAGGTCAGGCTCGAGCGCGTGCCGTCGCTCCAGATGATGGTGTCGCCCGAAAGCACCCCGCGTCGTCCGTCGTCGCAGCTCACATCCGTCCCCGTCTTGGTGCAGCTTTGCGCCAGCGCCGGACCGGCGCCCACAACCGCCACCACGACCAGGCCGAGAATCGCAAATGCCCGCTTCATGCCGCCCTCCACCGCTGATTTGCCTTGCGGTCGTCGGTGCTGGGCGGATTCGGGTTCAACAGGCCGAACCCGCGCCCCGATCCCGACCGGCAGCCCCGCCAAAAACCCAAGCTGTTCCAAAAACTTAAGGAAATTTCAGCTTCCACCCGCTCTCTCCCTTGCAAAATCAGCCCCATCCCTTCAAGAGAGGGCGCTTCCGGAGAGATGGCCGAGTGGCTTAAGGCGCACGCTTGGAAAGCGTGTGTGCGGGAAACCGTACCGTGGGTTCGAATCCCACTCTCTCCGCCACTGTGCCTCGCCATTTCGTACCTCGAAACGGAGACATGCTCGAAAACTAGGCCGTTTTCCTGCATTTTTTCGTCGCGGAGAATGCGGGCCGTTCTAAAAATGAGCCCTTGATGCGGCTGGAGAACGTGTTTTTCTCCGAATCCTAGAACCCCGTGGATTGGTACAGTACGGCATTTCTCGGAAAACAAAGCCCTTTTCGAGGGCTCGGTTTGGATCTCTGTCGCTCAAGCGATGGGAACGAAGGATCCCTGATTCCATGCCGACCGATTCGGAATTTGCGGGTTCATGGGCCAATGTATGCCGACGGCAGCGTGCACTTAGGCACTGATAAGGTTTCTAACAAAATCTGATCAGTCTCATCGGGCGAGCCTGCTATCCGGGTCAATCCCTCCGCTCTTCAATCCATTGAAACCCGGGATGCCGACGTTCGGCGGGCCGAGCTTGGCTCGCACTTAGAGCCCGGAGGGGCTCCTCTTACGAGCCGGTAGTGGCTCGCCTTTTGCGCGTAGGCGCCTTTTTCTTCGGAGACTGCTTAGCGGTATGCTTCTTTGAGCCTCTCGCCTTTGACTTGGGTGCCGGCTTAGATTTCTCGCTTTTGGGCTCGGCGGTGTCGTCAGCGGCCTCTCCGGTATCCCCCAAGTGTTCATCGATCATTTGTAAGAGGGGTATTCCAGCGCGGACGAGCTGAGCGATATCTTCGCGCTTTTGCTTCAGTCGCTCTCTTTCAAAATCAGTCGGATCGACGCTCTCCTCGTCATCCTGTAGCACTTTGACATACTTAATTACAATGACGTCACAATCAGCCTCTTCTGCAAGCACCTTTGCTGCGGAGATCCAAGTCTCGTCCGGTTGTTTGGACGCCCGCGCTGCTTGTTGAAAGCAGATGTTGATCATCGCGCGGGCGCCTCGATCGATTATCTTTGCTGTATCAATCCACGCTTGTGAAGGGGCTGTAGCGCTTTTCGTCAGCTCTTCGGCGGCGGGGTAGAAGAAGTACCGACTATTCTCTGGCCTTGGATCGAAGCTCTCAAGAGCGCGCAACACTGCGTCGTAGCCCTCGAACGGCTTTGTACCGCGAGGAAAATATGCACGGTGCTTCCAAAACTTGAGGATAGTATCTACCAGTTCGGCTTCCAGGGCCGCTTTAGCCGGTCCTGAAGCGCTCTTGTGCGCCAAAAGCTTTTCAGCGAGGTGATGAGCGATCCATTGCCCGAGTGTGTCTTCGTCGGCTCGGAGCTTGAACTGTTCAACGAGCCTTCCACCAAGTGCCAATAGCTCCTTCGTGGTTTTCGATTGTGCCGTCCGTTCGGAAGATGAAGAACTGCTCGAACGCTTTCCTTTTTTTAGTTTTGTCATCGTATCTCCCCCCGTATTCTTCCTCTAGCCTCCGTTCTAAGTAAACGCCGACGATCAAGCTCATCTGTTGCTTCTTAAGAAAGGACATTAACACGTCGGAATCGATCTGTAGGCGGCTTCCTTCCGATTTGGTCTCTCGTCGGCGATATGAGCGCTCATCGTCATATCTCTCGGGGAGATCTGCCCACACCGTCTCACGCACAACCACCTTGTCAGAATCTGACTTTTTCCATGCCTTCGCTGGCCGGACATCAGCATTAAGTCCAAGCTCAGTCAGAACTGATTGCGCAGGCGACTTTGTTGGACCCTTAGTGCCATTCCGCAAGGTATCCTTGAGATCAATGCCCTCCTCGGTACGGACTTCTGTAAGCCAGCCGACGAGGTTGTAGGGCGTCTCTTGAAAGCGCTCGTCGTATTCATGATCAGAATCAGCGTCAGGCAGGTGATAGGCCCACTGTCGACGCTCTCTCATACTCAAGGAGCGGCTTAGAGCACCAGCGGTCGTTGGATTAACGAGCGCGCTAGATAGCGTTGCGTGGACTTCCCGCGTCGGAAATCCCGACGTCCACGAACCTTCGACGGTCACTAAGCTTTTATCGGTGCCATTCTCATTGAATAAAGCCGAGACAAATTCCTTTTGAGAGATGCGACTGACCCAGCGATCATCGTCCGCGGTGCCAGCAAGCCATAGCTGATCCTCGAGAGGTTTTGGATCTCGAAGGTCCGCTGCCCAAACCGGAGGAACAGTGAGCTGCAGCTTTTGGGCCCAGTATCCGAATGTGCCCCAAGATTCGCCTTCTGGCTGCCAAAGCGGGTATTTCTGCAGCAATTCACCTACGACGCATAAGACAGCATTCGATTCCAAATAGTAGCCGTAACGCTCTATGATGGGCATGCTGCCTTTGTCGGAATGATGGAGGCCCCAACGGTTCTCATCATAACGGCCTTTGCGAGGTTCTCGGTCCCAATGATTGGCCTTCTCGGGTGCTTGCCACTGATCGAGCAGCCAATGCTCGAGGCGGCTGTAAAGTTCATCCTTTGAGAGGCCAACAAAGAAACGTAGGAGCGGCGTGAGAACGTGCTCTACGGTGTCATAGCCGAAATCAAAACGCCCTCCTTTCCTGTCGTCCCGATTGAGGTGGGGCGCGTTGTGTTCCTTACGTTGGTCTAGCGAGAAGGGCGTAACGTTAATGCGGCGGATCTGCTCGAAAGTGGCTGCGTCCCAACTGGCGGCGCCACACTCATGGAGGGCAATTACCGTAGACTTGGCGTATTCGCGGACGGAGTAGTGCGGAAAGTCGTTGTCTAACGCTATGTCGAGAATTGTCTTGTGCACGTTTAGCAAACTGCCTGGCGTTTCATGAGCAATTCTAGCCGCAGACATGACTGTCCAAAGCCGAGCCGTGATCCAATAATAGGGAGAGGCTGGATCCCGAAACGCGTCATCGCTCTTGCGGTGATACTCTGCAAATAGCGCGGTAACGCCACCATCCGCCCCAAGCTTGGCGAGCCTACGTGCTGTGTGAGCCGCACGCCATCTGATGCGCGTATCGATATCGCTCATAAGTGCGAAGAGCAGTCGGCCCAAAGCCTGGTCTATATCTGAGGGAATATCCCTTTCCTTCAGCGCGGTTTCATCGAGTGAAACGCGAGCGGTGATGCGTTTCAGGTACCAGTCGAATATCAACCAGGCCTCCTTCGGTTCAAGGAGCGCGGCCATTTGCTTGGAGATTATGAACAGCGATCGACTTCCGAGGGAAAGGCTGGTCACCTCCAGCGCTTCCGCTAAAGTACCCAGCTTCCGTGCGTCGCTTAGTCGCGTGGCAGAGAGAAGATCACTCAGGTGGCGGTACCTGCTCCAGCCGTACATCACCATCAGGCCTGCGAAGCGCTGGACAATCACCTTTGGAAGTGAGTTCGTCCGCCAGCTGTTGACAGAAGGGCTATCCCACTTTGCGAGAGCGGCCAAAATTGCATCGGCTCGCCCAGTCTCGCCGAAGTCGCCGATGTCACTTTCCGAGAGTGCATTGAGAAATGGTACTCGATCTCCAGGCGAGGAAATCCTATCTACCATCTGAACTAAAATGGCTCCCGAGCCCAGGTAGCCTTCTCGTTGGCGAGCAGCCCTAAATTCAGCTTCGATCGCTTCTTTTGTTGTAAACGTGCCGTCGCCAATCTTTGGTCCGCTTTCTTCACGATCCTCCCGGCGTTCTCCAATCAGGTTCCTCGATTCGAGATAGCAGAATGTCTTAATCAGTCGCGCGTAGCTCGCCGGATCGAATGATGAGTCAAGCGTAGAAACTGCGTCTATCAACTCCGCGGCGTGCTTGCCGATATTCGTTGGCTTCTCACAGAGCAGAACGTCATCGGCAAGCAAGCCGACGATTTCAGATGCCCGTGACTGATCCTCAGATTTAAGCCGACCGATGATATCGAGACGAAGCCGATTTGAGGCATCTGGAATGAGGGCCAAGAGTGACGCGCCGATTGATGGAGAAATCTCTTTTAGGCGGCTCGCCTCTGCTAAGAAGTGCTCCAGGTTCATTGGTAGGTCTTCAATGCCCTGGTCGGCCCAGCGAGCGACCGCCGCAAGAGCGGTAGGACTGTGAAGCCGTATCACCGAGTTGACGCACTCATCCCACCGGAAATTTTCTTCGTTTCTAAGCCGAACAGCAATGTCGGTTATTGCATTAACTAGCGGCGTGGCTGCGCGCACCTTGGCATTCGTATCCCAGTGCGGGGAGTGCCCCGTCAAGACTTCGAGCACCCCGACTTGATCGATCGCTTCGCGGTCAATTTCCTGGGCGAGGTAAATCGCGTCCTCGTAGAAGGCGCGTGCGTCCGGCTCGCTGAATGTCAGTGCAAGTCGGCTGAATTCGATCGATGCGTCAACTTTCGTCGTGGCGGGCTCTTTTGCGGACCGCAATTGTGGGGAGCGTTCAACAAGAGATTTCAGAACAAAATCTCTGCTTTCATGGCGTAGCAGCAGGATACGCCAGAGTGGAAGAAGGTGATTGCCAAAAGGATCGCTATAGTTTGGGGAAGCGAGACTAGAGGCTTTGGTAAATAGCTCCTGCCAACCAATCCCCTCCAAATGCATCAGTTCAAGTACGCTCACTGCTACGCGAGCCCTTACGCCCATACCAGCCGGGCGTTTAAGCATGTACTCGTCGGAGCCTAAGCCTCCCATGTTGCTGACCTGAGTTGGGTCTGTCGAGCCGTTGCTGCGACGGTGTCTCAGTATAGAAACGCGGCTTTCGTAGATTGAGAAGATTGTTCCGACGATGCGCCTCTGCTCCTCCTCAAGTTTCCGCCCCCGTGTGTGCTCTTGCTCTTTGGGCTTCCGTTTCTTGCCCATGGCCGGAGCTTCGGGATTGGATGGCGGGGGAGGGGGATCAATTGCGTCGAGAAAGTCTTTTGATGATGTAGGTTTGCCATCCAGTGTTTGACGAAGGAGCCATGCGCGAATGGGAATATCCAGCGCGCCAGTTCGAAGGTCGCTATATGGCGTTTCTAGCGAAGAGTCCAAGTGCCCAGCGAGCGTTAGAACGCGGCGTGTGGTTGCGTCAGATATACCCAGAGAGAATCCAATTTCGCCTGCGGTTACCAGCAATCCACGTAGTTCAGTTTTCCAGTTGTCGGTGTAATCGTCGGGCATCTTGCTGAGCGTCGTTCTCAGCGTCCGTCCAAGGACATTAAGCGATTGCTCTAAGCGCGACGCTTCCACCTTCGTGCCTGAGAGAGCAAGAGGCACAAGGAGGAACACTTCCCATGCGGCTGGCAATACCCGTTCATGGAGGGCGCGTTCCAAGATGTCGGATTTTCCCGTAGCGATGAGGTGAGGGACGAGCCTAAGGGCGGCCGATAAGCGCGATTGCTTGGAAGTCCAACGGGTGAGCTCTCGATAGGCCTCTAGGGGCCCGTGTAGAAGAGCTGCGCACTCAACGTCGGCGGCAATATCATCGATTTCGATATTCCAGCCGTAGCGCTCTTCCCGTGGGACTTTGCGAAGGCGCGCGAGCCATTCGTGATAGTAGTGGAGTTGCTCAATCGCCTGAATCCGATCTCCAGAACGTGCCGCCCTGACTGCATCTTGAATCAAGACGCGCCCCTGCTTTTTTGCGCTATCTGAATCGGACAAGACTAGTCTGACCAAAGAAGAACGAGCAAAACGGGTGGAGAGATCTGGATGTTTGTCTAGAATTTCGGCGAAGAATGCTTGATCTTTTGAGGCCTCAGCTCCCAGCAGAACCACCTTCATCACAGCGGCGGAGTCGCCTGCGGCTCTGCAAGCCGCATGTGCTAAGCGTAGCCGCCGAAGCTGAATTTCACGTCGGACTATTGGGTCCGCAATGGCGGCTGGCGACAGATGTTTTTCTATAATCGGGAGAATCTGCCGTTCTCTACCAGCTGCTACAAGCAGATCAGCGAAGTTCACCGCGGCGTAGACGTCGGTCTCATAGATGGGAGCAAAGAAATCGCAGGCGCGCTCGCTGATTTGCCTTAAGTTGGTGTGTCCCTCTTCGCGAATGAAATCTTCTGCATCTTCGTCCGCGATGGATATGCCGTCGCCTTCTAGACGAAGGCTAGGACTTGTGTCGTGGACGAAGTCGACGACCTCGGACGCTTGTAGGTTCGCTATCTTAGCAAAATGCTCAATCGGTATAGGCGCTGGAAGCGCCGCAAGGGAAGACATTAGAATGTCGTACGATGTGCTGATTCCGGCCTTTTTGAGGGCCTCTTGAAAAAGCTTTCTCAGCACGTCGGCGAGGTTTTTACCTCCCGGACGGAGAGCGTTCAACGTGGGCGTCGGTTCGTTGTTGCCCGCTCGGAATGCATAGTCCTGGACGCGAGGTATGCCATTAGAAAGGGCGTGAAATTGCTCGATCCACTCCGCCGTTACGGTTGGAATCGTGCGTTTAGCGAAAGCCTCCGTCTCTTGTGGACTGAATGCAGGGCAAGGAATCAACTTGGCGTCAGTGGGCAGTTCAAGACTATCCTTTCGGACCGTCCTAGCGCTGAATACGAGCCGCACGTTAGATGGCAGCAGAGCCATATCTGCCGTTGCCAGCTCTGTGACAAAGCATGCTTCTGGAGGTGTCGAGCGCCTCGCCGCGGTGACGGAGTTGTCGGCAGCGTCGATGCCGACAACTAGCAGTGCTTTTGGATCGCTCTTTTGCAGGAGTTCAGCTGCGAGAGAAACCCTCTCTAGAAACCGGCGAGCCAGGATTGGGCTGTTTGAACCTCGCGCGAGGAGAAAAGGAATGCCCAAGTCCAAGCTTATTTCGTTAGCAATCTGTGTGAACGCATGCTCCGGAAGATGCCTTCGATCAGTGCTGAATAGATAGCGACCCCCACCATAGCAGTCGAACAACGCGAAAACAGACGAGGGTGACAGCAGTGACCGAAGTTGCAGCAATGATGTCGTTTTGCCACAACCTGCGCTTCCGTGAAGACAAGTTAGCTTGAAACCACCCTCAAGCGCTGCAAGCAATGCGCGGGCTGGCTCTCGATCGATCGGGTTGGAAACAATCTTGAAGTCACTGGGAGTCGGAAAGAGCCCAGTGTTTGCTGCTACATCAAACCATCCAAGGACCGTTTCTCGCGTGATATGCTCGCGGTCCTTTTCCGGCATCATGAGTTCGCGCATAAAGGACATAAGCTCGCGAACCGTAGTACTTACGTCCTCACCAAGAATCTCTGCAACATGCTTGGTAATTTCACTGCGAATAGAACGCCGGGACGATTGTCCGCAGTCAGACAGATCTAAAGACTTGGCGAAGCTGCGAAGATCGCCGTCATTCAGCCCAGCGGAGCTTCGAAGTTTATCGATATTTTCCGAAACAGCATTATTAAGAGTTTTCGTCCCCTCGGCTCTCAGCGCGTCGAGGGCTTCGGACACTTCCAACGCGATGCCTTGATTGCTGACCAGACGGATCTGTAGCTCGGCGTTTGGCTGCATTCGGCGTTTCGCTTCTCTGAATGCATCTGCAAGTCGCCTCAAGACTGAATTGTCGCGATCCTTTCTCTTCGTGTTTCGCACGAGGCGTGCGATAGTCCAGTCCTTCTCTGGGGCGGTCGTAGAGTACTTGTGCTGCGCAATTACGACCGTATTCGCGGTCTCAAGGTTTTTCCCACCAAAGTAGAGTGCACAGTCAACTCCGTCCCAAACCCTTTGGTCCTCATCGACGCCCTCGGACGCAATACCTTCAACTGTTACAGCCGTCAGTCCGGTTGATGGGACAAGTAATCCAAGGGCTTGCTGCAGTGCCCAAAGCTCTTGATATTGGTCCCCGGCATTGGATGCCCGTGCGCCGACTGGCGATGCGCGTTCCGTATCGACTGCTTTAGCCACGACCGTTCCTAGTACCTAGCTGCCTCAAACAACCATCATCCCTTTTAGGTTGAGTCGGCGCGACATTAACGCGAAGAGCTCCCCTTGTCAGTTGTGCGATAGTTGCGTCAACCCCAACGGAGAGCGATAGGATCGAGATCGAGGCGCAACTTGAAGGGCTAGACGATGCCTAACATTCGGTAGGTCATGCCGTGGTCAAAGCAGGCTCATGCCTTCCTTTTCGATCGTTCAGTCTAGCCTGGAGTGCTTCGGCCAGACGCCCATCGCTGGCTGATCAATCGGTTGCCAAGATTGTTCAGCGGCTTCTTTGCCGAGCTGGAAGCCGCCGAATCCTTCGGACATAGAACGAGAACGGCAACTCTGGCATAGTTTCAATGGGGCACGATCACAGCCTCCGGGAACGTCAGCCATTGGTCGGGGCATTATGAAGATTTATCCAAAACCGCATCTCGTGGACGTGTTGAAGTCTGTTGCCAAGATTCCCAAGGAGTTTGAGGGACGCATCTCGTGGGAGTCCGGGGCTCTCGACCGCGCAAGTTTCGAGATCCTATACAACCTCAACTTCAAGACGCCCGTCGAAGACTACATCAAGGACGGCGCGGTCTGGCATGCGTTGAATGAATGCGCGCGCGCCAAGAATTTCGCCGTACCATTATTTATCGGCAAGCTTCGGGCCTATCTCGAAGACCTGTTGAGCAAGAAGCCGCGATCCTTCACGGCGATGATGCAAATCAATGCGGAATTCGCCGCCCGGCTGCCCAAGAAAATCGCCTCGGTCGGCGGGTCGGTGGAGATTCAGACGAGCTTGCCGCGCGCCTGCCTGAAGGTGATTTCTGGGTTAAAGGAATACGAGCGCAGCCGTCTTAATTTGCAGGACGGTTTCGTGTTCGCGATCACAAAAGTGGCGAGCACGAATGATCGTGCGGCGCTCGACATCGCCTACCGCCGGATGAAATATGCGCTGGGCGTTCTCAACCTTGCCATTCGCGGTTATGGGGTCAGCAAGCGGTTTGGCTTCCCGAACGCGCCGATTGGCACCCTTCTCTCAGCCTCGCCCGTGTTCACCGTCGATGCGACCGCGGGTAAGCTCGGCAACTGGCAATCGGAGAACCATTATCCCACGCCCTGGAAGAGCAACTTCAGAGTTTGGCAAGCGCAACCGACGGAAGCAATCGCAACCTTCGCCAAACATGTTGCATCGGACTTATCGCGCGTCGACTTCCCGGAACGCCTGATCCAGGCGGTGTTGCTTCTGCAGGAGGGCCTCGAAACAGGCCATGTCGAGGTGGCGCTCCTGAAATTCTGGACCGGCATCGAGGTGCTCTGTGCGCGGGAAGATCGGGAGCCCTCCGAACGCATCGTGGAGCGGGCAAGCTCGATCTTTGATGACTACCAGCACGCTGCGATGCGCCTGAACTTCATTCAGGATTTTCGCAACAAGGTGGTTCATCGCGGCGAGGCTGGTGACCACGCCCTGCTGTGTGCGCAATACGCCAGCCTCTATCTTGCAGCTTTGATCCGGTTCTTCCTGTGGAATGTCTATAAGTTTCGTGAGCGCGATGTGATCCTAGATTTTCTGTCCTTGCCACTGGACGAGCAGAGGCTCGCTGGCCGAATTTCCTTAAGCCGGAAGCGTTTGACGGCGCTCAAACGCATGACCGCCCGGGCGGCGGCCTCGAGCTAGGCTAGATCGGCAAACCGCCGCACGGCAGGAATCGCCCTGTCTCGGGCGCCGGCGGCTATCTCGTAAAGGAAGCCGATGTCTTGGAATTCGAGTATGCGACCTTCAATCTCGATACGGCCTTGCACAAGCATAGGTCGGCCCGACGGCAACTCCGGGTTAGAAGTTTTTGGTTTGATGGACATGTGGTTGTGAGTCGGTGGTTCGTGCCTGTCGAATACGATAGCAACATTCTGGATTGATTTGGAGTGCCGCTTCGAGGACTGGCCCAACGTAGAACGGGGCTCCGACTTTGCTTTTTGCGAGACTGGTAAGCTAATGGCAAAAATGGAGTCAGTGCGTTTTGATAAGCTTTGGTCGCAAAGCTTATCAGTCGGCGAAATTCCATAACATTCGATGTGCGAATTAACTCGAGCCTGAGCTTGCCACGGTCGGCGGGGCTGGTGCGGGAGCAAGGGCGCAAGCAGCAGCGTTACCCTCAGGATGGCTCTATGGCGTTTCTTGTTGCTGGGCAGCCTGCACAGGCGTCCCTGCCGAAGATTCGAGTTGGTTGACTGTCCGCTGCAACAAACTGGGAACGAGACGCTCAGCAAATCCCGCTATTAGGCCAAAAGCCGCTACTGCTTCCCAGTACATGCTCGCGATATGTTTGCCGATTGCATCGCCCAAAATTGTCCCTGCCAGCACAACGATGACGATCCCCGCAACAATCCCAATGCCGATACGAAGACCGGCCATCCAATAATTCATGTTTGATTGATGGCACGGCTTCAATTTGAATTCTTGCAAGCGGGTTGCAACTGACAGCATTGCTCCAGTGGCACCGAACATTCCTGCGATAACATAGGACCTCAGTCCGGCAATGTGCGGTCGGACCGTTTGCCAAGGCGTCCAATCGAATTGAATTGGCTCCCACAGGACCCAAAGCGCGGCGGCCAGTGCCAGACCCCAACACAACAAACAGAATCTGAGGTAACGAATCATATTGTCATTTGTCACTCGCTCTACAGCCATACTCAGCGTTTTTCCGTCAAGCTTTTTCGCGTTTTTGAGGTCGGCTTGATCTTTGTTTTCCATCACCAGCATGACTGCCTGAGCCATGTTGTGGTGATATATTGAGGAAGAGGGACGATGCAGCCCGAACGTCCATCCTGGGCTCATCTGAGCGGTGAGATAACGAAGCTCGCACAACTCCGCGCTGATCTGAGTGAATCTGCCGCGCTGAAGGTCCTCCTCCCGAGGGCAGTCCGAGAAGTGCACATGTACTCCCCGGTGAGAGCGGTAGACCGCGTAGTCTCTCGCGAGCCATAGGATCTCTGCGATCTTATTCCCAAGCTTGTCCTTTTTTCCCACTGCAAGGTCGCATAGGAGGAAGGGTTTCGTGCAGCCCATAGGCTCGCTTGAGAACGGTTCTCTCAATGTCGCTGAAGGGTCGTCCATTCCAGCCTCCCAAGTACAACGGTGTCACCGCTCATGGCCGGCCAAGTTTTGAAAATACCACGGGCGAATCTCCAACGGTGTGAAGGTGATCACACAGCAATGGCTGGCCCACGGATACCGTTGGCCGATGACCCGTCTCAAGCATGCGGGTTCCAGCGCCAGTTCGGCAGTGAATTAAAGAGGTAGACCACCAAGGTCCGAATTTTGGGAAGGCTCTGACGAGCCGCCTATTTGCGAAAGATCGCTTCTTGCTCGTGCCACTCGATCGGAATGGACCTCAGAAGTCGCGCAAGGTCCAGTGCTTCCGGCTGTTGGCCATTCAGGATGGCTTCGGTGAGCGTGGGCGATAGCAGTGTCAGCCGTAGTACCCGGCAGAGATAGGATTCGTTGATCTTTTCTGCCTTAGCTAGCTCGCGCACCGAGGCAAACAGATTTGACTCCAGCATGTTGCGCCACCGATGCGCGCGCACCAGAGCCTTCACAAGCGTATTGTCAACCCGGGGCGGCGGAGGTGACCAGGTGGGTGCCGCTGCCGGGGTGACGACGCGCTTGCGGCCGCCCTGGCGACGGAAGGAAATCGGGATGCTGACGACCATCGTCCGGCCGTCGCGGCTCAGTTTCGGCCTTCCAAGCGGCCCAAGGGTGATGGTGGTCGGTCGGTTCATTCGGCGGCTTCTTGAAAGGTCGGTTGCGTCCCCAGCTCCGCCGCCAGGGAGGTCAGCCCTAAAATGTTCAGGGTGATGTCAAGCTGCTCTGGGCCGAGATCGACCCGGTTGACGAGCAGTTCGACAATGCGGGCCTGTTCTGCCGGAAATAGCTCGTCCCAAAGCTCGTCAAACCCGAGAAGGGCGTTGCGCACGTCCCTTTCGCTGATGTCCTTGCGCTGCTTGCGCGCCGCGCGCCAGGTCTGGACGATGATTTCGGGCGTCTTGAGAAGTCCGCGAACCTGGTCAACCACGATGCGCTCGAGTTCGGCGGCCGGCGCAAGCGGGACGGGACAGTCGGATCTCCCCCGCTTCATCGCGCTCTGGCTAATATAATACCGGTACAGCCGTCCCGATTTCCGGGTGTGGGTCGGGGACATGGCGGCGCCGTCGGGACCAAAAAGCAAGCCTTTCAAGAGCGCGGGAGTTTGCGCGCGGGTGTTGTTGGCTCGCTTGCGCGGGCTTTCCTTCAGAATGGCGTGGACCTGGTCCCAGAGCTTACGGTCGATGATGGGCTCATGTTCGCCGGGGTAGGATGTTCCCTTGTGGACGGCGTCGCCGATATAGACGCGATTGTTGAGCATCTTGTAGAGCACGCCCTTGTCTAGGAGGTGCCCATAGCGATTCGTCTCGCCGGCGGCGACCAGCTCGCGTGCCAACCGGGTTGCGGACTTTAACTGGACGAACCGCCGAAAGATCGCCCTGACGCGTTCCGCGTCGCCTTCGTGGATGATCAGCTTGCGGTCACGAACCTCATAGCCGAGCGGAGTCCAGCCACCCATCCATTTGCCGCGCTTGCGTGAGGCTGCGACCTTGTCGCGGATGCGCTCGCCAATCAGCTCACGCTCAAACTGCGCGAAGGTCACCAGGATGTTGAGGGCCATGCGCCCCATGGCATCTTTGGTGTTGAAAGACTGGGTGACGGAAACGAAGGTAACGCCGTGGCGTTCGAACAGCTCGACGAGGTTGAGAAAGTCGAGCATGGAGCGGGAAAGCCGATCAATCTTATAGACGACGATCACGTCGATCTTGCCGGCCTTGACGTCAGCCAGAAGCCGCTTCAATGCTGGCCGTTCCAGTGTGCCCCCTGAAAAACCGCCGTCGTCGTAGCGATCTGAGACGGGGGACCAGCCTTCCGCCCTCTGGCTGATAACGTAGGCCTCGCATGATTCCCGCTGGGCATCGAGCGAGTTGAAGTCCATGTCGAGGCCTTCCTCGCTGGACTTGCGCGTGTAGATGGCGCAGCGGAGCTTCCTTACCGCCGAGAAGCGCGCCGAAGAACTGTTATCGAAAGGACTGGCGACGCCTTTGTCGGCCTTCTTTGGTCGGCCACGGGAGGTCATTTCCGGTCCTGTGAACTCTTCAGGCCGAAGAAGACCCAGCCATTCCATTTTGTCCCGGTGATCTGCCGTGCCACCGAAGACAGTGACTTATAGGGACGGCCTAGGTATTCGAAATCGTCATGCCGAACGGTCACGCAATGCTCCACGCCTTCCCACTCCCGTATCAACTTGGTGCCGGCGACAGGGCGCAGAATCGGCCGAGCCTTGCGATCGGCCGGCTTTTGGTCTGCGTACTGTTTGGCCATGGCCCTCAGCCGCTCCTCTGTGTCCCGGCTCAACCCGCCATAGGCCAACTCCTGGATCCGATAGGCTAGCCGGTTCTCCAGGAATCGGCGGTTGTAGGCGGGCGGCTCGGTGTCAAAGAGCTCTCGCCAGCGGGTTTTCAAAGCGGTAATGGGGGCGCCTTTTAGGGCCGCCAGTTGCGACAAAACGGTCTCTTTCATGGAGCGAAGTCCTGGTTCGTGGCGGCGACATCACCCCCAGACAGGCTCCTACAGTCGAGCGGAGAATTCGCTTTGCCGTGAAAGATTTGACTGGACTTCCGCTCCAAAACACGCAGGAAGCCGGCCGCCAAAATGTCGGCGATTTCAACGATCGCCTGGCCGCCGTGCGAGGAGTTTCCCCCAGGGTGGCGTTTTCCAGTGATCCACGAATCGGTTTCTATTGCCATGTTCAGGACTGAAACCGATCCGGACGATTTGTCCGGCGCTCAACCTGGCCGCTCGTCAACCGAGGTTGACCGCAGAGTTCATCGGGAGAGGCAAGTGAAAAAGCGGTGGACGTTCGAAACCCCTACGCATGCAGGGTGCGCACGGGGGCCGCTGCGAGCGCGTGAGGAAGCTGTCGCGCTGCTCGCGCCGTTCAAGCATCGTCCCAAAAAGCGGCCGGGCCTTGATTCAAGTGAACTGCTTTCAATGGATCCAGAGACGTTAGCCAGGGCTTCCGTGGAAGGTTTGGCCGAGTATCTGAACTCGTTGCTGAACCGCGCGCATCTCGCGCCAAGAAGCAAAGAAATCAAGGCTAACCTTAAGCGACTTCGCAGCAAACTGCTAGATATCTGCGGTGAACTCGCTTCGCTCGACGACTGGTCACGGCTACACCTTCAGAGCTCATCGGAACCGTGGTTTGACCTCGAATTGCTACCGCCAGTCGCAGGGCTCGGTCGAGGAGGGTTCGCTGAGGGCGCTGCGCAAATAGCGAGTAGAATCCATAGTGTACTGTTGACCCTGCCCGCCGACCGTGGTGGACGGCAGAATCATGATGAACACTTTTTAGGGACCGCAAAAACAAGATTCGTTCGAGAAGCTTTTGACCTATTTGATTCATATCATCCGCGGACCGCAAGCTCGACTGAGGGAGCACCTTTTCATACGTTCGTTCATAGGGTCTATGAATACGCGACGGGCGAACATGACGAGGATAGCGCGGCCCTCTCCCATAAGATTCGTTCTCTCATAACGGCGCTCCATCAATACCAGATGGCAGATGAGGGATTTTGGGCTATCGAAATGAAAATCAGCGACCTCGCAATCGACGACCCAGAGTGCGCTAAACTTCGCGGGCGACAGCGCGAATTTAGCAAGCAAAAGCAAGCACTTGAATCGATATTCGTGCCTGCCCTGGGACGTGTAGCAAAACGTCAACCTCGGACGAAGAACAGGGGGTAGACAGCAAGCCCGAATCATCAAATTAGCCCAGGCTGCAAGCCGTTGTCCTCTAGGAGAGCGGTTGATGTCCGCATTAGACAGTGAATCATTGCATACGACGGAGCGAGGTCGCCTCGCCGTATTAGGTAACTTCTCTTTATCGCTCTCCTCGGAATGTGCGCGCTATCGGTTCTCGCGACGCTCTGACGCTCGTGACTGCGCAGTTCCTCGAGCGTCCCAATGAAATGGTTATCTGCAAAGTGGTCGCACAAGCCGGCGACGACGTCGCGCTTCGTGCAAAGCCCATTCAAGCCCCTGGAGCGTTCAGTCAACATCGGACGCGGGAGCCTCCGACTATACGTGCGCATCGCCGGGGAGCAACGTAAGGCCCACGAGGTGGGTCAGCGGCGCATCAGCAGGTTCAGTAAACGCACTGCCGCGCTGGCCACGATGGCCGACAGCGCGCAATGACCTCCTATATCCCACGCGCGCCTGAATTCGCCGCGAGCATTGAGCGGCTGAAAGCTCGTCCATGGAATGAGTCCATCGTCCAGGCGTATGAACAGGGCTCGATAGCCACGAAGCCGGGGGCGCCGCCTGCGGCTTCTCCGAAGCCACTAAAAGCCTCTCGTTTAGTTCCGCGGCAACGGCCGCGGTCACCCAATCGCCAAACCTCGCGAGATCGGCGGCGGCGGCTCGGTGGGTCGAGCGCTCTGCCCGATACGCTTCGGCATTGTTATACCGAAGGACAGCGGGCTGTTCTTTGCATCATCGCAGGCGAGATCAAGCACCACGGCGTATGCGATTTGCCGATCGACAAAATAGCCGCGCTTGCCGGCGTCTGCCGGACCACCGTTCAAACCACTTTGCATGAAGGCCGCCGGCTGTTCCATCTCAAGGTCATCGAGCGTCCGTTGCGAGGCCGCAAGAGCCTCACCAATCTGGTGGAAATTATCTCGACGGAATGGCGAGCCTGGATTTCACGCGCACCGTCAGACCATCGCCCGAGAGGGTCCAATTCTGTGAAAATGGCGAGCACCACGAAGAACACAGAAAGAAGAAAGGAAGAGGCTTTCCAAGTAACTCGTGGCGATTGCTATCAAGAAAACGGGCCCCAAACTCGGGGGCTTGCACTGAGGAGGATTGGAAATGCCAACGCATGCACCGCGTTCAGGCTCGACCAGCGTCCCAAGCGCGAATAGACCAACGCGAGAGGCGCTTCTCCGGGGCGAAGCGTCCAGAATGTACGTCTCCGGGATGTGTTGTTGATCCGGCCTTCGGTTGACGGACATCGGCCTCCCTTGTGGCGGATTCCTTGTGGGTCCTTCCAGTAGCCGAGCGTATCGCGGGTAGTTCCCATCCCGACATCTCGGTAGCTGGAGGTTCAAAAAGTTAGGTTGACAGAGTTGACATGGTTGACAGCGATGGTTGACAAGCCGAAGCAGAAGTCCACGCAAGTGCGTGGGAGCTTGCGTTGGCCTAAGCTAAACTTCGCAAATTGCGAATATTGCTGCCCAAAGTAGTTGGAGGCGTGCAGGGGGCTGGTCGTCCAGCCTGCTGATCATCATTTCTCTGGCATTTGCAAACCGCGGGCGCGCTTTGCGATAAACGCGTGAGAGCTGTCGCACGTTGCCGCTCAGCGATAAGGCGGCAGCTTACGCCTTCGCCCGCGTTGACGAGTATTGTTCCCATGCGCCGCTTAGAGCTTGCTTTTCACCCGACTCTTCAACCCCATTGAGGCAGGATGGTTTGAAGGGTTGATGCGGCGGGAAAGGCGCAAATGAGCACCAAGGTGCGTGAATTTATCGATTTTTGGATCGAGAATAGCATCCACGCTTCCGATCGAATTGGTGCGGGCGGTGCCTCTCAAGACGTAGCCGAACTGGCGCGGCGCTGCATCCAAATGGCGAGGGAACAGGGCATCTCGGAACGGGCCATCAACGCGGAAATCGGCAACCTTGCGGAATACGTCGCTCGGAAACTTGCGGCCGCAAACAAAGCCGAAACCACGCGGCGGCAGCACGAGAAGGGCGGCAGTTCAGAGGGATAAGCACGCTTCGGCGATCCTATAGCTTGCCGCTATGCCAATCTGACCCTTGGCGACATGACCGCAGCGCACCGTTCCAGACCGCCGAGGCTAAGTGTTGCGCAACTGATCGATCAGTGCGCGCGCGCTCTTTAGATCATCGGTCGCGAAACCTTCACTGAATTTGTTGTAGACCGATGATAGAAGCTGTTCCGCCGCGGCAGGCTTGTCCCGACCAC
>NZ_JCAMOQ010000022.1:0-143949 GCF_059512365.1 Bradyrhizobium sp. Ses1
GCACGAAATTACTTCGCTGTCGTCGCTATCGCCGCAACTCTGCTCTGGCTAAGATAACTGTCCACGCGACCTAGAGCTCGGCCTCGGGACGTCCTGCTTGCGGTCTGCCGCGCGTGGTTGCGCCCGCCGATCTGGCGGCCGCCGGGCTCCTGGCCGCAAGCCTTGTGCTTCACAGTCAGCGGCGCGGTAAGCGAGTCACGTGCGCTTTGGGGTAACAGGGCAAGTCGAGCAGGGTTTGCGAAAAGGATTCGGCTGCTTGAACTCTATCCCGGAGCGGACACATTGCTGTGCCGCCTCAGATGGATCGTTGGGCTATTGCTCAACTGATGAGCATATGATCCTATTGTGGGATGGAACCGAGCCTCCTGCAGCCTGATCTGGTCATCTTCGACTGCGACGGCGTCCTCGTGGACAGCGAGATATTGAGCTGTCAGTGCCTGTCAGAGGTCCTTGGCGAATTCGGCATCGAGCTCAGCAGGGACGATGCCCTCGAACTGTTTCTTGGCCGCAGCACGACGGCGATCTTGCAGCACTACCAGGGGGACCAACGCCTCGTTCCCGAGAACTTTCTGGTCGCGTTGAAGGCGCGGGTGCTGCAACGGTTCAGGCATTCGCTGCGACCTGTCCTTGGAGTGGGGTCATTGATCTCCAGCCTGCAAATGCCGTTTTGTGTTGCATCGTCCAGCGATCTCGACCGGGTATCGCTTTCGCTGGCATTGACCGGTCTGGCGCCGCATTTCGGCGACAGGGTGTACACGGCGCAGATGGTGGCGCGCGGCAAGCCGGCCCCCGACCTTTTTCTCTATGCAGCTACGCAGATGCGCGCCGCGCCGCAGCACACGCTTGTCATCGAAGACAGTGTCAGCGGCGTGACCGCAGCAAAGGCCGCCGGCATGACCGTATGGGGCTTTATCGGTGGCAGTCACTACCAGTCTGGCGATCGGCATAGCAAGCTGCGCGATGCCGGCGCAGATCGTGTCTTTGACCGGATGGCGGACTTCTGGGACGAAAGATAGCGGGCTTTCATGGCAGCACTGGAGAACGAGAAATCCCGTCTTGACGACGCCGCGCGCGCCGGCTGGCTCTATTTCATCGCCGGCCATACGCAGGATGAGATCGCCAAGATGCTGCAGGTCTCGCGCGCGTCCGCGCAGCGTCTGGTATCGCTTTGCCTCGCAGAACGCCTGATCACCTTCCGCCTCGAACATCCTATTGCCGCATGCATGGAACTGGCGTCGAAGCTCAAGGATCGCTTCGATCTCGTTCACTGCGAGGTGGTGCCGTCGGACCCGGCATCGCCGCATTCCACTGCCGGCATCGCGGAACGTTGCGCCAACCTGCTGGACTCAACCCTGCGCCTGGAAACCCCGGTCATTGTCGCATTGGGCACCGGGCGCGCGGTGCGCGCTGCAGTGGAGCGAGTCACGCCGATCGAGCGGCCGAATCACCAGATTGTCTCGCTGGTCGGAAACATCTCGGCCGACGGCTCGGCGAGCTTCTTCGATACGGTGGGACGCCTTGCCGATCGCACCGGTGCCCGCCACTATCCGATGCCTCTGCCATTCCTGATGTCGACGGAAGACGAGCGCAACCGCATGAACCGGATCGAGCCAATCGCCAAGATCCAGGCGATTGCCGCGAGAGCCGACCTGCGTCTCATCGGCATCGGTCAGATGGACCAGAAGGCCCAGGTGCATGTTGACGGCTTCGTCAGCCGCGAAGAGCTGTTCGAGATGATGCGGCTTGGCGCCATCGGCGAAGTCACGGGTTGGGCCTATGACGCCAAGGGCCGGCTCATCAAGGGGGGCACGAACAAGCGGTTGACCAGTATCCCCCCGCAAGTGCCGGCGCGGACCACTACGATCGCCGCGGCGATCGGGCAGGCCAAGGTTCCGGCGATTAGCGCCGCGCTGATTGGGCGCCTCGTCAACGGTCTCATCACCGACGAAGCAACGGCCCGGGCTATCCTCGATCGATAGCGCAGGCACGATCGTCGTGCCTTCCTGAACAAGGCGGATTTTCTCTCCGGCGCTGCGGGCAGCCGGATCGCGTGCGTCAGCTTGACAAGCTGAAACGTTGATGTGAACATACGCCCAACGCGTGGGCATATGCTCAAACGCGATGATGGGAGGTTACCGTGAAAAACGTCCATGTCGCCCTTCTGGGCGCGGCTGCGCTCTTGCTCTCAACTCCCTCACTCGCCCAGACCGCCCTGACGATTGCCACCGTCAACAACGGCGACATGATCCGCATGCAGGGATTGACGAGCGACTTCACCAGCAAAAATCCGGACATCACGGTCAAATGGGTGACGCTCGAGGAGAACGTGCTGCGCCAGCGCGTCACCACCGATATCGCGACCAAGGGCGGCCAGTTCGACGTCCTGACCATCGGCACCTATGAGGTGCCGATCTGGGCCAAGAAGAACTGGCTGGTGCCGCTCGACAAGCTCGGCGCCGACTACGACGTCGCCGATCTCTTGCCGAGGATCAAGGACGCGGTGTCCGTCTCCGGCAAGCTTTATGCGGCGCCGTTCTATGGCGAAAGCTCGATGACCATGTATCGCACCGACCTGTTCCAGAAGGCCGGGCTTACCATGCCCGAAAATCCGAGCTGGGATTTTGTGATCAGTGCGGCCAAGAAGCTGACCGATAAGGAGGCCGGCGTTTACGGCATCTGCCTGCGTGGCAAGGCCGGCTGGGGTGAGAACATGGCGTTTCTCACCGCCATGGCCAATTCCTACGGTGCACGCTGGTTCGACGAGAAGTGGGTGCCGCAGTTCGACAAGCCCGAATGGAAGAAGACACTGGCAACCTATGTCGATCTGATGAAGGAGGCGGGGCCTCCCGGCGCCAGTTCGAACGGCTTCAACGAAAACCTGGCGCTGTTCAATGCCGGCAAATGCGCGATGTGGATCGATGCAACGGTTGCGGCGTCGTTTGTGACCGATCCAAAGGACTCCACGGTCGCCGACAAGGTCGGTTTTGCGCTCGCGCCGAACGCCGGGCTTGGCAAGAACGCGAACTGGCTGTGGGCCTGGAACCTCGCGATTCCCGCCGGCTCCAAGAAGGTCGAGGCCGCAGAAAAGTTCATCGCCTGGGCGACCGGCAAGGACTACGCAAAACTGGTTGCGTCGAAGGAGGGCTGGGCCAACGTGCCGCCGGGTACGCGAACGTCGCTGTACCAGAACCCTGACTACCTGAAAGTCGCGCCGTTCGCCAAATTGACGCTGGCGTCGATCGATGCCGCCGATCCGAACAAGCCGACGGTGCAACCGGCGCCTTACGTTGGCGTGCAGTATGCGGCGATCCCGGAATTCCAGGGTATCGGCACCTCGGTCGGCCAGCAGTTCTCCGCGGCGCTGTCGGGCTCGACCAGCGTGGACGCGGCGTTGTCGGCGGCGCAGGCGTCGACGGAGCGGGAAATGAAGCGCGCCGGCTACATCAAATAGGTGGCTCCCTTGGCTCAGACTCCCGAGCTAAGCCCCTCGCAGCCATCCGGCAGCTTGCACCGGATGGCTGCGCCGGCTTTGCAGTCGACGGAAATGGGAACCGGGACCCGACAAACGCAACTGCTCGCACGGATGCTGCTGACGCCAGCGGTCGCGCTGCTGTTCATCTGGATGATCGTCCCCTTGGCGCTGACGATCTATTTCTCGCTGCTGCATTACAATCTGCTCGACTCCGAATCCGCTCAGTTCGTCGGCTTTGAGAATTTTCGCTATTTCCTGACCGATCCGGCTTTCCTCGCTTCGCTGCAGAACACACTGGTTCTGGTCGGGTCCGTGCTTGGACTGACCATCCTGCTTGGAATTCCGCTCGCGCTGTTGCTCGACCAGCCGGTCATCGGCCGCAACATCGTGCGGCTGATGGTGATCGCGCCATTCTTCGTGATGCCGACGGTCAGCGCCCTGATCTGGAAGAACCTTCTGATGCATCCGGTTTCTGGCCTGTTCGCCTGGATCGCAAAGTTGTTCGGCGCGCCACCGATCGACTGGTTCAACGACGTGCCGCTATTCGCAATCATCCTGATCGTCTCCTGGCAATGGCTGCCGTTTGCAACGCTGATCCTTCTGACAGCGCTGCAATCTCTCGATGAGGAGCAGAAGGAGGCGGCTGAGATGGACGGCGCCGGCGCGCTGTCGACCTTCATCTACATCACGCTGCCGCATCTGGCCCGACCGATCACTGTCGTGATCCTGATCGAGACGATTTTCCTTCTGACCGTGTTCGCCGAGATCTTCGTCACCACCGGCGGAGGGCCGGGATTGCAGACCACCAACATCGCCTTCCTGATCTATTCGCAGGCGCTGATCCAGTATGATGTCGGCGGTGCCTCCGCGGGCGGGTTGGTGGCAGTGGTAATCGCCAACATCGTGGCTTTCTTCCTGGTCAGGATCGTCGGCCGGAATTTGGAGGCCTAACGCATGGCGCGGATGGCAACAAGCAGGCATGTGGCGGTCTCGACCCTTGCGGCGTGGCTGGTCGGCTTCCTGATCTTCTTCCCGATCCTGTGGATGGTGTTGGCGAGCTTCAAGACCGAACTCGACGCCTTCGCCATACCGCCAAAATTCCTGTTCTTTCACTGGACCACGGAAAATTATGCCGCCGTGCAGGAGCGCAGCGACTATGTCCATCATGCGCTCAACTCCATCATTGTGGCAGGCGGCTCGACGCTGATCGCGCTGCTGATTGCGATTCCCGCCGCGTGGTCGATGGCGTTCTCGCCGACCAAGCGCACCAAGGATGTGCTGCTCTGGATGCTGTCGACAAAGATGATGCCGCCCGTCGGCGTGCTGGTGCCGATCTACCTGATCTACCGCGATTTCGGCTTGCTCGATACTTTGACTGGTCTCGTCTTCATCCTCTGCCTCGGCAATCTGCCGATCGTGATCTGGATGCTGTTTACCTATTTCAAGGAAATCCCGAAGGACATCCTCGAAGCCGCACGCATGGACGGAGCAACGATCAGCCGCGAACTCGTCTATGTGCTGACGCCGATGGCCGTACCGGGGCTCGCATCAACATTGCTCTTGAATTTAATCCTCGCCTGGAACGAGGCGTTCTGGACGTTGAACCTCTCGACGCTGCAGGCCGCGCCGCTGACCGTGTTCATCGCGTCCTATTCGAGTCCCGAGGGGCTGTTCTGGGCCAAGCTCTCGGCCGCTTCCACGCTTGCGATCGCGCCGATCCTGGTGCTCGGCTGGTTCAGCCAGCGCCAGCTCGTCCGCGGCCTGACTTTTGGCGCGGTCAAATAGAACGGAAAGGCTGAGCCATGGGTCAGATCACGCTTCAGAATGTCCAGAAATCGTTCGGGCCCGTTCACATCATCAAGGGCGCCGATCTGGATATCTCGGATGGTTCCTTTGTCGTTTTCGTCGGCCCCTCCGGCTGCGGCAAGACCACTCTTCTCCGCCTGATCGCCGGGCTCGAGGACGTCAGCGGCGGCAATATCCTGATCGACGGCAAAAACGTCGTTGACGTTCCGCCTGCCAAGCGCGGCTTGTCGATGGTTTTCCAATCCTATGCGCTCTATCCGCATATGAGCGTGCGCGGCAACATCGCCTTCGGCCTGAAGATGGCGGGTCTGCCGAAAGCCGAGATCAACCGGAAGGTGGAGGCCGCGGCAGCGACCCTTAATCTGACGCCGTATCTCGATAGAAAGCCGCGCGAATTGTCGGGCGGCCAGCGCCAGCGCGTCGCGATCGGGCGCGCCATCGTCCGTGAGCCGAAGGCGTTTCTGTTCGACGAACCGCTGTCCAACCTCGACGCCGCGCTGCGCGTGCAGATGCGCCTGGAGGTCACGCGGCTGCAGAAGCAGCTTGGCACGACGGCCATCTATGTCACGCACGACCAGGTGGAGGCGATGACAATGGCGGACAAGATTGTGGTGCTCAATGGCGGCAAGATCGAGCAATACGGGACGCCGCTCGAACTCTACGAAAAGCCGGCCAATCTGTTCGTCGCCGGCTTCATCGGCTCGCCGAAAATGAACTTCATCTCCGGCGAGGTCGCAGGCCGCCATGACGCGGCCACCATTGGCGTTCGCCCCGAGCACCTGAAAATCGCGCGCGACGGCGAGGGATGGCCGGGAAGCATCATGGTCGCCGAGCATCTCGGCAGCGACACCTTTCTCTATGTCGACGCTGGCGCAATCGGAACACTCACCGCGCGCCACGTCGGCGAGCTCGATTTGAGCGCCGGCGACCGTGTCCTGCTGTCGCCGGATCCCGGCCGCCTGCATCGGTTCGATGAACGCGGCAAATCGCTGCGGGCTTAACAGGAAGACCAAGATGTATCTGGAAAAATTCAAACTACCCGGCAAGACCGCAGTCGTAACCGGGGGCGGGCAGGGGATCGGCCTCGCCTGTGCCGAGGCGCTGGCCGAGGCCGGCGCGAGGGTTGTGATTGCCGATCGCGATGCGGCGGTAGCCGGCGAAGCGGGTGCCTATCTGAGCGGGAAAGGCTATCAGGCCGAGGTCGCGGTCGTGGACGTGACGGATTCACGGCGCGTTACCGAGATTGCCGACGAACTCGTCGCTCGCTACGGCCGGGTCGATGTCCTCGTCAACAATGCCGGCATCGCGCGCAGCGAGACTCCGGCCGAAACCGTGACCGACGAGCACTGGCTGAATGTCATCGACGTCAATCTCAACGGCACCTTCTGGTGCTGCCGCGCCTTCGGCAAGCACATGCTTCAGGCGCGGACGGGCAATATCGTCAATATCGGCTCGATGTCCGGTTTCATCGTCAATAAGCCGCAGGAGCAGTGCTACTACAACGCCTCCAAGGCTGCGGTGCACCATCTGACCAAATCGCTCGCAGCCGAATGGGGCGCGCGCGGCGTGCGCGTCAACGCGGTGGCGCCGACCTACATCGAGACGCCCCTGAACGCATTCGTGAAGGACAACCCCCGCATGTACGACGCCTGGATCGGCGGCACCCCGATGGCGCGGATGGGGCAGGTCGAGGAGATCGCCTCGGTGGTCCTGTTCCTGTCATCGGAAGCGGCCAGCCTCATGACGGGAAGCATCGTTCTTGTCGATGGTGGCTATACTTGCTGGTAAGCTTGCGTCAAAACTGACGGGAGCGAACATGCGGCAAGCCTTCATCGGCATCGACGTCGGAACCTCCAGCACGCGCGCGGGCATCTTCGACGAAAACGGAGTCCTGCTCGCAACTGCAAAACACCCGATCGCGGTCTGGCACGAGGCAGGCGACATTGTCGAGCAGTCGTCGTCAGATATCTGGGCGGCCAGCGTCTCGGCCGTCCGCAGCGCGATGGCGGAAGCTGCGATATCGCCGGAGCTCGTGAAGGGCATTGGCTTCGACGCGACCTGCTCGCTGGTCGTGCTCGATCGGCATGGCGGACCGCTGACGGTGAGTACATCCGGCGACAAGCAGCGCAATGTCATCGTCTGGATGGATCATCGCGCGATCGAGGAAGCGCGGCTGATCAACGATACGCAGGATGAGGTGCTGCGCTATGTTGGCGGCTCCATCTCGCCCGAGATGGAGATGCCGAAGCTGCTCTGGCTGAAGCGGCACCTGCGCGACAGTTTTGATCGCGCCGGGCATTTCTTCGACCTGGCCGACTTCCTCTCGTGGCGCGCGACGGGGTCGCTCGCGCGCTCGACCTGCACGGTGACCTGCAAGTGGAACTACCTCGCGCATGAGGGGCGCTGGAGCGCGCCATATTTTCAGCGGGTGGGCTTGAAGGAATTCGTCGAGGACGAATATCGCAGGATCGGCACCGAGATCGTCGCTCCGGGAACGCCGCTGGGGCTGGGCCTGACGGAACAGGCGGCACGAGATTTCGGGCTGAGACCGGGGACGCCGGTCGGCGCCTCGCTGATCGATGCGCACGCCGGCGGGCTCGGCGCGATCGGCGGCCGGGACGCATCGCGTGCTGAAGTCGATGTCTGCGATCGCCTCGCCTACATCATGGGGACCTCCGCCTGTATCATGGCGACAACGGTCGATCCCTGTTTTGTCCCCGGCGTGTGGGGACCGTATTACTCGGGCATGGTGCCCGGCTTCTGGCTCAACGAAGGCGGACAATCGGCGGCGGGTGCTGCGATCGATTATTTGATCCGCTCCCATCCCGCCTACGCCGAGGCAAGCGACGCGGCAAGGCGGAACGGCGTGGAGATCATCCAGATCCTCGAGGAGCGGATCATGGCCCGTGCTGGGCAGGCGAGCAGGGCGGCGCTGCTGGCGCGCGACCTTCATGTGCTGCCGGAATTCCTCGGCAACCGCTCGCCTTATGCCGATCCCGATACGCGCGCCGTCATTGCCGGCCTCGATCTCGATACGGATATCTGCGCGATGGAACGTCTGTTCGTGGCGGGATTGTGCGGGCTTGCCTATGGCCTCGCCGACGTCATCGATGCCTTCAGGGCGCAGGGGGTCAACAGCAAGCTGATCGTCATGGGCGGCGGCGCAGGAAGGAGCCCGCTGGTGCGGCAGATCATGGCCGATACGACCGGCCTCACGGTGGCGCTGCCGCAAACGGCGGAGCCGGTCCTGCTCGGCGCGGCCATGCTCGGCGCCGTCGCTGCCGGCGCCTATGCCTCGCTCGGCGAGACCATGGCCGCGATGTCGGCGCTCGGTCGCCTGACTGAGCCGGCCGCGCCGGGCATGGAAGAATTCCACCGCCGAAAGCGCGAGGTCTACAGGTTGTTGCGCGAGCTTGATCGCGGAAGCCGTGAGGCGATGCGCGGTTTTGAGATCATCTCGAAAGGTCGCGAACGATGCTGCTGAGCTGTGGCGATGCGCTGATCGATTTTGTGCCGGTTACGACCGCAGACGGTCACGAAGCGGTACGACCGGCGGTCGGCGGGTCTTGCCTCAACGTCGCGGTCGGACTGGCGCGGCTTGGTGCGCCGACCGGCTTTGTCGGTGGCGTCTCGACCGACCTGTTCGGCCGCATGATCGCCGACCACGCCGCCGCATCCGGCGTCGACCTTCGCTATGCCACCCGCAGCGATCGCCAGACCACGCTTGCTTTCGTCCGAATGGTCGCAGGCGAGTCGCAATATGCGTTTTATGACGCGGAGACGGCCACCCGGGAATGGACCTATTCGCACGGCAAAATTCCGTTCGAGACGATCGAGGCCGTCCACATCGGCTCAACGACGCTGGTCAACGAGAGGGGAGCCGCGGAAACCGCCGCGATGGTCGCCGATGCCAAATCATCGGCGACGATTTCGTTCGACCCGAACTGCAGGCCCAATCTGGTCAAGGACAAGACAGCCTATCTCGCGCGCATGGACGAGTTTGTCGACAGCGCGGACATCGTTCGCATGTCGGACGTTGACTTCGACTATCTCTACGGGAAAGAGGCTTACGCGGCGAAGGCGGAAGAGTTCCTGGCTGGAGGCGGCAGCCTGTTTGTCGTCACGCGCGGAACGAAGGGAGCCCAGGCCTGGCATTCGGCGGCCGGTGCCATCGAAGTCGGGTCACCCGCGATCACCGTCGTGGACACGATCGGCGCAGGCGACAGCTTTCAGGCCGCGCTGCTGTTTGCGCTGCATAAGCAGGGCAGACTCGGCAGGAGCGGACTGAGGGACACCAACGCGAACGAGCTTCGCTCCGCGCTATCATTTGCCTGCAGTTGCGCTGCGCTGACCTGCACGCGGGTTGGGGCAGATCCGCCCCGCAGCAACGAAGTTGCTTGGACGTATTAGAGGCGTTGGGCGCCTTTAGGTGCAAGGCGGCTTAGGCGACTGCAACAAACATCGCGACGCTCGAAAGATACGCGCGGCCAATAATCGACGTTACGCCACCGGTGAGCCAACCCTCATGGTTTTGTTAAATCGTTTCATTGACAGGGCGTCCATAACGGCACATAGTCTCTAACCAAGTGCTGAAAGAACAATCAGAGGGAAAGGGACGCCGACGCTCGGGCTGAGTGCAGACTTCGCTCAAGCGGCTAGGCTGGAATAATTACAAAGCAAAATCAATATATTGCTTGAATGTTGCGTCCGTCCTCTGGTGGGGTGACGCGACAGCGCGAAGCTAAGTGTCGCGCGCCTCGCAACGCGCGCTGGCAGAAAAACAAGCAAAATAAATGAAACGATCCATAACGGGAGGGAGGAAATGAAGATAACGCGTCGTGACTTGCTGTTGGCCGGCGCCGCAATCAGCGCTTCGAGTGTCGTGTCCGGGCCGTCCGCGCTCGCCGCCGGACCCGAGCTCAAACTCGGCGTCATCGGCGTGCTTTCCGGGCCGGCTGCGCAGTGGGGGCTCGCCCTCAAGGGCGCGGCGGAGTTCGCCGCTGCAGAGGCCAATCGCGACGGCCTGGTCAAGATCGACGGCGCGCCCTGTCAAGTCAGTGTCGTTGCGATCGATAGCAAATACACCGCAGAGGGCGCTGCCGCGGCAGGAAATACGCTCGCGGGGCAGGGCGTGAAATTCATCATCGGTCCCATCGGTTCACCCGAACTCACCGGGCTGAAGCCCATCGCCAAACGCAATTCGATGCTGGTGATGGGCAATGGCTACGCCAAGGATGCGCTGGGTCCGCAATGGCCGTTGGTGTTCCATGTCGGCCCTGGTCCGTCGGGATGGGCCGATCCGATCATCAAGATCGCCAAGCAGAAATTCGGCATCAAGAGCGTTGTCCTCGTTGCTCCGAACGACCAGGGGGGCACGGATATCGCAAGCGTCGATGCGGACGCCTACAAGAAGAACGGTATCGCTGCGACTGAGGAGTACTACCAGCGCGGCACCACCAATTTTGCGCCGATCGTGACGCGCATCATGAACGCAAAACCGGAGGCCGTGGATCTCGCGTCCTCGCCGCCCGGCGACGCCGGCATCATGGTCAAGCAATTGCGCCAAGCCGGGTTCGAAGGACCGATCGGGCGCCTCGGTGGCCCAGGCTATGGCGAGATCTCGCGGGTTGCCGGCGGCGACGCCGTGCTGAAGGACTTCTATTGGTACGAGCCGGTTCTGGTCGACGAGAAGGTCCAACTGATCGCCGACGAATACAAGAAGCTGTTCGGCACCGAGCGGCCTGAGAACAATTTGTTTTTCCAGTGGGTGTCCGGCACTCGCATGGTCTTAAAGGCGATCGCGAAAGCGGGCACGATCACCGACACCGAAAAGGTGGCTCAGGCTCTCCGTGCATTGCCCGTGGACGATCCAAATGTCGGTTCAGGACATTGGATCGGCAAGGAATTCTTCGGCATCAACCAGGAGCTATCGTTCCCCTTCGGCGTGGGATTGGTCACTGACGGAAAATTGCAGCCGATCGTTCCGGTCGAAGCGGCCACGGGCAAGTAGCGGAGTTCCTGTGGAAGGCATCGTCGCCACCGGCCTCATCGGCATCAGCCTGGGCGCGCAGTATGCGCTGCTCGCCCTCGGCTTCACCCTGATCTTCGGCATTCTCGGCGTGGTCAATTTCGCCCATGGCGGATTCTACGTGCTCGGAGGCTATCTCGCTTATTCGGCGGTGACCTATCTTGGTCTGCCCTATGCGCTGGCAGTGATCGCCGCCGCGCTCGGCACGACGGCGCTGGGTTATCTCTTCGAGCGTTTCGTCCTCGATCACGTGATCGACGATCACTTGGCGACACTGATGCTGACGCTCGGTCTCTATTTGATGATGTCGAGCGGCCTTCTGGTGATCTTTGGACCGCAGTCGCCTGCATTCAGCTTTCCCCTGACGGGCGTCCTGCGCGGGCACGGCTTTTACGTCCCGAGCGAGAATCTCGTGGTCCTTGTCGTCTGCCTGGTGGGTATCCTGTCGATCTATGCCCTGATTTACTACACCGACTTCGGCCGCGCCCTGCGCGCGCTCGCTGACGACCGTGCGGTCGCCACGGCGCAGGGATTACGTCCAAAGCTTCTGTTTCCGACAGCGTTTGCGCTGGCCACCGGGCTTGCGGGTCTCACTGGCGCGCTGGTCACGCCGATCCTGTCGCTTGCACCGCATGTCGGCGATCCCGTGCTGGCGACATCCTTCCTCATTGTCATTCTTGGTGGTCTCGGAAGCATTGGCGGCGCAACCGTTGCGGCCTTTCTCGTCGGCATGGTGGAAGCGTTCTCGGCGGTCTATCTGGGCGGATCGAAAGGCGCTCTCGCATTGTTCGTGCTCGTCCTGATCATGTTGGTGGTCAGGCCGTCCGGCCTGTTCGGCCATCGCGTGCGTGGAGCCTGAGCCATGGCAAGCATTGATCTTGGCGCCGTGCGCAGGGGCTCCATTGCCGAGACGGCAAGCGTTGTCATCATCGCCGCTGCCTTCGTCATCCCCTGGATCAGCCAGAACCCCGCAGTCTACTCGCTGGCCAATCAGATCCTGATTGGGGTCACCGCTGCGCTCAGCGTCTACATCATGCTGCGCATGAACCTGATGACCTTTGCAGTGCCCACGTTCATGGCGATCGGAGGCTATACCGCGGCGATCCTCGGTCTCCGCCATGGCGTCACGGATGTTCTGCTGCTCGGCATCGCCAGTTTCGTGGTGCCGGCGGTGTTTGCTTTGCCGCTGGGTGCGCTGGTGCTCCGTCTCACCGGCGTCTACTTCGTGCTGGTCACCTTCGTCCTCACCGAGATCACACAGCTCGTGCTGTTCGAGATGCCGGGCTGGACTGGAGGCGCCAACGGTCTGGTCGGCATGCCCGCCGTGACCTTCTTCGGGATCGAACTCGGCGATAATCGTGCGGTGCTCCTGGTCACGACCGGCCTGGCGCTCGCCGGCGCGCTGATCACGGCCGCGGTCACTCGCCGCTTGCGTCAGCATTTTGCGGCGATCGAAGAGAACGAGTTGCTGGCGCAATCTCTCGGGCTCGTGGTCTGGCACTACAAGGCATTCGGCTTTGCGATCGCGGGCGGTGTCTCCGGGCTCGCCGGCTTTGCGTTGGTCAACATGCTGCTCACCGCGCATCCGACCTCGTTCAGTCCACTCTCATCGGTGAACTACATCGCCTACACGATCATCGGTGGCAAGAGTACCATGCTCGGGCCGCTCGTCGGCGGAGCCTTGCTGATCTGGGCGGGAGAAATCTTTGCATTGCGGGGTGAATTTTCCCAGCTCCTGTTCGGATTCCTCATCGTGGTCGTGGTGCTGGCAGCGCGAGAGGGCATCGTTGGCACCGTGTCTCGGTTTCTCCTGTTCTTAAGTTCGCGCGTTCTCCGCCGATCCACCATCAACCCTGGCTCCGGCGCCCTGGGGGCCCCGGCCGCCACGGAGTCGCAGCCATGACGAGGAGCAGAGAGCCGCTTCCCAGAGAAGCGGCACGAACCGAGAGCAGTTTCGGCGAAGGGTTCGTAATGCCCCCGGGCGATGTCCTTGGTGTCATGGGACCGCGGCTCGACCGACGCGAATCTGTCGTCGGCATCGCGAACTCATCGATGCGTCTCGAGGTCACCAGCATCTGCAAGCGTTTCGGCGGACTGCACGTCTTCAACGACGTGAGCTTCTCGATCTCGCCCGGAGAGGTGCTCGGCGTGATCGGCCCCAACGGTGCCGGCAAGACCACCTTGATCAACGTGATCTGCGGCATGCTTCCGCCAACCAGCGGCCGCGTCCTGCTCGGCGGCCGCGACATGACGGGAAAGCCGCTCCATGCCGTGAGCCGCGCGGGGATCGTGCGCAGCTTTCAGCAGACCAATACGTTCCGCACGGCCACGGTGCGCGAGAATATCTCGCGCGCGGTGCGCTTCAGCGATGGCGGAGAGGACGCGTGGCAGGCCATCACGCCGCTGATCGATGAATTCGAGCTTGTCGCGCACCTCGACGAACAAAGCGACAAGCTGCCTTACGGTTTGCAGAAGATGCTCGGCCTCGTGCTCGCCTGCGCGGTGCGACCGAAAGTGCTGCTGCTGGATGAACCGGCCGCCGGCCTTGAACGGCGCGAGCGCCTGCGTATCGACGCCTTCGTTCGCCACGCCGTGACGGAATTGGGATGCGGCGTTCTGATCGTCGAGCACGACATGGAGCTCGTGCGCAGGCTCTGCCCGAAGATCCTGGTGCTGGATTCCGGCCGCGTGCTGGCCGAAGGCTCGCCAACCGACGTGCTGTCGCGCAAGGACGTCATCGACGCTTATCTCGGGACGACGGACGAGGCAGAAGCATGATGCTCGCGGTGCAAAATCTCGAAGTGCGCTATGGCGGCATCACGGCCCTGCGGGGGGTCTCGATCGAAGTTGCGGAGGGCGAAACAGTCCTGCTGGTGGGTGCCAACGGAGCAGGCAAATCAAGCCTGATCAATGCCGTCATCGGTCTTGCCGGCGCTGCGCGCGGCACGGTGCGTTTTGCAGGCCGGGATATCAACGCGCTCGCATGCGATGGCAGGGCGCGGGCCGGCATGGGTTATTCGCCGGAAGGCCGCCGCGTATTTCCGACCATGTCGGTCGCCGACAACGTTCTGAGCGGTGCCTGCGGGCGAGGCCGTGCCGCACAACGCGAAGCCTGGGACTGGCTCTGCGGTCTCTTTCCGATGCTGCGGGAACGCGCGGCCCAGCCGGCGGGACAGTTGTCCGGCGGTCAGCAGCAGATCGTGGCTCTGGCCCGGGCGATGAGTTCGTTTCCCAAGCTGCTGCTGCTGGATGAGCCTTTCCTCGGGCTTGCGCCGGTGTGGATCGCGCGGATCAGCGAGGCGATCCGCCACATGCAGGCGCGTGGCACCACGATCCTCATGACCGAGCAAATGGCCCGGCCGGCGCTCAAGCTTGCCACCCGCGGCTATGTGATGCGCGGCGGCGAGATCAGGCGAAGTGGCTCGGTGGCCGAAATACGCGATGTCGCGTTGGCCGAGGAGTATCTGTGATGGATTCGATCAACGCAACCGCGCGTCTCGGCGCCTTTGTTGCCGCAGCGGCTGAGACCGAACTCCCGCGCGAAGTTGCCGTGAAGGCCGCGATCTGCCTGCTCGATTCGCTTGGGCTTGCATTGGCGTCACGGGACGAACCGACGGCCATGGCGGCGCGCGCGATGACGACGGATGTCGCACCTAGCTCGCGAAGTGCGAGGATCTGGGCCAGCGGCAAACACGTACCACTGTCCGAAGCGGTGCTTGCCAATGGCATTGCCGTCCATGCGCATTTCCAGGACGATACCGACCACGATTCATGGACCCATCCCGGATCGTTGATCTCGCCGGTCGTAGTGTGCTTGGGCGAGGCGCGCGACGCGCCGTTGCGGGTCGTCCTCAATGCGCTCACGGCCGGATATGCCACGCTGAAATGGCTCGGCGCCGGCGAGAGCGTTGCGCGCGGTCTGATCGGGCGAGGCGTGCGCACAAGTCCAACATTCGGCACTATAGCCGCGGCCGCGGCCGGTGCCGCGGCGCTTGCTCTCGATCCGCTGAAGGCTACGAGCGCGGTCGCGATTGCGGCTTCCACGACAGGAGGTACGCTTGAGCCAGTGCGCTGCGGATCCGACGAATGGCGTGTGCAGAATGGGCGCGCCGCTCACGGCGGGTTCATCGCCGCTGAGCTCGCCGCGCGCGGCGTGCAGGGTGCACCCGATGCGCTGGAAGGGCCGAAGGGTTTTCTGCGCTCACTTGGTGGCCTCGACCGCACGCCCGAGACCTGGCTGAAAAATCCCGATCCCGCGACGATGATCGGCGTCATGGCCAAACCGTTCGCCACGCTCGGCGATAACATGTCCGCTGTGATTGCAGCCAGCCTGCTCAACCGCGACGGCGTCGACCTTGCGCGCACCAGGCGGATCACGGTGACGATCTGGCGTCCCTACACCGAGTATCCCGGAACATCGTTCAAGGGACCATTTACGAGCATCGTTCAGACGCAGGCCAGCACCGCCTTCGCGGTCGCCGCCATGCTCCGCTATGGCCGGCTCGACTACGAGATGGGCGCCGAACACCAGCGGGATCCGGAGATCCTGGCACTGGTCGAGAAGACGACAGTGCTGCCTGACGATGTCGGGACACATCTTGATGCAACCGTCGAGGTCGAGACGGATGACGGCGGCCGCTATCGCCGCATCGCGCGCGAAGCGCCCAGGACATTGATCTTCCAGGACGAGGCGCGCGCCACCGGAGTATTCGAAGCCCGGATGGCGCGATTGGGATTCCCATCCGGCGCCGCAAGCCGGCTGGCCGCGGAGGTCTTCGCCTCTGCGCGCAATGGCGGAGCGATGCCGATCCGCGCGCTGCTCGATCGTGTCACCTCGTTTCAGGGAGAAAACAGATGAAACTCGGATTGGAAGGCAAGACAGCCATCGTCACCGGCGGCAGCAAGGGTATCGGACTAGAGACGTGCCGGCTGCTGGCCGAAGAGGGCGTCAAGGTGCTCATCTGCGCACGGCGCGGGGATGCGCTCGCCGAGGCGCGCGCCGACATTGAGAAGACCACGGGCGCGAAGGTCGAGACCTTGTCGCTCGACGTGACTGATTTGAAGCAGATCGAGCAACTGCCGATGGTCGCCCGCGACCGTCTCGGTCGCATCGATATCCTCGTCAACAATGCCGGCACCGGCACCTACAAGCCCTTCCTCGAAGTGACCGACGAGGAATTGCAGTACGGCATGGCGATCAACTTCTTCGCCCAGTTTCGCATCTGCCAGCGCATCATTCCCGTCATGATCCAGCAGAAAGGCGGCAGCATCGTCAACGTCTCGGGCGAGACCGGCATCATGGTGACGATGCCGCCTTTCCTGTCGTCCTGTACCGGGCCGGCCAAATCGGCTGAGATCAGGTTCTCCAAGATTCTGGCCAATGAATTCGGGCCGCACAATATCCGCATCAACTGCGTGGTTCCGGGCTTCGTCAACACGCCGGAACGGTTCGCGAAATGGGAACGCGAGCTCGCCAAGCGCAATCTCAGCGCCGAGGAAGGGGAGGCCGAACGGCGGCGCTGGTCGGAGAACAATTCGATGCGCAACACGCGCTGGGGCACGCCACAAGAGCTCGCCAATCTGATCGTGTTCGCGCTGTCGGACCGGGCGAGCTTCGTCAACGGCGCGGTGCTCGTGGCGGACAACGCGATGGACAAGTCCTGACGCGTGGGGCGGAAAGCTTGGACGGAATGATGATGGCGAAACGGGGATGCTGCATCCCATCGAGGAGAACGTAATGGCCGAGATCGACAAGCCGCTGAAAGGCATCACCGTCGTGGAGCTCGGTCACAGCGTGGCCGCGCCTTACGCCGGGCTGATCCTGGCCGATCTCGGCGCGCGCGTGATCAAAGTCGAGAACCCGAAGAGCGGCGACTATGCGCGCGGCTGGGGGCCTCCGTTCTGGAACGAGACCGCCAGCGCCTTCCATTGCCTCAACCGCGGCAAGGAGGACGTCACGATCGACTTCAGCGATGCGCGTGAATGCCGCGAGTTGAAGTCACTCATTCTGTCGCAGGCCGACGCCGTGATCCAGAATCTGCGGCCCGGCATTCTCAGCAAGTTCGGGCTCACGGCCGAGGCGTTGCGTGCCGAGAAGCCTGCGCTGATCTGGTGTGACATTGGGGCGTTCGGCAGCAAGGGGCCGCTCGCGAGCAAGCCGGGTTACGATCCGCTCGCGCAGGCCAGCACGGGGATCATGAGTGTCACGGGCGAGGGCGGTCGGCCACCGGTGCGGGTCGGCGTTTCCCTGATCGACATGGGCTCGGGCATGTGGGCCGTGATCGGCTTGCTCGCCTCGCTGGTTGCGCGCAAGAGCGGCGCCGAAGGACGGATCGTCTCGACGTCGCTGTACGAGACCGGCCTTGCCTGGATGACCGTGCCGCTCGCCGGTTACGCGGCATCCGGCGAAGTGCGCAAGCCCTACGGCTCGGGCACGGCGGAGATCGTGCCCTATCAGGCTTTCGAGGCATCCGATGGCTGGCTGATGATTGCCGCCGGCAATGACAATCTGTTCCGCAAACTGTGCGGCGCATTGCGGCTCGATGCGCTTGCGTCCGATCCGGCCTTCGCCACCAATGCAGCGCGCGTCGTCAACCGCGAGCGGCTGTTGCCGCAGATTGGAGCCGCGGTTCAGCGATATTCGGGTGAGGCGCTCGGCAAGCTGCTTGATGAGGCCGGGGTGCCCAATGCGCCGCTGCTTGGCATTGATGAAGTCGCCAAGCATCCGCAGACCCGCGCGCTCGACATGACGGTGCGTTGCGATGACGACGATATCGACCTGGTCGGCATTCCCCTCGCGTTCAACGGGGCCCGCCCTCGGGCGCGCACGCCGGCTCCGACACTCGGTCAGCACAACGCTATCCTTCGGACATCCGCCAGCAGGGAGACCCCCAATGCGAAGTGATTTCGAAACCATCACGTTGGAACGGCGGGACAATCACATCCTGCTGGTTACCTTGAACCGGCCCGACGCCGCCAATGCCATGGACACCCAGATGGGCCTCGACCTGATGGAGCTGTTCGAAGGGCTGACCGTCGATCTCGAAGGACTCCGCGTTGCGGTTCTGACCGGCAGCGGCGCGAAGGCGTTTTGCGCCGGCGGTGATCTCAAGCAGCGTAACGGCATGACGGATGATGCATGGCAGGCCCAGCATCTCGTGTTCGAGCGCATGCTGCGCGCGATCCTGGCTTGCCCGATTCCGGTCATTGCAGCGGTGAACGGCGCCGCATATGGCGGGGGTTGCGAGATCGCGGCGGCGGCCGATTTCGTCTACGCCGCCACCAACGCACGCTTTGCGCTGACGGAGGTGACGCTCGGCATCATGCCCGGGGCGGGCGGGACGCAGAACCTGCCGCGCGCTGTCGGCGAACGTCGCGCCAAGGAAGTCATCCTCTCCGGCCTGCCGTTCTCGGCCGAGGAGGCGGAGCGCTGGGGACTGGTCAATCGCGTGCTGCCGCCCGACGAATTGCTGACGGCAACGCTGACCATCGCCGAGCGGATCGCCGGCAATGGTCCGATATCGGTGCGCCAGGCCAAGCAGGCGATCCACCGCGGCCTGCAGATGTCGCTTGCGGACGGTCTTGCTTTCGAAATCGAGGCCTACAACCGGCTGGTTCCGACGTCGGACCGTCGCGAAGGCGTTCTCGCATTCAACGAGCGTCGCAAGCCGAACTTTCAGGGCAAGTAATGGAGGCGCGGGATGCGTGAGAGAGCTCATGTTCGCGAGGTTGGGCCGAGGGATGGATTGCAGCTCGTGAAGGCGATCCTGCCAAGTGCGCGCAAGCTTGCCTGGTGTCGAGGTATGGTCGAGGCGGGCATCAACGACATCGAGGTGACGTCCTTCGTGCCGCCAAAGGTGATCCCTCAGTTTGCCGATGCGGAGGAGGTGGCGCGCGGCGCGACCGCGATCACCGGCTGCCGGCCTTCGGTGCTGGTGCCGAACCTGCGCGGTGCGGAGCGCGCATTGGCGCTGGATCTGGCGCAGGTCAACTATGTGCTGTCGGCGAGCGAGGAGCACAACCTCGCCAATGTCCGTCGCAGCACCGAAGAGTCGCTGCAAGATTTCGCGCGCATCGTCGCAGCGCGTGATCAACACGCCGGCGCGCGGATTGCGCTCGGCGCCGGGATTGCCACGGCCTTCGGTTGCACCATTTCCGGATCGGTGTCGGAGGCGCGGGTCGTCGAGATCGCGGTGCGGCTTGCCGAAACGGGAGCCGATGAGATCATCGTCGCCGACACCGTCGGCTACGGTGATCCGGGCCAGGTCCGCCGGTTGATGAAGGCGGTGATCGCCGCTATCGGCCGCGTTCCGGTTGCCTGTCATTTCCACGATACCCGGGGCCTCGGCCTCGCCAACGTCACCGCCGCGCTCGAAGCCGGCGTTCGTGCCTTCGATGCGTCGCTCGCGGGACTTGGCGGCTGTCCCTTCGCACCCGGAGCGACCGGCAACATCGATACCGAAGACACCGTGTTCCTACTGGAGCAACTCGGCTTCGATACCGGCGCCGATGTCGAAGCGCTGATTGCATTGCGCGGGGAAGTCGAAAGCTGGCTGCCGGGCGAGCGGTTCTCTGGCGCCATCGCTCGCGCTGGATTGCCGAAGACCTATCGCACGCCTGCCAGGGTTGCCGGCTGAAAGGATACTGCATGAACTATCACGACACTTCCCATCAGCCTGAGGCCGAAGTCACCGTTGTCGTGGGCGAGGATTTTCCGGAGCTGCGCAGCACGGTTCGAAAAATCTGCGAAAGATTCCCCGGCGAATACTGGCGCGCGCTCGATGAGCGCAGCGGCTATCCGGCCGAATTCGTCGCCGCTCTGACCGAGGCCGGCTTTCTCGGCGCCCTCATTCCGGAGGAATACGGCGGCTCGGGCCTGCCGCTGCGCGCGGCTGCTGTGATCCTCGAAGAGATCAATGCCAATGGCTGCACGGCGAGCCCAGCGCATGCGCAGATGTACATCATGGGCACGCTGTTGCGTCACGGCAGCGAGAAGCAAAAGCGCAGCTATCTTCCGGATATTGCCGCCGGAAAGTTGCGGCTGCAGGCCTTTGGCGTGACCGAGCCCAACACCGGCTCCGACACCACCCAGCTCAAGACACGGGCGGAGCGCCAGGGCGACGTCTACGTCATCAATGGCCAGAAGATCTGGACCTCGCGCGCGCTCTATTCCGACCTCATGCTGCTGCTTGCACGCACCACGCCGCTCGATCAGGCGAAGCGTCGTACCGAGGGACTTTCGGTGTTCCTCGTTGATTTGCGTGAGGCCAAGGGCAATGGCGTCGAGATCCGCCCGATCAAGGCGATGATCAACCACAACACCACCGAAGTCTTTATCGAGAACCTACGGGTTCCGGCCGAGAATTTGATCGGCGAGGAGGGGCAGGGCTTTCGCTACATCCTCGACGGCATGAATGCCGAGCGCATCCTGGTTGCTTCCGAATGCGTCGGCGATGGACGCTGGCTGCTCAACAAGGGTGTCGCCTACGCCAATCAGCGCAGCGTGTTCGGCCGTCCGATCGGACAGAACCAGGGTGTTCAGTTTCCGCTGGCGCGGGCCTACGCCGAGCTTGAGGCGGCCGACATGATGTGCCGCCGCGCCGCGGCGCTCTTCCAGGCCGGGCGCCCCTGCGGTGCCGATGCCAATATCGCCAAGCTGCTTGCCTCCGAAGCGACGTGGAAGGCGGCCGATACGACGTTCCAGACCCATGGCGGCTTCGCCTTTGCGCAGGAATACGACGTCGAGCGCAAGTGGCGCGAGGTCAGACTTTACCAGACGGCCCCGATCTCGACCAACATGGTGCTCGCCTATGTGGCGCAGCACGTGCTCGGTCTTCCCCGATCCTATTGAGGAGGCGACCATGCTTGATATCACACGCGAGACAGCAAATTTCGTCGCGGGCCTGAGGCCGGCAGACTTGCCCGATCGGTGCAAGGAGGCCGCTCGTACCGGCATCATCGATTGTGTCGGCGTTATGATTGCAGGCGCAGCCGAGCAACCGGTGCGCATCGTCTCGGCCATGCTCTCACCGTCCACACAGAACGACGGTGCGCCTGAACTTCCCTCGGGCCGCAACCTCGCGGCGTCAGATGCCGCGCTCGTCAACGGTGTCGCGGCGCACGTGCTCGACTATGACGACGTGGCGCTTGCTGGTCATCCGAGCGCGGTGCTCGTTCCAGCCATACTTGGCGAAGGCTGGTCGCTTGATTCGAGTGGTGCCGATGCGGTCGCCGCCTATGTCGCGGGCTATGAGCTATGGGCGCAGCTCGCAGATCTCGAACCAGGACACCTGCACGAGCGTGGTTTCCATCCGACAGCGGTGATGGGGGCGCTCGCAACCGCAGCAGCATGCGCCCGCTTGCGTGGGCTCGGTCCCGAGAAAACGGCGCACGCCGTCGCCATCGCCGCCTCGCTGGCCTCAGGTCTTGTCGCCAATTTCGGCACGATGACGAAATCGCTGCACGCTGGCCGCACCGCGCAATCGGGCGTGCTCGCTGCACGGCTGGCGGACCAGGGATTCACCGCTTCGCTGGATGTGCTGGAACACCGAACCGGGTTCCTGCGCGCCCATTCTCCGTCCGGTACCCCAAGGATCGAGGACGGCACGCTCGACATCGGCAGGAACTGGCGCCTGGCCGAGCTTGGAATCAATGTGAAGCGCTATCCGACCTGCTATGCCACGCATCGCTCGATCGACGCGATGCTCGGCCTCGTCGACCTGCACAAGCTGAACCCATCCGAAGTCAGCGAGGTTCGGGTTCATACCGGCGTCACGCAAAAGCTGATGTTGCGCAACAGCAACCCGCAGACGGGGCTCGAAGCAAAGTTCAGCATGGAATTCGCGATGGCCGCCGCACTCATCGCGCGCCGGGTCGGTCTTGCCGAGTTGACCGATGAATTCGTTACACGGCCGGATGTCGGTGCCACCTTCGCAAAGGTGCGCTGCACGACGACCGATGAGATTATGCCCGGCGACCAGCCTTTTGCGCCGTCGGACCAGGTGAGCGTTGTGCTCACTTCAGGCGAGGTGTTGGAACACACGCCGGTCGTGCATGCCAAGGGCAGTTGGCAGATGCCGCTCACGCGCGAGGAGCTGAGGGAAAAGTTCCTGGATTGTACGACGCGCGTGTTCAGCCGCGCCCACGCGAGCGACTTGTTCGAGCAGCTCTGGCGCCTGGAAGAGATCGGCTCGTTGCGCTCGCTGCGCCTGACAAGCGACCGGACCGACGCATGACAAGAGCAGGATACGGCGGAGGCTCGAAGCCTCGCATCTGGCACCAGTCGGTCAACGAACTCGACCATTTGGCGGTTTACAAGCGCGCGCTGGAGGCGCACGCGGCCGACATCCTCGGTGACGATGCCGAGCTTGTCGTGCATGGCCTTCCCTCGGGGAGCTATCGTGGAGCGTCGGCCACGGCGGTGCTCGGCAATGCCTATGCCTATCACCGCATTCTCGGCCAAGTGATCGATAATGCGATCATGGCGGAGCGGGAGGGCTATGCGGCCTTCGTGATCGGTTCCTTCAGCGAGCCGTTCTTGCGTGAGATCCGTTCCGCCGTCGACATTCCTGTCGCCTCGCTCACGGAGAGCGGCCTTCTCGTCGGTTGCTCGCTCGGACGCTACGTGGCGCTGGTGTCAAATGCGCCGGCCGTGCAATGGATGACGAAGGTTGCGGTCGACAAGCATGGGCTTGCCGCACGTGTGCTCGATGTCGTCGCTCTTGATCCGCCGCTTGATGAGCCGGCGCTGGCCGCCGCTTATGCCGACCCTGCGCCTGTGATCGGCAATTTTGCTGCCGCAGCCGAACGCCTGGTCGCGCGCGGCGCCGATGTGATCATTCCGGCCGAAGGCGTGCTTGCCGAGCTTCTCGTTCGTCATGGCCTGCGCGAGATCGCTGGCGCACCGGTGATTGACGTGTTCGCGGTCACCTGGGCTTACGCGCTCATGGAAGTTCGACTTTGGTCGAAGGCCGGGCTTCGCGTCGGCCGAAGCTGGCATCACAGACGCGACGATCCTGCCGTGATCGCGCGACTTTGGGAGGAGAGTGTCCGATGAGCAGGTTTCCCGAGACGCAAGTCGCTGGCGTCTACCACCGCAGACTGGGAGACGTACTAGTCACGGGCTTAAGTGACGGTTACGTCGACATGGGGTACTCGATCTTCCGCAACATTCCGGAGCAGGAGACCAAGGCCATTCTCGCCCGCGATCACCGGATCTCGCCGCCGCGCATTTCAGTGAATGCTTTCGCGTTGCGGGTGAACGGCCGGACCTACCTGATCGATTGCGGCTCCGCCGATCTGATGGGACCGACCTGCGGTCGCCTGCCTGACAATCTCGCGGCTGCGGGCATCGAGCCGGCCTCCGTCGATGGCGTGCTGCTCACCCATGTTCATCCCGACCATTCCAACGGCCTGACCGATGCGGCGACTGGCACGAGACTGTTCCCCAATGCCGAGGTCATCGTGCATGAAAACGAGATCAATCACTGGTTCAACGACGAGGCGATGGCGAAAGCAGCGGAGCGTCCCCGCCGCCGCTATTTTGAGGCCGGCCGGACTCAGCTCAAGCCTTATATGGCTGCCGATCGCGTCCGCACTTTCCGCAATGGCGAGGTGCTGCCGGGCGTCACCGCAATTCCGATCCCCGGTCATACGCCCGGCCACACCGCTTACGTCGTCTCCTCCGGCGGCCGGTCGATGGTTGTGTGGGGCGACACCGTGCATGTGCCCGAAATCCAGGTGGCGCTTCCGCACGTCACCATGGAGTTCGACACCGACCCCGACTCCGCGGCCAGGGCGCGCCAGATGATTTTCGACATGGTGGTGACTGACGACATGCTGATCGGCGGAATGCATTTGCATTTTCCCGGCTTTGGCCATATGCGACGCGAGGGCGGACAATATACTTTGGCCGCGGAGCAGTGGGCCTTCGAGATCTGATCGGTGCGTCCGATGGTTGAGGCCGCGGAATTCACTTCAGCGCCGCATGCGCTAAAATGGGTTCCGACCTCAGGTGGACACGATGACAAATCGGCAGATGGTGGGCCGCGGAAGTAAGCTGACGATCCGCGATGTCGCGACCGCGGCCGGCGTTTCGACGGGCACTGTTTCGCGTGTCCTGAATGCCAATGCCACGGTTCGTCCCGATGTCCGCCGAAAGGTCCAGCGCGCGATCGACGAACTCGGCTATGCGCCGAATGCGGTGGCGCGCAGCATGCGGATACGCTCGACGCACACGATCGGCTGCATCCTGCGTGAGATCAATATCCCGCAGCTCGCCGGCTTCGTGAAGGCCGCGCACGACGTGCTCGACGACGAGGGGTTCTCCTTGGTGATCTCCAACTCGGAAGGCCGGGAGGAGCGCGAGCGCGAACTGCTCAGCCGCCTGTCAAGCCGACAGGCCGACGGCGTCATGATGGGCCCTTACACGCCGATCGAAGGCGAGTTTGAAGCATTCCTGCGCGGGCTCGATATCCCCATCGTGCTGATCGATCGTGCCCAACAGCCGTGGGCCGACGCGGTCATGGCGGATCACGCAGGCGGCATGCGTGCCGCTGTCGGTCATTTACTCGATCTGGGCCATCGCCGCGTGGCACTGATTACAGGTGAGCGCGGGCTGTATCCGGCAAGTGAACGCATCCGCGGTTATCAGGAGGCTTATGCGGCGCGCGGCCTGCAACCAGATCTGTCTCTGATCCAGGCAGGCAGTTTCTTGCCCGGTGCAGGATTCCGTATCACCTCGGCGCTGCTCGGCCAACGCAATCCGCCGACCGCGGTGATCTCCGGCGGCATCGACATGCTCTCGGGCGTGCTGCGCGCGGTGCGGGGAAGGGGCTTAAGGATTCCCGAGGATGTCTCCGTCATCGCGTCCGGCCATTCCGAACTCGCGGAGCTCGTCACGCCGCCGATTGCCGTCATCGGATGGGATCAAGGAGAAATCGGCCGGATTGCCGCCGGCATGCTTCTCGATCGAATCCGGAACCGCGACGTGCAGGAGGCCCATCAAGTGCTGGTGCCAAGCGAATTCATCCCCCGCGCATCGGTCGGTCCGCCGAGACGGGCGCCGTAGTGTCCTGAACCAGAAGTTCAAGGCATTTTGGCCTTGGCTGGCACATTGTAAGCGCAGAAGCGTTCGTCCTCCTCAAACAATAAGGACAGTCCGCCGTCTTCGAGTTGATTTGGAGGCCGTTGAACTTCAGATTCGGGACACGATAGCCCAGCCGTACGGCCGACCGAGCTTCATCGGCGGCGATCAAGTCACTGGGCTGGTGGCCTAACTCTTGCTTCTGACAGGTGACAACAAAGGCTATAGAGAGAGTTGGATTTGAAGAAAGTCCTGCTTCAGAATGTCAGCAATTGGTGCGCGAAGATCTGGCGCGGGATCAAGGATTCCGTCAAGCACGCCCCAATGCACTAGCCGAAAGCGAACCAAAGCTGGCAGCTCGAGGCTACGAGCGCCGTCAATTGGTCGTCTCGTGCTGCGCCGCGGCAGTATTGGTGTTTGGTGACGGCTTCGCCGTCAGCTGGTCGCTGCAAAGAAGATCAATCCTGGTGCCATACTGAAATCCGTCGAAGCGCATAGTTTCTTTTGATTTCTGCTGCGAGTAAAGGCTCTCTAAGCTTTTGCTCGCGCGCGGGGGCCGGCGTCATGTTTGTCCTGAGCGATACCGATTTCCCTGCGACAGATGAGAAAGCGCGGTTATGACCTCTGCCACCGTTTATTTCCTGAATGGTCCCAATGCGAATCTTTACGGGCTTGATAAGAATGGAACCTATGGCCGGGAGAGTTTCGTCTCCATCAAGAAGCGCTGTGAAGATCACGCGGCATCACTTGGCTTGACCGTCGATTTCCGTCAGTCAAATCACGAGGGCGTTTTGGTGGACTGGATCCAGGAGGCGAGGGAGAAGGCCGAGGGCATCGTCATCAATGCCGCCGGGCTGACTTATTCCTCCGTCCCGATCCTCGATGCCTTGCTCGCTTTCGAGGGCCCGATCATCGAGGCGCATATGAGCAATATCTGGAAGCGCGAGCCGTTTCGTCACCACTCCTACGTTTCGCGAGCGGCGACGGGCGTGATCGCGGGGCTCGGCGCGCTTGGCTATGAACTGGCATTGACGGCGGTGTCGCGCCTGATCGCCGAAAAGGCCGCCCAATGACATCCGAAGTCATGGCGTTCTACAGCGCCTTCGATGACTTCGAGACGTGGCGTGATGCGCTTGCCGCAGAGGGTATCGATCTGCGCCAGGCGGACGACATCGCAGATCCCCTCAAGGTCAGGCAGGCGCTGGTGTGGAAGCCGCCGCATGGCTTTTTCGCCCGCTACCCAAATCTCGGGCTCGTGGTCAATCTCGGCGCCGGCGTGGATGCGCTGGTCGGGCGCGATGATCTGCCGGATGTGCCGATCACCCGCCTGTCCGATCCGAAAATGGCGCGGATGATGGCCGGCTATGTGCTATTTGCCGTGACGCGTCATGCGCGCGATATCCCGGCCTTCGAGCGCGCTCAACGCGAGCATCGTTGGCGCTACATTCATCCACGCGATCCTGAGACCATCACGGTCGGCGTGCTTGGCCTCGGTGAGCTCGGGCTGACGGCGGCGTTGGAATGCGCGCGGCAGGGTTATCGGGTGCGCGGCTGGTCCAACACGCTGAAGTCGGTGGATGGCATCGAGACCTCTGCCGGCCTGGCCGCATTGCCGGACATTCTGGGCGATAGCGACATCCTGGTCTGCATGCTGCCCCAGACGCCGCAGACCCGCGGCCTTCTCGATGCCGAACGGCTGGCGCAGATGAAGCCGGGCGCCGTCTTCATCAATGTGTCGCGCGGCAGCATCGTCGATGAGCCGGCTTTGATCGACGCGCTTCGTTCGGCTCATATCGCGGAAGCGACGCTGGACGTCTTTGCTTCCGAACCATTGTCACCGGAGAGTCCTTTGTGGGCAATGGACAATGTTCTGGTGACGCCGCATCTTGCATCGGTGGCGCTGCCGCGGTCGGCTGCACGGCAGATCGGCGAGAATGTGCGCCGGCTTCGGGCCGGGCAGGAACTGCTAAGCCGTGTCGATCCCCGACGGGGCTATTGAGCCCGGCGCGAACTGGCCGCCAACGGCAAAGGCCTCGCGCGCGTACTCGGCAAATGTCTGCACCGCCGGCCGCAGCGCGTGACGCTTCAGGCGGAGCGCCATGACATGCGTCGGCGGCAGTTTCTCGGTGATTGGCACCACCGCGACGCGGCTGCCATCATAGCCGATAGTGGTGCGCGGAACGGCGTTATGGATCGAATATCCTTGGCCATGCCCGATCAGTCCGCGGATCAATTCGAATGACCGGGTCCGGAACGAGATGCGCGGTTCGATCCCCGATGCCGTGAACAGGCTGGAGAAGTAATCGCGGGAATGGGGCAGATCCAGCAGGATGAACGGTTCGTCGCACATCTCGGTCAGGCTGATCGAAGACCGGGTCGCCAAAGGATGACTGGCCGACAGGACGATATAAGGCGGCAATTCGCAGAACTTTTCGCCGATGATTTCATCGGGGACGGCAAAGGAATAGGACAGCGCCAATTCCGTCCGCCCAGAGATCAAACCGTCGATGATCTCCTGCTGGTCGCCTTCCTCTAGTTTCACCGAGATGCCTGGCTGGCGCGTGCGAAAGCCGGCCAGCAGCCCAGGCATGAAGCGCGTCGCAAGCGTCAGGAAGCTGCCGACCACGATCTCGCCATGCAGGGTACTGCCAAGCGATTGGGCACTTTTGGCAAAATCGCGAGCATGGTTGAGCAGCAGCCTCGCGTCATTCACCAGCCGCTGGCCGGCCGGTGAGAGCGTCACACCCTTCGCGAGGTGACGGATGAATATCTGGATACCGAGTTCCGCCTCCATCTGGCTCAGTGCAGCGGAGATCGAGGGCTGAGAGACGTTCAGGCGCTTGGCCGCCTCCGTCACGCTGCCCGCGTCGGCTGTCTCAACAACGTAACTCAGCGCCCGGAGCGAGAACCTCATCGCATTTTCCTATGTATCTCCAAACATAAAAATATTTTTCTTATGATAGGGCCTCCGGCACCTTGTCGTCCAGTCGAACAGGAGCCGATTAATGATCCGCACGGGTGAAGAGTACAAACAGGGCATTCGCGATGGTCGCGAGGTCTGGGTCGATGGCGAGCGCGTCGACGATGTGACCACTCATCCCGCGCTGAAGCCGATCATCGATATCAAAGCCCGCATGTACGACATGGCGCGGGAAGAGCGCTACAGCGGCGATCTGACCTATGTCGAAGGCAATGAGAAGTATTCGATCTTCTACCGGCCGCCGACGGAACAGAAGGACTGGCACGACAAGATCAAGGCTGTCGACCATGTGATGAAGGATATCGGTGGCGTCGTCACCCGCGTGGGCGACGAGACGATCGGCGAGATGTGGTCGCTCACCGACGGGCGCGACGTGCTGGCCGAGATTGATTCGCGCTTCGCCCCCAATATCGACCGGCATATCCGCGCCGTGATCGAGAAGGACATCTTCCACGTCTCGGCCAATACCGACCCGAAGGGCGATCGCTCGCTGCCGCCGCAGCAGCAGGATCCCGACCTGATGGTTCACGTGACCCGCGAGACCGATGCAGGCATCATCATTCGCGGCGCGAAATATGAAACCGCGGCCCCCTATGCCGATCAGGCCTATCTGAAGCCGACCGTCGGCGCCTGGGCGAATGAAAAGTTGTCCGACTACGCGGTGGGCTGCATCGTCAAGATGGGCGCGCCGGGCGTCAAGCATATTTGCCGCTCTGGCTTCGCCAATCGCAGCAGCGCCAAGGATTATCCGCTCTCCAACCGCTTCGACGAAGTCGAGGCGCTGGTTGTGTTCGACGACGTTCTGATCCCGTGGGAGGACGTATTCTTCTATCGTCATACCCGTGCGGCGCAGTTCGTGCGCTCGACACTGCACCGTTATTCGGCATTCCCCTATGTGCTGCGGCTGCTCTACACGGCTGACATGATGATCGGCGCGGCGATGTGGAATGCCAAGCAGACCGGTCTGGACAAACTGCAATCGGTGCGTGAGAAGCTCGCCGATCTCGTTTGCTATCGCGAAGGCATCAACGCGCATCTCACCGCCTCGATCGCTATGGCGGAGAAGAGCCCCGGCGGTCTTCTGATGCCGCAGCAATCGATGCTCTATGCCGGCCGCGTGTTTGCCTGTTCGCAGCTTCCGGCGATGATGCACATCGCCCGCGAGCTGTGCGGCGGGCAGATCTGCATCACGCCGAATGCCGATGCGTTTGAGGCCGAGGGTAGCGGTAAGTGGCTGAACAAGTTCTATTCACTCAATGAGCAGTGGCAGGCCGACGATCGCCGCAAGCTGCTCGCTTTCGCGCGCGATCTGCTGAACTCCGACTATGCCGGCCATCGCCTGACCTTCGTGCAGTTCGCGCAGGCGCCGCACTTCAATCATCTGGCGGCCGTCTACAACAGCTTCGACTTCGCCGGACCGCTCGACTTCGTGAAGAAGTCGGCGGGTTTGTCGGACCGTATCGACGGGGGACAATCGTGAGCCGCGCGTCGCACGACATCGTCGCCGTCGATGAATTTCGCGCCGCGATGCGGACGACCGCGTCGGGCGTCGCGGTGGTGACGACGGATGGTGAGGCCGGCCGGGCCGGCGTCACGGTCTCGTCGTTGTGCTCGCTATCGATGGAGCCGCCGTCGGTGGTGTTCAGCGTTCACCGCGACAATCGCGGCCTCGCTCTGCTGCTCGCCAACGGCGTGTTCGTCGCCAATGTTTTGTCCGATGCGCAGGAGCGTGTCGCCAACAGCTTCGCCGGGCTGATCCCCGAATTGCGTGACAACCGCTTTCTCGCCGGCGAATGGTCAGAACTGCTCACCGGAGCGCCAGCGCTCGATGGTGCGTTGTGCAATTTCGATTGCCGCGTGGCCAGCCTGTTCGATTTCGGCTCGCATCGCATCGTCACCGGCGAGGTGCTGAGTGTCCGCAAACAAGCTGCGCGTCCTTTGCTCTTCTGCGATCGCACATTCCGTCGTCTCGCTGCCGCCTGAGGATTTGGTTCATGACCCATCAGCGTTTCCGCAAGTTCAATACCAAAGATGCCTATCCCGAGCAGAGCCTCGACAACGATGTCTGCATGGTGGTGCGTGCCAACAACACCGTTTATGTGCGTGGCCAGACGGCGATGGATCTCGACGGCAAGATCGTTGGCATCGGCGATGCCGCTGCGCAGACTGAAAATGCCATGTTTTGCGCCAAGGTGCTGCTTGAAGAGGCAGGCTCGGGTCTGCAGGACGTGGTGAAGATCGTCATCTACATCACCGATCGCGCCTATCGCGAGCCGGTCTACCGGGTTGTCGGCAAGTGGTTGAAGGGCGTCTATCCGGTTTCGACCGGAATTATCGTTCAGGGGCTCGCCAAGCCCGAATACCTGATGGAAATCGACATCATTGCGGAAATTCCGACGTAGCACTGTGTCGATCTTCGACGCCGAAGTATAGCTACGATCATTCTGAAATCAGATCTTTCGAATGAAAGGTCAACGGAGTTTCTTGCGCTGGAAATACTTGAAAATATTGTCGAATTCGTTCGCTTGGCATGGTGTTTGCTTTTCTCTCGGGGTCATAATTCTTGTGAGGTTCCGAGATGAAGCGCGCCTTGAAGCTTACTGCATTGATGTTGCTGTCGACGCTCGCAATCGACGCGCAGGCATCCGCCCAGGAGAAGCTGGTCGTCAGCACCTGGGGTGGAAGTTTCCGCGATCTGATCGATGAGGCGATCGCGCAGAAGTTTACCGCCGAGACCGGGGTCAAGGTCGAATACATCACCGGCGGCACGATCGACCGGCTGAATCAGGCCAAGCTCGCCGCGGCCAAGCCCGAGAGCGACGTCACCTTCACGACGGCCCATGTCGGCTGGCTCTATGCCAACGACAATCTGTTCGAGAAGCTCGACATGGCGAAGATTCCGAATGCCGGCCATCTGGTCGAGCAGGCCAGGATCAGCCCGTACCACATCGGCGCCTGGGCCTATGTCTACACCATCGGCTATTTGCCTGACCGGCTACCCAAGGGCGTCAGCTTCGACAGCTGGGAAGGCCTGTGGAATCCCGCGCTCAAGGGCATGATCTCGTCGCCCGATTTCGACCCGAGCCATGTGATGGTCGTTGCGGCCAAGCTGTCGGGCGGTGATGCAGCGAATTGGGAAGTCGGCGAAGCCAAGATGAAGGCGCTGAAGCCGAACTACAAGGCATTCTACACCAATGACGCCAACAGCCAGCAGCTGTTCGCCACGGGTGAGACGCCAGTCCAGGTCGTGCTGTCGATGAATGCCTATTACATGCAGAACCAGGGCGTGCCGATCAAGCTCGTGATCCCGAAGGAGGGCGCGGTGCTCGGTGTCGACACCATGGCCATCACCAAAGGTTCGACCAAGGCGGAGCTGGCCTACAAGTTCATGAACATCGCCCTCGATCCAGAAATTCAGGCCAAGATCGCCGAACTGAAGAAGGGCAGCCCGGTGGTCGACAATGCCAAGCTCAAGCCCGAGATCGCCTCTCTGACCGGCGTTTTCTCCACGCCGGATCAGTGGGCGAAACAGACCCTGGTGATCGACGCCAAGCTGCGCGCCGAAAAGACCGGCACCTGGCGCAAGTGGTTCACCGAGAACATTATGGCTCCATAACATGGTCGTGGTCGCGATCCGGCTGATACCGCCGGATCGCGCTCCATCGCGTTGAGTTTGCCCACGTCGAGTTTGTCCATGAACACACGTCCGTTTCTGGGTTGGTTCGTTTCGCCGGCCGGCCTCGTCGCCGTGGGCCTGATCGCGGCGATGCTGGCCGTCTTTCAGTATAGCGTCCGGGCCTATATTCCCGGCTCGCTCGAGGTCGGTGGGTTCACGTTGCAGAATTTCGCGGCCATGCTGCGGCCGCTCTATGCTTTGGCATTCTGGAATACAGTGTTGTTGTGTTTCGAGACTGCGGTGTTCACGCTGATTCTGGCCTATCCGCTGGCTTATGCGCTGGTGCGCACCAATAGTTCGGCGCTGCGCTCCTTCATTCTGGTCGTATCGGTCACGCCGCTGTTTCTCGGCGAGGTGGTGCGGACCTATTCGTGGATGATCGTGCTTGGTAACAAGGGCTTTCTGAATACGCTGCTGCTCCAGCTTGGCCTGCTGGATCGTCCGATGCAGATGATGTTCACCGCTGGCGGCGTGGTCGCTGCGCTGGTCCATGTGACCATGCCGATCATGGTGATCATGCTGGCCGCAGCGCTCTCGCACATCGACCGCAACTACGAGAAGGCCGCCGAAAGTCTCGGCGCCGGTCCGGTCCGCGTTTTCCTCACCATTACCCTGCCGCTGTCGATGCCCGGAATCGTCGCTGGTTTCTCCACGGCCTTCGCGTGGACGTTCAGTGCTTTCGCGACTCCGCAACTGATCGGCGGCGGGCGTGTCAGTACGGTGTCGACGCTGATCTATCAGCTCGGCTTCTCGTCCTTCAATTTCCCCTTCGCTGCCAGTCTCTCCATCATTGGCCTCGCATTATCGCTGGCCGTGATCGCCTTGCTGAAGAAGGCCGCGAGCCCACTCGAACGTATGGCAGGCACGACATGAAGCGCTCTCCCGGCACCCTGCTGCTTCGATGGTCGGGACGCATGCTCATCGCCGCCATTCTCCTGTTCGTGCTGCTGCCAGGCATCGTAGTGGCGATTTCGGCCTTCAACGATCGTGCGATCTTGTTGTTTCCCCCGCAATCATGGTCGCTGCGTTGGTTCTGGCGCGCGTTCTCTTATCCCGATTTCGCTAAGGGCTTCTGGAATGGCTTGACGGTGACGGTGTGGGCGTCGAGCATCGCGCTGGTGGTCGGCTCGGCCTTCGCCTTCGCCATTCACCGCTACAAATTCAGACTCAGAAATCTTCTCGAAGGCATTTTGCTGTCGCCGCTGATCATCCCGCACTACACAATCGGCCTCGGCGTTCTCATCCTCGCCTCGCAGACCAATCTCGGGCGCGGCTTTCCACTCGTCATCTTCGCCCATGTGGTCATGGTGCTGCCGTTCGTGATGCGCAGCACTTACATCTCGCTGCAGAATCTCGACATCCGGCTCGAACTGGCGGCGTCCAGCCTTGGCGCCACGCCGCTGCGGATCCTGTTCACCGTGACGATCCCGCTTTTGATTCCGGGCTTGCTCAGCGGCTGGCTATTCGCAGCAATTCTATCGTTCAACGAATTCACGGCTACTCTGTTCGTCAGCAGCCAGGCCACGCAGACGCTGCCGGTCGCCATGTACAATTACGTCCGCGAATTCGCGGATCCCACACTGGCCGCCCTGTCGGTCATCTACATCGTCGTGACCGCGACCTTGCTCACGATCGCCAATTCCTTCCTGGGCCTCGGAAAAATCCTGAATGTTGATGCGCACTAATCAGATGGCTGCCAATACGTCAGTCGCCGGAAACGACAAAATCCGTCCGGCCGTGCAGCTCGACGGCGTCACCAAGCGCTTCGGCGATTCCATCGCGTTGCATGAGGCCTGGCTGAAGATCGGGTCGAGCGAGTTCATGACCTTGCTGGGACCGTCGGGTTGCGGAAAGACCACGCTGCTCAATCTTGTTGCGGGCTTCCTCGAAGCGGACAGCGGCGAGATCTTTATTGAAGACGCGCTGGTCACCGAAACGCCGGCGCACATGCGCGAGATCGGCATCGTGTTTCAAAATTATGCGCTGTTTCCGCATATGAGCGTCGCGATGAACGTCGCTTATGGACTGAAGACCCGCGGCGTCGACAAGAAGGAGATGGCGCGCCGTGTCGACGAAGCGCTGGCGCTGGTCAAGCTCTCGGGTTTCTCAGACCGCAAGCCCTGGCAATTGTCGGGCGGTCAGCAGCAGCGTGTTGCGCTCGCGCGTGCGCTCGTGATCAGGCCGAAGGTGTTGCTGCTGGATGAGCCGTTCTCGGCGCTCGACAAGAATCTGCGTGGTTCCATGCAGGTCGAGCTCAAGCAGATTCAGCGTGAGCTCGGCGTCACCACGATCTTTGTTACCCATGACCAGGGCGAGGCCCTGTCGATGTCGGATCGCATCGCGGTGATGTCGGCCGGACGCATCCGCCAGATCGCCGCGCCTGACGATATCTATCGTCGTCCCGCCGATCGCTTCGTCGCGTCCTTCGTGGGTGATGCCAACGTACTCAACGGTCGGCTCGTCGAGCGGAACGGCGATGCCGCGGTGGTCTCGATTGGTGCTGTGCGCGCGAGCGTTCCTGCAGCATCACTTGCTGAAGTATCGATTGGCGGTTCCGTAGATGTCTTCGTACGGCCGGAACACCTTTCCGTGACGTCGCGAGGGGCATCGGGATCGCTGCCTGGTACTGTGACGACGCAGGTGTTCCAGGGCGGCCATGTCGATCTCTATATCGACGCGCCAGGTAGCGCGCGCGCTCATATTTTGCTGCGGTCGCCGGGTATTGCGGCGCTGTCGTCCTGTCCGGTCGGAGCCGAGGTCGGATTGTCGATCGGCTCCGACGACATCGTGGCGTTTCCGCCGGGCGAGGCGCCGTGAGGCGTCTGCGTCTAGAACGACGGCGCCGCGCCCGGATTCTTCGCGCGTGCGACATAGTCTTTCTGCTGCGGTCGATAGCGCTCCCACAACGCGCGCAACTCGCCGATCGGCGCGTCGTGCCAGTCGATACGCAGGTCGACGACCGGCCAGTCGAAGAGGTGAGCGACATGCAGACCCGCCGCATGCTCGTCGTCAGTCTCACCGCCGGCGCCGAGGCCGGCTTCCAGCGCCGACATCAACCGCTCCGCCAGTGGCTGGCCAGCGGTCGCCTCGAACCGCGCAATCATCGTGCTGGGCACCTTGTCGTCGGCGAGCAGATTGCCGAGCGCGAGGCAGCCAGCGCCTTCGGCAACTGCCGCCGTGGCCAATGCTTGAGCGCCGGAATGCCAGGCCACCTGACCGTAACGATCGATCACGCCGACCTGTCGCCATGCTGGCTGCGGTGTGCCGAGCGTGAGGCTGTTGAGGACGGCAGCGGCACCGAGGCCCTGACGCAGCAGCGCAAGACCGGTCGGGCCGAGCGCCGGGTCGGTCACATTCTGCGACACCACGAGGCCCAGAGGCCCGACCCACGCGCAGCGCGCCGGCACCGCGATACTGGACGACGTGATGGCGATGCCGAATGCGCCGGTCTCCGGACAACGCGCCGAGATAGAATAGGTCATCGTGATGCTCCCGTATTCGTAAAAGTAATGGTAGTATAGATGATCGAAAAGATAGCTCAAATACTTTGCGAGCTAATCAGTATTGAAAGTATAAGCTCGAATTCCAATCTCGATATCATCAATTATATCGAGCGGATACTTACGTCATCGGACGTGCCGGCGTGTCGCGTGCCGTCGCCTGACGGACGCAAGGCGTCGCTGCTCGCGACCATTGGTCCGGCGGACCGAGCCGGTGTCGTTCTGTCGGCACATACGGACGTTGTGCCGGTGGAGGGGCAGGCCTGGACCGTGCCGCCATTTGCCGGAGTCATCCGTGATCAGCGCGTCTATGGTCGCGGCGCGACTGACATGAAGGGCTTTCTGGCTGTCGTTCTCTCCGCCGTGCCGCGTCTCAAGGCGGCGGCTCAGGCCGTTCCGGTGCATCTGGCGTTTTCCTATGACGAGGAAGTCGGATGCCGCGGCGCGCCGGATCTGGTACGGGCGCTGATGCAGTCCGTCGCGCCGCCGGTGCTCGCCATCGTCGGAGAGCCGACCGCGATGCGCGTCGTTCGCGCGCACAAGGGCAAGGTGGCGCGTCGCTTGACGGTGATCGGGCGCACCGGCCACTCGGCGATGCCGCATCGCGCGGCCAATGCCGTCGATTCCGCGGTGGCGATCGCTCATGCGTTGCGCGGTTTCGCCGATCAGGAGATCGCACGCGGCGGCGATGCGGCCTTCGACCCGCCATTCACCACCATTCATGTCGGATCGCTGCATGGCGGCAGCATGGTTAATCTCGTGCCGGAACGTGCCACGCTGGAATATGAGATCCGTACCATGCCGGGCCGTGACACCGGCGAAATCCTTGCACGGATCGATGAGTTGGTTGCGCGCGAGCGTGATCGACTTCGTGACAGCGCGCCAGAGGCCGACATCATCTCCGAAGAACTGTCGGCCTATCCCGGCCTGGATACCAGCGCCGATGCGCCTGCTGCACGTCTGGTTGCGCGACTTGCAAGCGATACGCGTCCCGCAACGACAGTGGCATTCGGCACCGAGGCTGGCCTCTACGCGGAAGCGGGCATCCCGACGCTGGTTTGCGGACCCGGCGATATGGCGCGCGGGCACAAGGCCGACGAATGGATCGGTTTTGATGAACTCGCAGCGGCGGGCGCGATGATCGACAGGCTGGCCGTTCTGCTAGGCCGGCCGCGTGCAGACTGGATGCGGGAATGAACAACGGAGTTTTGACAATGACGTCCACCATGCAGGCCATCATCGCAACGCAGGCGGGTGGTCCCGACGTGCTGATCCAGGTCGCGCGACCCGTGCCCGTGCCCGCTGCCGGCGAAATCCTGATCGAGGTTGCCGCAGCCGGCGTCAATCGCCCCGATCTGATGCAGCGAAGCGGCGCCGTCCCGTTGCCGGCAGGTGTCACCGATGTGCTCGGGCTCGAAGTTGCAGGGCGCGTTGTCGATGGCGATGCCGGCTTGCGCGGTCAGGCGGTTATGGCACTGGTCAAGGGCGGCGGTTATGCGCGCTATTGCCTTGCCAAGGCATCGCATTGTCTCGCTGTGCCCGAGGGCCTGACGATGGAAGAGGCGGCAGCCCTGCCCGAGGCGCTCTTCACCGTCTGGCACAATCTGTTCGAGCGCGGCCGGCTGTCGAAGGGGGAGGCCGTACTGGTGCACGGCGGCGCCAGCGGCGTCGGTACGATTGCGATACGCATGGCCATCGCGCGCGGCGCCACGGCCATCGCGACGGTCGGCAGCGACGCCAAGAAGAAGGCAGTCGAAGCGCTGGGCGCCACCGCGATCAATTATCGTACCGACGATTTCGTTTCCGCAGCGCGCGGTGTCACCGGCGAGCGCGGCGTCGATGTCGTGCTCGATATCGTGGGCGGTTCTTACGTTGCACGTAATCTCGACGTGCTGGCGCCGGGCGGACGCCATGTCAGCCTGTCCTTCATGCAGGGTGGCGTTGTTCCGATTGATCTTGGGCTGGTGATGCGGAAGGGGTTGTATCTGACATCGTCGACGCTGCGACCGAAGTCGGACGAGGAGAAGACGGCGATCGCCGCCGTGCTCCGCGCCGAGGTGCTGCCGATGGTCGCGTCTGGCTTGGTGAGGCCGCTGATCTGGCGGCAATTGCCGCTCAGTGAGGCCGCACAAGCCCATCGCATTCTCGAAGCCAACGAGAACATCGGCAAGGTGTTGCTTTTGCCGACGGGAGACGGTCATGAGTGATGCCATCGAACTGCTTTATGCGCCGACATCGCCCTATGTCCGCAAGGTCATGGCCTGCGCGATCGAACTCGGCATTGCTGATCGCATCGTGCGGTTGCCAAGCGCCGCGCATCCGTTGAAGCGCGATGAGCGGATCGCCATTTTCAATCCGCTCGCCAAGGTCCCGGCCGCAAAACTGGCGGACGGAACGCTGCTATTCGACAGCCGGGTGATCTGCGAGTATCTCGATGACCTCGGAAATGGCTCGTTGTTTCCGCGCGGGCCGCAACGTTGGCAGGTCCTCACCGAACAGGCCCTCGGTGACGGCCTCCTCGATGCCGCTCTGCTGACCCGCTACGAGAACACCTGCAGAAGTGATGAGCATCGATCGGCTGACTGGATAGACGGCCAGATGACCAAGATCGCCGCAGCACTCGACCAGATGGAAAACACGGTCGCTGAATTCGGCGCACGCATCAGCATCGGCAGCCTCACCATCGCCTGTGCGCTTGGCTATCTGGATTTCCGGTTCGCGTCATTCGACTGGCGCACAACGCGGCCGGCGCTGGCCGTTTGGTTCGAAACCATGTCGCTGCGTCCGTCTTTGCGAGACACGTTTCCAGCGGATGGATGATTGAGACCTTCGTCGGGAGCATGCCTCCGCATGCTTCATCGAGCCGTACAAGGCATGATACCGGAGCTATAGAAAATGGCGATGACCAAACCCTCTCTCAAATTGACACATGACGGCGCGCTCAAGGCGTTGGCTGGTGCCATAGCCAAAGCGGAAGAGCTTAACGCACCGCAGAACATTTCGATCGTCGATGACGGCGGCAACCTGCTGGCATTTGTCCGGATGGATGGCGCCAAACTGCTGTCCCGGGAGACCTCGATGTCCAAGGCCATCACCGCGGCTTCGCATCGTCAACCGACGTCGCGACTCGATCCGGCCAATGAGATCAAGCTTGCCATTGCAGGTAGGGGCCGACTCACCAACCTCGAAGGTGGACTGCCAATCATTATAGGAGGCCAATGTGTCGGTGCGGTCGGCGTGGGGTCTGGCACCGGTGCACAAGACGTCGAAGTAGCCCGCGCCGCATTGGCGGCGATCGGAGCGGAGGATCAGAAGCCATGAAACCGTGCGAGATGAACCAGGTTCTGCCTCGCTCAGGGTAATAACAAAACCTAGTCACCTGAATGTTTTCGATACGGTCAGGCCGGACGCCTTGATCCTGTTGCTGCGCTGGTCGGCAAAGGCAGCGACGGGATATCGACCATATTCGCTGATTATGGTCCGTTTTCATTCGCGCTCGTTGCGTTTTGGCGTCGTTGTTTCTTGTACGAAACTGGTGCGACCCGTGGACATTCGTCACAAAGGTCGTGGATGAGCGTTGAAGGGTTTCCGCCATTGCAGGAGAAGCGGAAGTGACCTGTTCAAGCTGTTTTTGCTCTATAGCGAATGACGAATCCTGCTAGAGCCCGAACGGAGGTCACGCCGGCAGGCCTGCCAGCCGCAGGCCGGTTTCGAACTGGACGAGATGCTCCGGCCGCCGGATCGGAAGCCAGTCTGTGAGGCGGGTGGCACGAAACGTGGGATCCAGCTTCCGCAAATGTTCGACCGCGATGTGCGCCTGCTCGGTCCGACCAGCGAGCGCGTGACTTGCAGCGATGATGGCCGCGGCCATCAAAAAGCTGGGCAATTGCCTGAAGGATTGTTCGGCCCAGGATGCGGCCATGTCAAACCGCCCTGCAAATAAATGAGATAGGGCCATGCCTGCCTGCATCCGGAACATCTCCGGATCCAGCGGGCTGAAACGCATCGCGCGCGTAAAGAACTCGATTGCAGCATCGGGGTCACCGCGCTCCGCTCTGAGAAAGCCTCCCAGGAACCAGGCCGACGCCAGATTCGGATTGAGCACCAGCGCCTTGTCGACCAGCGTGATCGCGCCCTCCACGTCGCCAGCGAGATGGGCAAGGGCATGTCCGCCCCTGGTGAGCGCGACAGCGTCGTCCTTGCCCAATTCCACCGCAAGGCGGGCCAGTCGAACGCCTTCCGCGATTTCCTGTGCCCGGTCGGTCATCCAGCCATTTATCTTTCGCCAGAAATGACACCAGGCCGCCATTGCGTGGGCAGAGGCAAACTCCGGATCGAGCTGCATGGCCTTGTAGAACAGCGGCAGGGCCTCCTTGATTGCCTCCCGCGTTCCCCGATGCAAATGAGGCATGGCACGCAAATAGTTGTCGTAGGCACTGAGGCTGCCGGTCGGCTTCCGCCTCGCGCGATCGATCTCCGCCCGCTCGAGCTGCGAGGCGATCGCTCCGACGATGCTGGTTGCGATCTGATCCTGAAGTTCAAAGATGTCGTCAAGCGTCCCTTCGAATCTCTCGGCCCAAAGATGGGTGCCTGTCGCCGCATCCACGAGCTGGCCCGTGATACGAATCCGGTTTTCGGACTGGCGCACGCTGCCTTCGACGACGTAACGCACGCCGAGCTCGCGTCCCACCTGCTTCTCGTCTACCGTCTTGTCTTTGTAGGTGAAGCTCGAGTTACGGGCGATCACGAACAGCCAGCGAATGCGCGATAAGGCGGTGATGATGTCCTCGACGATGCCATCGGCAAAATAGTCCTGCTCGACGTCGCCACTGAGGTTCCGAAATGGCAGGACCGCGATCGATGGGGAATCCGGCAGGGTCAGAATGGGTCCGAGCCTTTCGCCTGCGTTACTTGAGTCCATGACCAAAGCGTTCGCGGGCAATTTTTCTTCGGCAATCTTGCCGACGAAGCGGATGCCCCTGCGTGCAACCGTCCGGATCAGGCGCTGCTCCTTGCCGGTGTCGCCGATCGCCTTGCGCACCGCATTGATGTGGCTCGTCAGCGTCGACTCGGAGACGATCCGTCCTTCCCACACGGCCTGCAGCAGATCGTCTCTTGTTACGACCTGATCCCGGTTCTGGACCAGAAAGAGCAGCAGATCGAACACCTTCGGTCCAATGGCTATGAGCTCGGAGCCTCGCTTGAGTTCGCGGCGGTCGGGGTCCAGGCAATAGTCTTCAAACGAGAACAGCACTTCCGCGCTCCCCTTGGACAAGAAGCCAAGCAAAATTCAACCGCAATTCAAGACGCCTACAAGGCCTTTCCGGCCGTAGGGGCGCATTCTCATCAGGAGCAGGGCCATTGGTGGCCACCAAATCGAGGAGCGTCATGAAGATTGTTGTTGTTGGCGGCACCGGCCTCATCGGAACGAAGCTTGCGAGCAAGCTGCGTCGGAAGGGCCACGAAGTGATTCCAGCAGCTCTCGGCAGGGGCGTCAACACGATAACGAGCGAGGGCCTCGATAATGCACTTTCCGGCGCTGAAATTGTCGTCGACGTCGCGAACTCTCCCTCGTTCGAGGACGACGCGGTTCTGAGTTTCTTCGAAACTTCGGGTCGCAATTTGCTCGCGGCTGAGGCTGCCGCCGGCGTGCGTCTCCATGTCGGGCTGTCCATTGTCGGGGCAGACCGGCTTCCGGAATGCGGTTACTTCCGTGCCAAGCTAGCGCAAGAAAATCTGATCAGAGCTTCGAAAATTCCCTACACGATCCTGCGCGCGACGCAGTTCTTCGAGTTGGTGGGCGCGGTCGTCGATTCCTCCACGGATGGACAAATCGTCAGGCTGTCGCCCGCTTTGTTTCAGCCCGTGGCATCGGACGACGTTGCCGATGCGCTGGCCGACGTCACGCTCGCAGCTCCAATTAACGGCATAGTCGAACTGGCCGGTCCGGAGCGATTCAGCCTCGATGAATTCGGCCGGCGTTACCTGACGGCGACGAAGGACCGCCGCAAGGTCGTCGCCGACATCCACGCCCGCTATTTCGGCGCGGAACTAAACGATCGGTCTCTTATGCCGGGCAACAACCCCTGGCTCGGCTCGGTGCGTTTCGAGGACTGGTTGAGAAGGCTTAGCCAGTGAGAAGAACGAGCGACGAACGCTCTTCACGTGCCTACATCATGCGAGCATGAAATCATGAGCAAGCCTATCTTGCGCGATCCCTCGCAGGAGGATCCGCCGGTCGAATCTGAGGCGCGCCAGGGCACCCAGCCCACCGCCGACCGGCATTCTGCCGATGCGGAAATGGCGCGTGTTCTCAACACGGCTCCGCTCCGTATGGCGTTGGACCCCTCCGGTGGCGGGATCGCCCACTGGAAACACGAACCACTGCACGACGTCGTCCAGCCCATGACCGATCACGTCATCATGGCTTACAACGGCTCGATTCAACGCATGGAGCGGCGGTCAGGAAGATCGGCTACGATTGGAACGTTTCGTCCTGGGGTTGTGATAATCATTCCGGCCGGATCAAGCTCCCGGTGGGATATTCCGAAACCTGTCGATGTCGTTCAGCTCTATCTTCCGCACACAACGCTCGATCGCGTTGCACGCGAAGCCGATACTGCCACATCGGTCGATCTTCTGGAGCGAACGGCGCATCCCGACCCGATTACATCCCGATTGCTCTTGAGCGCGGCCGACGTCCTGGAGGGCAATGGGGCTCTGGATAGGTTGTTCAGGCATCAACTGACAGACCTCCTGGCCACGCGCATCCTGGTCGCGCACACCGGCTCGCCAAACACGTTCCGGCCAACCTTGGGTGGGCTTTCGCCGAAGGTCCTGCTCCGTGCCATCGAACGCTTGCGCTCGGACAGCGATGCCGACGTCTCACTGGCTGCACTGGCTGCAGATGCCGGCCTGTCGCGCTTTCACTTCTGCCGTGCCTTCAAGGAAAGCACCGGACTTTCACCTCACGCCTGGCTGCGCCAACACCGGCTCGAGCAGGCAATGAACATGCTTCGCGACACCGACGCGTCGATCGTCTCGGTCGCAGCGGCACTTGGCTACGCCTCTCAAACAGCCTTCGCGGTGGCGTTCAGGCGTTTGACCGGCGAAACTCCGAGCAATTGGAGACGGCGCGCGCGTTAGCAGCAATTCCTCTGCAATTACCTCAATCGCTCGGGGGCGGCTGCACACCTCCTTCGGTAAATCGGCATGTGCACGACCCCTGCCGACCTCGTCAACGCTGAGTTGCTCTCGTTCATCGCGTCCTAGCGTCTCCGGTTTCTTGCGTCGGAAAAACTCAAACCACAGGAGTAGGTCACATGCGACTTGTCATCATAGGCGCCGGCTTCGCCGGCATGTACGCAGCGCTTTCCGCTGCCCGGCTGCGCGACATCAGGGGCGCTTCACCTGAAGAACTCGAGATCGCGCTGATCGCGCCGGACCCGAGGCTGGTCATTCGCCCGCGACTTTACGAGCCGAAGCCAGAGACGCTGACCGCGCCTCTGCTGGAGGTCCTCGAAGCCATCGATGTCGTTTACGTGCAAGGCAGCGCAGAGACGGTCGACACCAAGTCTCGCACGGTGGAAATCGCCACCGCAAAAGGTGCGAAGAAGAACCTCTCTTATGATCGGCTGGTCGTCGCCACCGGCAGCCGGCTGTTCCGTCCGAATATTCCGGGCCTTGCCGAACACGGCTTCAGCGTCGACCAACTCGACGATGCGATGGCCCTCGACCGGCATCTGCACAGTCTGGCCGATCGGCCGGCAAAGAACGGGCGCGACACTGTCGTCGTCGCCGGCGGCGGGTTCACCGGCATTGAGGCGGCAACGGAGATGCCTGCGCGGCTTCGCGCGATTCTCGGCAAAGATGCCAGGCCGCGCGTCATCATCGTCGATAGGAACAGCGCAATCGCTCCCGACATGGGCGAAGGCCCTCGGCCGCTCATAGAGGAGGCATTGCGCAAACTCGGCGTGGAGGGTCGGTTCGGCGTCGGCGTCGCCGAGTTGGACAAATCCGGGGTCACGCTTTCGAACGGCGAACGCATCGAATGCGGGACCGTGATCTGGGCTGCCGGCATGCGTGCGGCTCCATTGACCACGCAGATCCCCGCCGAGCGCGACAATTTCGGCCGGCTGCTGGTCGACCGCGATCTGCGCGTGCTGTCGGTGCCCGGTGTCTTCGCCACCGGCGATGCCGCTCGCGCAGCGTGCGACGATGTCGGCAACTATGCGCTGATGTCGTGCCAGCACGCTACGCGGATGGGCGCCTTTGCGGGCAACAATGCCGCCGCTGAACTCTTGGGAGTTCCGGCTATGCCGTACCACCAGAAGGCATACGTCACCTGTCTCGACCTCGGAGAAGCCGGCGCGCTCTTCACGCGCGGCTGGGACCGCAAGGTCGAGATGGTTGGCGACGAGGCAAAGAAGACCAAGCGGGAGATCAACACCGTCTGGATCTATCCGCCGCGCGCCGAGCGCGCCGCTGCTCTGGCGTCGGCTGACCCCGAGCGTGTCACCGATCTCTGAACACCCAACCAGCATTGAAGCGCTTCCCGCGCGGGAAGCGTGGCCCGCCCAGGATCGAGCACCAAGATCGAACGCAGGAGATGAATCAGATGATCCACAACACTCAGCAGGAGACAAACATGAGCCTAGATATTACCGCACACCCCGTTAGATCGAAGCCCGACGAATTGGTTCCGTCGCGCTACGCGCTGAAGGTCGGCGAGATTGACGTGCTGGTGGTCAGCGATGGGGTACTACCGCTGCCCACCAAAATGTTAGGACACAACGCCGACCCGGCCATCCGGGCGGCCTGGCTGAACAACATGTTCCTGCCGCCGGACGCTTTCGACTGGGCGCTGAACGCGGTCGTGGTGCGTAGCGGCGGTCGGACCATCCTCATCGATGCTGGACTAGGGGGCGACCCGGACTTGCACTTGCCGCGGGCCGGGCAGTTGGTCAAGCGACTGGACGCCGCCGGCATCGATCTCGCGTCCGTGACCGACGTGGTGCTGACCCACATGCATATGGATCACGTTGGCGGGCTGCTCGTCGAGGGCGTGAAGGAGAGGCTGCGTCCGGACCTGCAGATTCACGTGGCTGCCGCCGAGGTCAAATTCTGGGAGTCACCCGATTTCTCCCACACCGCCATGCCGCCGGGGTTCCCGGACGCGCTTCGGTCGGCGGCCAAGCGGTTCGTCAACCAGTACCACAACCATCTGCGTCAGTTCGATGAGGAGCACGAGGTGGCTCCGGGCGTGGTCGTCCGCCGCACCGGCGGCCACACCCCCGGGCACAGCGTGGTCCGCCTGGCGTCCGGCGGCGACGCCCTGACGTTCGCCGGCGACGCCGTGTTCGCGGTCGGTTTCGACCAGCCCGACTGGCACAACGGCTTCGAACACGACCCCGAGGAGGCGGCGCGCGTTCGGGTCCGTCTTTTGCGGGAGCTGGCTGCGACCGGCGAGATGCTGGTGGCCACTCACCTGCCATTCCCGTCTGTCGGTCGGGTCGCGGTGGACGGCGACGCGTTTCGTTGGGTACCGGTTTTCTGGGACTACTGACCGCTTGTTGGCTTAAATCCGAACTAGGGCGCGTGCTCATAACGTAAAGAGTTCACGCCCTAGTTTGCGCGCTGCTGATTGCGGTCCCCGACCTAATTTACTTCCCGTTCCGATCACGGGCCGATAGTTCAGTCGGAGTGGGGCGGAACGCAGTGAACCGCGCCTTGTGGGTGAGCCTCAGCGATCGCTTCAAAGTTGTCACGCCGGACGTCCCAGCGGACCTCACGGTGCGCGCTGCCCTTACCCGTGCAACAGAAACAGACGAGATTGCAGCGGGCATTTCGGTCGCAACCTCGATAGGGGCAAGTTTTGTGGATACGGGCACCTGATGGCGTTGCGACCAATCCAGCAAGATCTCGACATAAATCTGCATCCGCCGAGACAATCCGACACGAATTGTTCTACGCGAGCAAAGCTCTCGTTCTAACGGAGTATCTGCCAGCCGTCGCCGAAGCGGGAGTCCGGCTTACAAAAGAGCGCAGGGTGCAGAATGATAGCTATTACCGAACGCAGGCGCATGAGGATCGCTACCATCGCGGCATTGCCGCCACGGGAAACGTCGTTGTCAGGCGCGAGATACTAATCAGCTCGGAAGTCGGCGGTTTGGCCGTCACCGAAGTGAGGATCGGCTCAGGGGCAGTCGACAACGTTGAAGTCGTACAGGGATTGGATGCCGGCGATCGCATCGTGACCCAGGGCGCCGGCTTTCTGAACGACGGCGACGTAGTGAACGTCAAAACCGCGACCGTTAGAAATGGTGCCGTGCGATGAAAAAGCGCCTACGATGCCGCCATCGATGCTGCCGACGAAATTGGTCTGGCTGTCGTCGCGACGACATTCGCGATCATCGTGGTTTTCGCGCCCGTTGGACTGATGCCGGGCATTCCGGGCCAATTCTTCAAGGCCTTCTCGGTAGCAGCAAGCGTTCGAGGCCTCGATTGGCCGACACCTGTTGACGGTTCCCGGCGTTCCGATACGTCTCGGGGAGGATGGATCATCCGGCGCGAGGATCCAGCTATCGTTGTTGAGCGACGATCCCGTAGCGCTGGCAGACGCGGCGAGGCAATTGGCCCAGGACATGCGTGCTACGCCCGGATTTCATCGCGCGAGGGTGACAAGCAGCGTCCCGAGACCCGAGCTGCAGATCGTGCCCAAAGGGGATAAGGCGGCGGTTCTTGGGGTCTCCACGGCGACACTCGGCCAGACAAATACCCGTCCGTGTGTTGTTGAACGAAAATGCGCGCACCGATCGTTCTCGCCTGTCGCTTCTTCAGGTGCCGGCCTTCGAGAAGTCGGTGCCGTTATCGTCGGTTGCCGACATCATCTTCGGTTCGGGCCTGGTCCAGATCGAGCGGACGGATCGCACGCGAAGCGAGACGGTAGAGGCGGAATTGAGCGGGCTCACCGTTGGGGAAGCCGAACGTTTGGTAGCGAACTTGCCGTCGATCAGGGGACTGCCAACAGGGGTCGTTTACAGGCCGGCAGGGGACTCCGAGCGCATGCAGGAGTTGTTTAATGGCTTCAAGCTTGCGGTGAGTTCGGCAATCGTCCTGCTCTTCGTCGTTCTTGCCCTCCTTTTCAACGGCTTCGTTCAGCCTGTCACCATCCTGACAGCTCTCCCTCTGTCCATTGGTGGCGCGCTCGGCCTACTGCTTCTGACACGAACGTCGATATCGATGCCGGTGCTGATCGGCATCCTGATGCTGATGGGAATCGCGGCGAAGAATTCGATCCTCCTGGTCGAGTACGCGATCGTCGCCCGGCGCGACAGCGGTCTGGATCGTGTGCAGGCCCTCTTGGATGCAGCTCGCAAACGAGCCCGGCCGATCGTGATGACAACGATCGCGATGAGCGCTGGCATGGGGCCGATGCAGAACGGCGCGCACCTATGGCAATTGCTGTGATCGGAGGGCTATTCAGCTCAACAGTTCTCAGTCGGGTGTACGTCCCTGCCTTTTTTACGATCATGGACGATCTGCAACACTGGATCACGAAACGCGTCGGAGCAAGCAAAATGAAAATGGCTTGATGGTCGGATGATCTGATCTCGACGCAACGACGAAGGATAAAGATCATGTTTAGGCGTGGGATACTCATCTTGTGGATTATGGGATGGCCACTCTTGACCGCAGTCGTAGCCATGACGCCGGCTTCCGCGCAGCAGGGATTCGATAATCTGGCCGGCTCATGGATCACGGCATTGCTGGCCGTTCGCACAAAAACGCCAATCGTTTGCGATGGAATCGCCGGGGGCGTGGGTTTCACAAGTCTCGATTGATCTTCTTCGAGATACCCGATGAATCGCCTGAGGTCCGACAGGCACGCCCTGCTGCGTCGTGAGCGTCGGCACATCGCGCTCCGCAATCTGGTGTGTTTCGCCGCCCCGGCCGCGCCGGATACTGGCATCTGCCACGCGGGCGCTGGTGAGTTTGTTGGGTTCGGTGGGGCTAGCCATGACGCCTCGCAGTTCTGTCCAGGGGAAAGCGCGGAAACAGGGTTGTCTGCCGGTTCAAACGCCGCGCGCCGAAGAACGATCAGTTCGCGGCGGAAAAAAAGTTCCGCGAGGTCGGTGCGGCTATAACCCAGGTTAAGTGAGTGCGACCGCATCAGCGCGGATCGACCTGACATGAGCCATAAGAACTTCGCATCGCACGCTGCGTTGTCCAGTCCAATCATGGCACCGCGCAGCGGGGACGTTCCGTGGGCAAGATCGTGCTTGCGGTTGACTGAGTTTCTATTCCCTCGGTCGCAGCGAGCGCGATCGGCGCGGAAGAACCAATTGGCAACCGGAGGTTTTCGCCAATAGCCTGACGCGAAAGTCTGGGATGTTCGTCAGGTCGAACGAGGAAAGGAGGCACCAATGATCGCCAGCCATACCAGGAACAAGGAAAGCGAAGCGCACACCACCATCGATCACGAACTGATCCGCGATTGGGTGGAAGAACGCGGCGGCCATCCGGCAACGGTCAAGGTCACCGAACAGCACGGCGCTGCCGGAATCCTGCGCATCGACTTCGCGCCGAAGGATGAGGCACTTGACGAGATTGGTTGGGACGAGTTCTTCCGCAAGTTCGATGCGTCTGAACTGGCGTTCCTTTACCAGGATGTGACCAGGGAAGGTAGGCCGAGTCGGTTCCACAAGTTCGTGCGCCGATCGCCTGGCAGTAGCTAAGAACGGATCCGGTAGGCCTGGATGGGGACAAGGCGCAACTTCCCTGTTTGGCTTTGCGCCTGCGGAACTGGCGCCGAAGCGGCTAATGCTAATGACTGGCGGATTTCAGCAGCCGGCAATCCGGGATTATGGCATTATTGGAGATTGCCGGACGGCGGCGTTGATCTCGCGCGAGGGATCGCTCGACTGGCTATGTCTCCCTGATTTTTCCAGCGCCAGTGTGTTTGCTCGGCTGCTCGATCGACGCGGCGGGCATTTTTCGATCAAGCCGCGCTCAAGGTTCGCGACCAGCCGCCGCTATCTTCCCGCCACCGCAGTCCTGGAAACAACCTTTGAGACGGATAGTGGTGCGGCGCGGCTCACCGATCTCTGCCCCATTGCCGACAGCCTGAGTGCGCTTGAGCCTATGCGGGAAATCTTGCGCGTGATTGAAGGTATCGAGGGCCGAGTGGATCTGGAGATCGAATTTGTACCGCGCCCGAATTACAGCCGCGCGAAACCTGCGGTTGGTCGGATTGCCGACGGCGTCTGGACATTCGGCTGGTCGCACCAGTTGCTTCTTCTCAATGGCAGTCTCGGCTTTATCCACGATGAAGAAGCGTTGCGGGGAACGGTTAGTACGACCCCCGGCAAACGCGAATACTTGAGCCTTTCTTACACCGAAGGCGACATCGGCACGATTGCGCCGCTGGATTCAGAAGCTGACGCCCGTTGCGAGCGCACCATTGCGTGGTGGCGCGACTGGAGCAAGGCTTGCCAATTCGAGGGGCCGGAGCGGGATGCTGTCCTGCGAAGCGCGATAACGCTCAAGCTCTTGACGTTTTGCCTCTCCGGTGCGGTTGTGGCGGCGCCAACGACCTCGCTTCCGGAGGAGATAGGTGGTGAACGCAACTGGGACTATCGTTATTGTTGGTTGCGCGATGCCGGCCTGACCATGGGTGCCTTTGTCGAGCTGGGATTTCACCAGGAGGCGGCAGCGTATCTCGGCTGGCTCTTGCATGCCACTCGCCTTAGTAGGCCCAATCTCAGCATCCTCTATGACGTCTACGGACGAACAAACCTGCGCGAAAGGAAGCTCGATCAGTTCGCCGGCTTCCGCGATTCTTCTCCAGTTCGAGTTGGGAATAGCGCCGTCCGCCAATTTCAGCTCGATGTCCACGGCCAGGTTATCGCTGCCGCGCAGGCGTTTGCCGCGTCAGGTTGCAAACTCGACCGGACCGAAGCTCGGATGCTCGCAAGCCTCGGTCAAACGGTCTGCAAGCGATGGCGGGAGCCGGACAACGGCATCTGGGAAATCCCGGGACGGCGCAGACGGTACACCTTCTCGAAGGTCATGTGCTGGGTCGCGTTGGACAAGCTGCTTTGGCTTCATGAAAAGGGAATAGTTGACGTCAGGTCACAGGAAGCGCTCTTCCGACAAACGCGCCAGGACATCGCCGAATGCATCGAGACCGAGGGATTCAATTCGGATTTCAATAGTTACACGGGGGAGCTTGACGGGAACGACGTCGATGCAGCCCTGCTATTGATGCCCTGCTTTGGCTATCGCAGTCCATGCCATCCGCGGATGATCTCGACCTACCAGCGCATCCAGAAGGAGCTCGGCTGCGATGGGCTGCTGTATCGGTATAAGCCAGGATACGATGGCTTGCAGGGCAGGGAAGGAGCGGTCGGGATTTGCAGCTTCTTCGCGATCAGCCATTTGGCGAGGCGCGGCCTCTGCCAGGAGGCGATGCGGAGCTTCGATCATCTGTGTTCATTCGGAAATGACCTTGGTCTGTTTGCCGAGGAGATGGAGCCGCGCTCGCGCGCCGCGCTGGGCAGCTATCCTCAAGCTTTCTCGCATGTGGGCTTGATCCATTCTGCGCTATCGATCCGGCAGGCACGTCGGGAGGCAGCACGATGAATCCGTTCGGTGCCTCCTTTTTGTTCCCCGCGCTATGGGGGCTCATTGCCACACTAACCATGACCTCCATTCTGGAGGCGAGCCGGGGAGGTGGTTTTTCCCGGCTCAGCCTGCCATTCTTGCTTGGCACGTTTTTCACAGGCCACCGGCGGCGAGCGATGCTTCTCGGCTTTGTGGTCTACGCCATCGGCGGTTGGCTGTTTGCATTCGTCTATTTCTTGCTGTTTGCGAGCGTTCGCATCTACACATGGTGGTTTGGGGCACTGGCTGGCCTCGTCCATGGCCTGTTTCTGCTCACCTGCGCGCTGCCGCTTTTGCCCTTTGTGCATCCTCGAATGGCCTCGGAATATCATTCGGCAACTTCGATCCGGCAGCTTGAGCCGCCTGGATTCCTGGCGATGAATTATGGCTATCACACGCCGTTGAGCACGCTGATCGCCCAGATTGTCTACGGGGCAACGCTCGGTGGGTTCGTGCAGCTTGCACACGGCGCAGGCCTGTGAGTCCAGGTCCGAGAAAACCGCGACCGGAACGATCGGGGGTGTCCACTATTCGGGCAGGCTTACCGCCGCTGCCACTCGATGCGCCGGCGGGCATTTCCTCTTCCGCGGCTCAACGAGCTCAGCGCCAGCAGCGCCGCCGCGCATGCGGCAACCGCAGCCAGCCGGGCAAAGGGACCGGGAAGCACGAGCGCACTGTCCCGTGCCTCGCTTCCGAAACGGCCGCGCGTCCGATGCAGGTCATGGACCGGCTCGATCAGATTATCCTTGCGATCGAGCGCCACAGGCACTGGCGTCTCCTGCCCAGCGAATGTTGTTTTGGCAAGATAATGATCCAGCAAGCCCGGCAGCAACATATTTCCCAGGATAACTTTCAACGTGCTCAACCCGATCCAATACTCCCGCGCTGGATACGACGCTGCGCGGAAGATCGCATCCGCAATCACCTCGGGCTGAACGAGCGGCGCTACCGGCCGGGGCTGGTGGGCCATGTGGGTGCGCGCCCAATCGAATTGCGGCGTGTTGACGGCCGGCAACTCCACGGCGGTCACCCTGATCGGGCTCTTGGCATGCATGAGCTCGGCGCGCAGCGAGTTCGTGAAGCCGCGGATCGCATGCTTGGCCCCGCAATACGCGGCTTGGAGCGGAATGCCGCGAAAAGCCAGCGCCGAGCCAACCTGAATAATCGTGCCGCGATTCCGCCGACGCATATGACGCAAAGCCGCCATCGTACCGTGCACCACGCCGAGATAGGTCACCTCAGTGACACGCCGGAATTCGGCCGGCGTCATGTCCCACACGGGCGAAAAGACGGTGACCATCGCATCGTTGATCCACACGTCGATCGGCCCAAATTGCCGCACAATGGAGTCTGCCGCTGCGAACACCTCATCCGGATTTGAGACGTCAGCCGGCGCGACGAAACCGGCGCCCCCAAGCCCCTCGAGTTCGCCCTTCACGTCATTCAGTGCGTCGGCATCGCGCGCAATCAATCCGACGCGAGCGCCGGCTCGCGCAAAACGATGCGCGGCGGCCCGGCCCACACCAGCGGAGGCGCCCGTGATCACGACGTTGCAGTTTCGAAGCTCACCAGACATGTGCGAACCGTGTCTCACATATGGATCAGTCTCTCCGGGTGGCCGGGCTTATGCCGCATGCCGATCTCACATCAGACCAACCGCGCGTCCGGCGAAGAAGTTCCTGAAAATCGCGGGCTTATAGGAACGGTCCCGGAGTCAGCTTGTTCTTCGCAAAGGGACGACGTTACAACCTTATCGGACGCACCCATGGCATCCTCCACCGCATCAGATGTCCTGGTCGAGACGCTGCTCGACTGGGGTGTCGATACCGTCTTCGGGCTTCCGGGTGATGGCATCAATGGCATTATCGAGGCCCTGCGCACGCGCCAGGACCGGATCAAATTCGTCCAGGTCCGTCATGAAGAAGCCGCGGCCTTCAACGCCTGTGCCTACGCGAAGTGGACGGGCCGGCTCGGCGTATGCCTTGCAACATCAGGTCCCGGTGGCATCCATCTTCTTAACGGTCTCTACGACGCCAAGCTCGATGGGCAATCCGTGCTGGCCATCACCGGCCTGCAATTTCACGACTTGCTCCACACATTCACGCAGCAGGACGTGGAACTTGACAAGCTCTTTATGGACGTGTGCGTCTACAACAGCCGCGTGATGGGTCCACACCACGTCCAGAATATCGTGGAACTGGCCTGCCGGACCGCGCTTGCCTACCACGGTGTCGCCCATGTGACCATTCCGGTTGACATGCAATCGCAGCCTGTAAGCGCCGGCAAGAGATCGGCACGCAACGTGCCAAACCATGTTTCGGATCTGATGGCCCGCTCGGCGCAGACCGCAAGCGACGAGCAGCTCGCCAAAGCATCCGAGATCCTTAAGGTCGGCAAGAAGACAGCCATTCTTGCAGGCCGCGGAGCGCTCGATGCGCGCAACGAGGTTCTCGCTGTAGCGGAGCGCCTCGGCGCGCCGGTCATCAAGCCACTTCTTGGCAAGGGGGCGATCCCCGACGACAGTCCGTATTCGGCCGGCGGCATTGGCCTTCTCGGAACCAAACCCGCGCAGGAAGCACTGGAAAGCTGTGACACGCTTCTGATTGCCGGCAGCACGTTCCCCTACATCGAGTTTTATCCAAAGCCGGGTCAGGCGCGCGCCGTCCAGATCGATGTCGATCCGCAGCGGATCGGGCTGCGGTATCCAGTCGAGGCAGGCCTGGTGGGTGATACCGGCAAGGTACTTCAGGCTCTGCTGCGGCAGCTTGATTATCGTGACGATCGTTCGTTCCTGCAACAGACCCAGGAGGGGATGAAGGAATGGAACGCGTTGATGAGCCAGCGCGGCACCAATAGCCAAAAGCCGATGAAACCTGAGCGCGTAGCGTACGAGCTCAACAAGCTTCTTTCCGATGATGCGATCGTGGCAACCGATTCCGGAACAATCACCACCTGGATAGCCCGACACCTGGTCATGCGCGGCAATATGATGTTCTCGTGCTCCGGCAATCTCGCGACCATGGCGTGCGGCTTGCCCTATGCGATTGCGGCTGCGGTGGCTTTCCCGGGCAGGCAGGTTGTGGCGTTTGTTGGCGACGGCGGTCTCACCATGCTGATGGGCGAGCTTGCCACCTGCGTGAAATACGGCCTCGACGTAAAAATCGTGGTTATCAAGAACAACTCCCTCGGGCAGATCAAATGGGAGCAGATGGTGTTCCTGGGCAATCCGGAATACGTCTGCGATCTGCAGCCGATCGACTTTGCAGCGGTGGCGCGCGGCTTTGGTGTGAGCGCGTTCAGTGTCGACGATCCGGCGCAGTGCGGCGAGGTGCTGCGCGAGGCGCTGAGCACGCGCGGCCCGGCATTGATCGAAGCGGTGGTCGATCCGCACGAACCGCCGATGCCGCCGAAGGCGACTTTGACGCAGATCACGCATTTGGCCGAATCGCTCGTTCGCGGCACGCCGGCGAAGGGCAAGATCGCACTGACCATCGGCTCGGATGTGGTCCGCGAAATCATTTGAGTCGGAGCGATGGGCGAAGAGACAAGGATCAGGCGTCTGGCAGCACGGTCGTATCGCATTCCGACGGATGCGCCGGAAGCAGACGGTACGATCGCCTGGTCGGCTACGACGCTCGTGCTGGTCGAGGTCGACGCCGGAGGTGCAACCGGCGTTGGCTACAGCTATGGCAGCGCAGCTACCGCCGAGATCGTGAATAACGAACTCGCGTCGACCTTGCGCGAGCAGAATGCGCTGGCGATTCCGGCGCTCTGGCTTGCCATGGTGACGGCGGTGCGCAACATTGGTTGGCGCGGCGTGTGTGCGTGCGCAATTTCGGCCGTCGACGTGGCGCTGTGGGATTTGAAAGCGCGCCTGTTGAAAATGCCGCTGGCAGATCTCCTCGGACGTGAACGGGCCGAAGTGCCGATCTATGGCAGCGGTGGCTTCACCTCCTATTCCGAGGGGCGCCTGTGCGAGCAGTTGAGCGACTGGGTAGAAAGAGACGGTTGCCGATTCGTCAAGATGAAGGTCGGAACGGCGCCCGAGCATGATCTGGCTCGCGTCCGGGCGGCGAAAGCGGCGGTCGGCTCCGCGGAGCTTTACGTCGATGCCAACGGGGCCTACCGGCGTAAGCAGGCGCTCGAATTCGCCAGGCAGTTCGCCTCGCTCGGTGTGACCTGGTTCGAGGAGCCGGTGTCGAGCGACGATCTTGAGGGATTGCGACTGCTGCGTGACCGCGCTCCGAACGGAATGGAGATTGCAGCCGGTGAATACGGCTACGAGCCGGTCTACTTTCGGCGCATGCTTGAAGCCGGCAGCGTCGACGTGCTGCAGGCCGATGCCACCCGATGCGGCGGCTATACAGGCTTTCTGAAGGTCGCGGCGCTCGCGGATGCATGGAACCTGCCGCTGTCAGCGCACACCGCGCCAAGCTTGCATCTGCCGGTCTGCTCTGCCGCGCCACGGCTTCGTCATATCGAATGGTTTTACGACCATGTGCGTCTCGAGCAGATGGTGTTCGATGGCGTGCAGCAGCCAAGGAACGGCGTGATTTCGCCCGATTCATCACGCCGCGGCCATGGGCTGACCTTCAAGGAAAAGGATGCCCAACGTTTGGCCGCCTGAGGAGGGGGCAATTGCGGTCGCAGGAGATCCGCATGAGCCACGTCATTGAAATCGATCATCGCAAACGGCGGGACTTGCGGCGCCGCATCGAGTACGCTCCGGGCGGAAGGATCACAAGCGAGAGTGCTGCCGGCCCGCCAAGGCAATATGAAGAGCTTGGCCGCGAGCTCGCCAAAGCCGTGGACGGAGAGGTGCGCTTCGATTCCGGCGACCGAGCGCTGTATGCGACCGATGCTTCGAATTACCGCCAGGTGCCGATCGGGGTCATTATCCCGCGTACCGCGGCAGCGATCGCAAAGACGGCTGAGCTGTGCCGCAAATTCGATGCTCCCATTGTCATGCGCGGAGGCGGCACGAGCCTGGCCGGCCAGGGATGCAACGTCGCTGTTCTGATCGATTGCTCCAAATATTTGAACCGGGTGATCTCGATCGATGCCGTTTCGCGGCTTGCCGAGGTCGAGCCCGGCTGCATTCTCGACAATTTGCGCACTACCGCTCAGCGGCATCAGCTCACCTTTGGTCCTGATCCCGCGACCCACGATCACAATACGCTCGGTGGTATGATCGGCAACAATTCGTGCGGCGTGCATTCCGTGGTGGCCAGGCGCACCTCCGATAACGTCGAGGCGCTCGACATTCTCACCTATGATGGTCTGCGCTTCGAGGTCGGGCCCACCGGAGAAGAGGCGCATCGGCAGCATCTGGCGGCCGGAGGGCGCCGCGCGGAAATCTTCCGGCAACTCGACGAGTTTCGTCACCGCTATCGCGATCTTATCCTGGCGAAATACCCCAAAATCCCCCGTCGCGTATCCGGCTACGAGAATCTTGACGAATTGCTGCCAGAGCGTGGCTTCAACGTGGCGCGCGCCCTGGTCGGAACGGAAGGCACATGCGCCATCGTTCTTCGTGCCACGCTCAACCTGATGCCGTATCTCAGTCATCGCGTGCTTGTTATCATCGGCTTTGAGGACGTCTATGCGGCCGCCGATGCTGTGCCGGACGTGCTCGGCTTCGAGCCTATCGGGCTTGAAGGCATCGACGATCTGCTGGTCGAGTTCATCCGGAAAAAGCATCTTCACCCTGAGGAACTGAAGATGATGCCGGGGGGCGGAGGCTGGCTTGTGGCGGAATTTGGTGGCGACAGTGCCGATGCCGCGACTGCCAAGGCCAATCCGCTGGCCGAGGAATTCAAGCGGCGTGGACACGACGCCAAGCTGCTGGACAAGCCGGAGCAGCAGAAGCAGATCTGGGAAGTTCGCGAGGCGGCGCTGGCGGCCACCGCCCACGTGCCCGACTGGCCCGAAACATATCCCGGATGGGAAGACAGTGCTGTCCGCCGACAGGACTTGGGGCGTTATCTGCGCGAGCTGAAGGCGCTCTATCGCCAGCATGGTTATGATGCATCCGTCTATGGCCATTTTGGCGACGGCCTTGTGCACTGCCGCGTGCCCTTCGATCTTCGTACAGAAGCCGGCCTGTCGAACTGGCAGCAGTTTTTGGACGAAGCCGCTGATCTGGTGGTGCGTTACGGGGGATCGCTATCGGGCGAGCACGGGGACGGCCAGGCTCGCGCCAGCCTGTTGGAGAAGATGTACGGCCCCGAATTGATGCAGGCATTCCGTGAGTTCAAGGCGATATGGGATCCCGATGGGAGGATGAATCCGGGCAAGGTGATTGACCCGTTTCCGCCGACTTCGAACTTGCGGCTTGGCCCGAGCTACCAGCCGCCGGATGTACCGACCTACTTCGCCTACAACGAGGACCACCAGAGCTTCGCCAGGGCGACCCGCCGCTGCGTCGGCGTCGGAGCTTGCCGCCGCCGCGACAGCACCAAGAGCGTGATGTGCCCAAGCTACATGGCCACCAACGAGGAGAAGCATTCGACGCGAGGTCGTGCGCGGCTCCTGTTCGAAATGTTGCACGGCGGGCCCATCGACGATCTCTGGCGAAGTACGGAAGTCGAGGAGGCGCTCGATCTCTGTCTGGGGTGCAAGGGCTGCAAGCACGACTGCCCCGTCCAGGTGGACATGGCGACCTACAAAGCCGAGTTCCGTGCACACCATTATGAGGGCCGCTTGCGGCCGCGCGCCGCCTATTCGATGGGCTTGATTCATGAATGGTCGCGTCTCGCCAGCTCGGCGCCGTGGCTTGCCAATGCGCTGTTCCAATGGCCGGGCTTGTCAGCGGCGACCAAATGGGTCGGCGGAATCGCCCCGCAGCGGACAATGCCGAGCTATGCGCGCCAATCCTTTGTGCAATGGTTCCGGTGGCGCGGCGAGCGGGCAGCCGGCTCGCGGGTCATGTTGTGGCCTGACACATTCAACAACTATTTTCGTCCGCAAACCGCTATTGCCGCGACACATGTGCTGGAGACGCTTGGCTACACCGTGCTGATTCCCGACCGTCCGCTTTGCTGCGGACGACCGCTCTATGACTGGGGCATGCTTGATCGTGCCAAAGCGCTTTGGCTGCGTGCCTTCGCTGCACTTGAGCCGGCGCTTAGGCTCGGCATACCCATTGTCGGGCTGGAGCCGGCCTGTGTCAGCGCATTCCGCGACGAACTGCCAAACCTGTTTCCGGGAAACGAGCACGCCCAGCGCCTGGCGCACCAGACGCTCTTCCTGACTGAGTTTCTCGACCGCGACGCTGCGAACGAGGCGCTTGGTCGGGTTTCGGGCGCGGCACTGGTTCAGCTGCATTGCCATCATCACGCAGTGCTCAAGCCGCAAAGCGAACAGAACGTCCTCGATCGCCTCGGCCTGGAGTATCAGGTCATGAAATCCGGCTGTTGCGGAATGGCCGGAGCTTTTGGATTTGAGAAGGAGAAATACGACATATCCATCTCGGCAGCCGAACGCGTCCTGTTGCCGACGATACGCGAGGCGGGCGCCGACACGATCATTCTCGCCAACGGTTTTAGTTGCCGCGAACAGATCGAGCAATGCACGGGCCGCCGAACGAAGCACGTCGCGGAAGTGATCGCTGACGCCATGCACTGAGCTCTGACGGGCACCGGCATTGCCGCCTTTTCAAGTGAAAGGCGCTATCGGAATGCCCCTATGGGCAATCCTGCAGAGCGAAACGGTTGCTCCTCATGCGCTGACCACCATTGGGCCACGGCTTGCGCGACGCGATCCCAAATTGATGTAGGCAAGTCGGGGATCGCGATTCTGACGAGGTAGCGATTGCGTGTCTTGTCTTGGAACCACTCCGCTGCACCGAAATCGAAACCAAAGCTTCCTGCGTGACGTAACGGCAACCCGGCCTTCCTCAGGTCGCCGCACAAGTCCGCTGCCATTTGCCTCGTTTGCCTCTCATCAAGCATCCGCTTTGGCGTGAGCGTCACATACAGCCCGTGGCCAAAATGAAGCTCTCCCGACGAGCCGGCGAGCGTGGATGCAAAATAGCGCGCAGTCCTTCTGCCGTTCCGCAAGATTGCTGAGACGCGCTTATTGGTGAGATCCCGATAGGCTCTCGTTCCGACATAGGGCGGGAAATGCGCCGGCAACGCTGCGCTGCCGAACAGTCGAACGGCCTTTCGCATCTCCCTCGCAAGCGCCTCCAGTTGTGCCTGATGCACACGGTGCGCTTCGCAAGCGACAAAGACAGCGGAGCCGAGCCGGCCGTATTCCAACCCAAGGGAGTCGAGCTTGGTGTGGCTGCGTACAAGCACGATCGGAATTTCCCAACGATGCGCCCAATTCAGGACGCGGCGGATGCGCCCCGAGCCGCTGGAGAAGCAGGTTGTGTCGAAAACGATGAGATCAAGGCGCGGGTTTGCGCCGCGAAGCGTCGTCTCGAATGCGGCCGCGGGTGCACATGAGTCCAAGAGAAGCACCCGCAATCGTCGCGCCCGAGACGCGACCTCGCCGGGTGAGCTTTTCAGCAGCATCGGCCGCAAATGGCGGGCATGACTTTCGATCAGCTCCAGCGTTTCACTATAAGAGCCAGGTAGTACCAAGATGTCCGCCTCTGGCATCATTTGTGCCGATGCCAGCAGCAGCGCCGATATCGCGGCCATCCCCGAGGAGGTATAGATCGTCTCATTGGCTGCCGCGTCGTCGAATTGATAAAACGACGGGCCCCGTACGTCCAGGTCGGCGCGCTGGTAGCCATAGCTGAATTCGAATGGTCCCGCGCGCAGTCGATCCGGATACGCCCATGCAGTCTCCGTGAGCGCCCAATCGTGCAGCGCATGCTCAGCCTTCAGGGCCGCGGCCAGTTGAAATTTCCGTTCAATGACCTCAGCGACCGAGGCGGGATGGCGCAACGACAGAGGAGTGCTGAGGAAGCGGTTCAGCAAGTTGAGCTCTTCGTGCTTTCTGTGGAGATATGCCTCGAGGGTTTCCATGCCCGGCCTTCATTTTTGTCCGCGCATTATGATTAACGTATCTACGAGGAATTGGGTCCTTGGCCGGTCCGGTCGGCTCACGAGCTATGGAATGCATTACGGCTGGGGCAGGCGACTTCCGCATTGCCGCCATGAAACCGGGCTGCAGCGAGCCTTAGGTCCGGGTCAGGAAGTCCATTAGTCCGAGCCACAGCAGGATTGCCAGCCAGAACAGTCCGGCAGCCGCAAAGATCAGGGCCCGTGGCCCGCGGTGCCAGAGTTCCATGAATACGGCAGCAACGACCGAAGCCTTCAGAGCGGCGATGCTGAGCGCGACCATCGCGTTGCCGTTCCCAAGCGGGATGTAAGACAGGCTGACCGTGAGTGCGAGCAAAGCAAGCAGCACAAGCCAGGCGGCGAGCAGCGGAATTGAAGGGCGCGAAGGCATCACGAGACCGATCTCCCGGGAAGATAGATGAGAGCAAACAAGAAGATCCAGACTACATCGACGAAGTGCCAATAGAGTGCCGCGCTATGCAAGGCCGCTCGATGGCGCAGGTCCGCTGATCTGCGGATCAGCACGACAAGCGTCGCGAGGATGGCGATGCCAACGATCATGTGCAGCGCATGGATCGCGGTTGCGATGAAATAGAACGCGAAGAACAGCTGGACGCCGTTGGCGAGCGGACCGTCGAATGTAAAGTCGATGCCGGGAACGAGATGTTCGTCATATTCGCTTCTATATTCGACGCCCTTGAGCACGATGAACACGAGACCGAGAATGATTGCGCCGGCAAGCAGAGCGGGGCAAGCTCTTCGAGCCTCCGCGCTATAAGACTCCACCGCCCAAGCGACCAGAAAGCTCGACGTGAGCAGGATCGCCGTATTGGCCGTGCCGATCAGAAGATCGGTGTGTCGGCCTGCCGCCAGGAAGCTTGCGGGATAGGCGTGCCGGTAGACGAAATAGGAAAGCACCAGGCCGCCGAACAGAAGCACCTCGGTCGCAATGAAGACCCACATGCCGAGTTCAGCGGTGTGATCACGATGCTCAACGGAAATGAACTGCGGCGCAAACGAGCGGGTCTCAGGCATTTTGTGGTTCTGCCTTGAAGTCGGAGGAATACTGGTACGGCGCACGCGTGACGACCGGCTGCACCTCAAAGTTAAATTCCGGTGGCGGCGAGGGTGTCTGCCATTCCAGTCCCGGCGCGTTCCACGGATTGGCCGGCGAGCGTCGCCCGAAGAAGGCGGAATAGGCGAGATAGAGTAATGGGAGGAGGTAGGCGACCGCGAGAATCACGGCGCCTCCGGAAGACAGCACATTCCATAATTGGAATTCGGGCGGATAGACATGGTAGCGCCGCGGCATCCCCTCCGCGCCGAGGATGAATTGCGGGAAGAAGGTCAGGTTGAAACCAACGAAAATCAGCACCGCCGCGGTCCGCGCCCAATATTCCGAGTAGAGCCGGCCACTGATCTTCGGCCACCAATAGTGCAGGCCGCCGAAATAGGCGGTTACCATGCCGCCGACCATGATGTAGTGGAAATGCGCGACGACGAAGTAGGTATCGGTCGCATGCACGTCAAAGGCCAGGCAGGCGAGGAACAATCCCGTGAGGCCGCCGATGGTGAACAGTCCGATGAAAGCTAGCGCATAGAGCATCGGCGCATCAAAGCGGATCGAACCCTTGTGCAGCGTCGCGGTCCAATTGAAGACCTTGATGGCCGAGGGCACCGCGACCATGAAGCTCATGAAGGAGAAGACGAGACTCGCCAGCACGGATTGGCCGCTGACGAACATGTGGTGTCCCCACACCAAGAAGCCGATCGCCGCGATGGCAAGGCTTGCCCAAGCCACGAAATGGTAACCGAAGACTTGTTTGCGCGCGAAGCAGGAAATCAGTTCGTTGACCACCCCCATGCCGGGCAGGATCATGATGTACACTGCGGGGTGTGAATAGAACCAGAACAGGTGCTGAAAGAGCAGGGGATCGCCACCGATCCGTGGATCGAAGATGCCGACACCGAAAACGCGCTCGACTGCGATCAACAGCAGCGCCATCGCCAGCACCGGCGTGGCCAGTACCAAGATCAGAGAGGTCGCATAGAGCGACCACAGAAACAGCGGCAGCCGGTTCCAGGTCATTCCCGGCGCGCGCAACTGGTGGATGGTGACGATGAAGTTCAGCCCGGTCAGGATCGAGGAGAAGCCGGAGATGAAGATGCCGGTCACCGCCGCAATGACGTAGCTGTTGGAGTAAAGTGTTGAAAATGGCGCGTAGAAGGTCCAGCCAGTGTCGACGCCGCCGGCAACAATCGCAAACAGCGTCACGGTGCCGCCGAGCATGAAGAGATACCAGCTCATCAGGTTGAGCCGAGGAAAAGCGAGATCGCGCGCGCCGATCATCAGCGGCGCGATAAAGTTGCCAAGGGTGTTGGGAATGGATGGGATGAGGAAGAACCACACCATGATGATGCCATGCATGGTGAACAGGCGATTGTAGATGTCGTCGGCGACGAGATCCGCCTGCGGTGTCGCGAGCTCGATCCGCATCGCGGTCGCCGCTGCGCCGCCGACGAAGAAGAAGAACGTAATGCTGGCGAAATACAGGATCGCGATGCGCTTGTGGTCAGTGGTCAGGAACCATGAGCGCAGCGTGTAGTCGGCGGTGAGATAGTCCTTGGTGCTCATGGCTGGCTTCCGATCGATTTGATGTAGCTGGCCAGGCGCAGGAGCTGATCCTCGTTCACCTTGCCGGCGAAGGAAGGCATATCGGCCTGGTAACCCGCGACGATCTGGCTGTCCGGCAACAGGATCGAGTCCCGAATGTATTTTTCGTCGGCAATCACGATGCTGCCGTCAGCCAGCGGCACTGGGCTGCCATAGACGCCCTCGAGCGGTGGCGCGCGGATCTTGCTGCCGGCGCCGTGACAACCGCTGCAACCGAGCTGCCCGAAGAGGCTGGCGCCTTCCTGGGCGAGCGGGCTGGACGGGCCTTGCTGCGTGAGCCAGTTGGCGAAGTCGGCGGCTTGCATCGCGACGATCTCGCCGGTCATGCCGGAATGAGCGGTCCCGCAATATTCGGCGCAGAATAGATGATAGTGACCGGGCGTTGTGGCCTTGATCTCGAGATCCTGGTAACGGCCCGGAACGACATCGTGCTTCAGCCGCAGCGCCGGAATGAAGAAACTGTGAATGACGTCCTGCGACGCCATGACCAGACGGACCGGGCGCCCCACCGGGATGTGCAGTGCATTGATCTCGGACTGGCCGCCGGCGTGTTGGACTTTCCACATCCATTGCTTCGCTACGACGAAGATCGACACGTCGTCCCGATGAGCGTTGTAGCTGTCGAGAAAGAGCGTGGCGCCCCAGATGAAGAGAGCGAGAAAACCGATCAGCGTTGCAGCGGTCCAGGCGATCTCCAGACGCCAGGTCTTTCCGATGCGATCGCCGCGCTCGGCCGGATTGCCGGCGCGATAGCGCACGCAAAACAATAACAGAAGAAAGAACAATAGCCCGAGCACCAGCAGGCTGACGAAAATGAGACCCGCAAACAGAAGATCGACGTCGTCGCCGTGAGGCGATACGCCAGACCGCCAGAATGGAATCCACTGATGCCACATCGCCGGCGCTCGTTACCGGGGCTTTCGTGGGCTCGACTGCAAGCGAATAATCATGGCTTTGGCCAACCGGGAAGCCCACGTTTCGAGAGAACTTCCATGGCGCGGGAAACGGGAAGCCGAACGATCCCCCGATTGCGATCGACCCAGCCATACGTCTCGGCGATTTGATCATTGGCGCGCCGGACGATCTGAAGTTCCTCGCCGGGTGCGATTTCGAGCGGGGGCGCGTCCGAGCTGAGCGCGGGGCGGGCGTTCGAGGTGACGTGTCGCATCGACGCCGGAAAAGCGAGAGGCATCATCAGCGGTACCGCAACAACAAAGGCCGCGAGGCCAGCCGCAATGCATGCGATCGCTCTGCTGCTCATGTCGGATCGCTCGTAATCGAAGCTGGCTTGCGCATCCATTTTCCGGCCCTCGAGCGTGGCATGACAATTCCGGCGAGCGACCGCAGTTCCAATTTAGGAACGATTCCGACGCACATGGATTGATCGCGCGTGGAGCGTTCGTAAGCGGGTCAGGGCCGGATGACCCAGATCTTTTCTCCCGTTGCCGATACTTGGCTACGGCTGTTTTTGCTCGGATCTGTAGCGGTTCTTGCCGGCGGGACGGTGGGCATCATCGGCTTTGCGCGTTCCGCTTACATTACCTCGACTGAAGTCCGCCCCGCCCAGCCGGTACCGTTCAGCCATCGCCATCATGCGGGCGAGCTCGGTATCGATTGCCGCTACTGCCACAGCGGGGTTGAGACCGGTCCGCAAGCTGGATTGCCGCCCACTGAAACCTGCATGACCTGTCATTCGGAGATATGGACCAACTCGACCATGCTTGCGCCCGTGCGGCAGAGTCTTGCGAGCAACACGCCGATCCAATGGACGCGTGTTGCCAAGCTGCCGGACTACGTCTTCTTCCGTCATGACGTCCACATCGCCAAAGGTGTGGGCTGCGTGAGCTGCCATGGCCGCATCGACAAGATGGCGCTCACCTATCGCGAGAACTCCTTCACCATGGATTTTTGTCTCGATTGCCACCGTGATCCGGTGCCGCAGCTGCGCCCGCAGGATCGCATCGCGGATATGACCTGGAAACCGTCCGCGGACGCGCGCGCAGCCGGCGCGGCGATCGCCGCGCACGAAGGCGTTCGCCTCGGCGAGCTCACCCATTGCTATGTGTGCCACCGATGACCCGCAACCGACCACAACAGCCACCTGGCGCGGGCGCGAGCGGCGGGCGCCTTTGGTCCGGAATCGAAGAGCTGGCCGACGACCCCGCCTTTCAGGCGTTCCTTGACGCTGAATATCCGGCGGCAGCGGATTTCTCCCCGACGGCGCGGCGCGAGTTCCTCAAATTGATGGGGGCGTCCTTTGCGCTGGCGGGGCTCGCTGGCTGCGAGAAGAGCCCGTTCGTGGCGGCGCTGCCTTACGTCAATCAGCCGGACAATGAGACAATCGGCCTGCCACGCTACTATGCAACGGCGGTCATGCTTGATGGCTTCGCGCAGCCGGTCGTTGCGACGACCTTCGCGGGCCGTCCAACCAAGCTTGACGGCAATGCAGACCATCCGATGACGCAAGGCCGCAGTGATGTCTTCATGCAGGCGGCCGTGCTCGGTCTTTACGATCCGGACCGCGCTCAAGGGCCTTCGCGTCGGGGAGAGCCCGCGTCCTGGAAGGAGGTCGAGGCTGCGGTCGTCGCGCTCAGAAGCAGATGGGCGGCAGCGCAGGGCGACGGGTTGCGACTGCTGACGTCGCCGATCACGTCGCCGACCTTGCTCCGCCAGATCGACGCGCTGATAGGGCAGTTTCCGAAGGCGCGCGTGCATCTCCATGATGCGACGGGAATTGCATCGCGGCGCGATCTCACCATGGCCGCCTATGGACAACCACTCGATCTGCATTACCGGCTCGACGCGTGCGACATCGTCATCAGCTTCGACGATGACTTTCTCGGACCGGGACCAAACCAGGTGCGCAATGCCCATGGCTGGTCGACGGCGCGGCGACGCTTCGCCGATCGGCCGGGGCTAAAGCTGCACATGGCGGAAAGCGTGCCTTCGGCAACGGGAGCGATGGCCGGGGCGCGGCTGATTGCCGATTCGTCGCGCATGCCGCTACTTGCCCAGGCGCTCGCCAGGGAGCTCGGCATCGCCACTGCAGCCCTGCCCGACCTGACGTCGGAGGAGCAGAGTTGGATCAAACGCGCGGCCGCTGCCTGTCTGGGCGCAAAGGACCGCGCGCTCGTGGTTTCCAGTCCTTTCGGCGAAGCGGTGACGGCTGGCTGGACGGCGCGCATCAACGACCATCTGAAGAGCGCGGGCCGGGCGCTGCTGTTGACCGCCCCTGTTTCGGGGCCGGCGAATGCGGGCACGCTCAAGGAATTGGTCGCCGATATCAGTGCCGGTCGCGTGGATTCGCTTGTCATTGTCGATGCCAATCCAGTCTACAGCGCTCCCGCCGCGCTCGGCTTTGCGGATGGGTTGCGGCAGGTGCGGACATCGCTGCATCTCGGTCTGCAACGCGACGAGAGCGGCGCACTCTGCGAATGGCAATTGCCGCTGACGCATGCGCTGGAGAGCTGGAGCGATGGCCGCGCGGTCGACGGCACGGCAACCATCATCCAGCCGACGGTCACGCCATTCTACGACGTTCGCAGCGCGCACCAGATTTTTGGCATGATGCTCGGAGAGATCAATCCTGCCGCAGATAGTGCGGTGCGCGAGACGTGGCGGTCGATCTTGTCGGATAATTTCGATGTGCGCTGGCGACGCGCGTTGCGCGACGGCTTCGTCGAAGGGGCGGCTAACCCGGTGGAGGCGAAGCCGATCGCCGCCGCCGATCTGCCCACAACAGCCACCGCGAAAGGGCTGGACGTGGTGTTCCGGCCAGATCCGACCGTGTGGGACGGCACGTTCGCCAATATCGGCTGGTTGCAGGAACTGCCAAAGCCGCTGACCACGCTGACGTGGGGCAATGTCGTTGCGATCAGCGCAGCGCTCGCCAAACGGCTCGTCGCCTCGAACGGCGACCGGGTCGAGGTGACGATCGGAAATCGCCATGTCACAGGCCCGGTCTGGATCATGCCAGGCCAGGCGGAGAATACGATCGCTCTCTACCTCGGCCATGGCCGGACGGGAGCAGGGCGCGTCGGCAACGGAGTTGGGTATGACGCCTATCGCGCGAGGCCGCCCGACCAGCTTTGGTTGGCGAAAGCCAGCCTACGCAAAGTTGGGAGCGCCGAGACGCTGGCAGTGACTCAGATGCATCATCGCATGGAGGGCTTTGATTTTGTGCGCGAGGTCAGCGCGAGCCATCCCGAGCTGGAACGCGCGGAAGCCGAGCCAAGTCTTTATCCGTCCTGGCCGTCTGCGAGAAATGCCTGGGGCATGGTGATCGACCTCGATGTCTGCATCGGCTGCAATGCCTGCGTCGCGGCCTGTACGGCGGAGAACAACGTTCCGGTGGTCGGCAAGGAGCAAGTCGAGGCCGGGCGTGAAATGCATTGGATCAGGGTGGCACGCTACTACGAAGGCGAGATCGAGCGACCGAGAAGTTTTTTTCAGCCGGTGCCATGCATGCATTGCGAGCAGGCCCCCTGCGAAATGGGATGTCCCGTGCACGCCACGACGCACAGTCCCGAAGGCGTCAATCAGATGATCTACAATCGCTGCATCGGCACGCGCACTTGTTCGAGCTTTTGCCCCTACAAGGTCCGCCGATTTAACTTCTATGATTATCGCGCGCCGCCGGATTCGCCTGCTCACGCGGCCCACAATCCGGAGGTCACGGTCCGGTCCCGTGGGGTGATGGAGAAGTGCACCTATTGCACGCAGCGGATCGAGGCAGCCCATGCTGCGGCCGACAAGGAGAACCGCCCGTTGCGGGATGGTGACGTCGTCACCGCCTGCCAGCAAGCGTGCCCCACCAGGGCGATTGTCTTTGGCGACATCAACGATCCAGAATCCGAGGTGTCGCGGGCGCGGCGCGAGGGGCGCAACTACACGCTGCTTGAGGAATTGGGTACGCGGCCGCGCACCAGCTATCTGGCGCGCTTCCGCGACGGCGGAGACGACCAGGGATGAGCGATAAATCGGCCGATATCTTGCCCATCCGCCAGAGCATGGGCGGCATCACCGAGCAGCTCGCCGGGATTCCCCTGCATTTTCCGGTCGAGCGGCGCTGGCTGATTGCGATGATTTTCGCGAGCTTGCTGCTGCTTCTGCTGGTGGTCTCGGCAACAGAGCTGTTCACGGTTGGCGTCGGCATCTGGGGCATCAACATCCCCGTCAACTGGGCGTTTGCGATCCACAATTACGTCTGGTGGCTCGGCATCGGTCACGCCGGTACGCTGATCTCGGCCCTGCTGCTGCTCACCGGCAGCGAGTGGCGTAACTCGCTCAATCGATTCGCTGAAACCATGACGCTGTTCGCGGTGGTCTGCGCCGGCATCTATCCCGTCCTGCATCTCGGGCGCCCCTGGTACGTCTATTGGATGTTCCCCTATCCGGCGACCATGCACATCTGGCCGCAATTCCGCAGTCCGCTGGAATGGGACATCTGGGCGGTGCTGACCTATCTCACGGTGTCGCTTGCGTTCTGGTACGCCGGCCTCATTCCCGACCTCGCCGCCGCGCGCGACCGCGCCACAAGACGCGGCTGGCAGATCTTCTTCGGCATCACCTCGCTCGGCTGGCGCGGCTCGGCATCACACTGGGTGCGCTGGCAGCAGGCCTATCGCATCACCGCGGCGCTCGCCGTTCCGCTCGTCGTCTCCGTGCATAGCGAGGTTTCGCTGCTGTTTGCCTCGGGTCAGATTCCCGGCTGGCATTCGACGCTGTTTCCACCGTACTTCGTGCTCGGCGCGGCATTCTCGGGCTTTGCCGTCGTCTCGATCATTGCGGTGTCACTGCGCACCTGGTTCGGTTTGGGTAACCTCGTGACCGAGGACCATCTCGACGTGCTCGGGAAGGTCCTGCTCGCAACCGGTCTCATGACCGGCTACGGTTACGTGTTCGAGGTGTTCGATGTGCTGTATTCCGGCAACGCCCACGACATGCAGACGTTGCTGGATCGGATAGGCGGCGCCTATGCCTGGACCTATTGGGGCGCGATCGTCTTCAACTTTATTCCTCTGCAATTGTTGTGGTGGAGAGGCGTGCGCCGGCGCGGCTGGTCGCTGCTCCTGATCTCTGTTTCAGTCGCGGTGGGAATGTGGTTGGAGCGCTACATGATTCTCGTGACCAGTCTCTATCGTGATTTTCTCGTCTCATCCTGGAGCCACTTCACGCCGACATTTTGGGATTGGTCGACCTATGTCGGCACCATCGGGTTGTTTCTGGTGCCGTTCCTCATCGCCATCCGGTTGATACCGGCGATCTCGATCTTCGAAACCAAGGAACTCCTGCACGAAGAGAAAGAGGAGCAAGCCCATGGCTGATCGCGCCTACGGACTGCTCGCGGAGTTCGAAAACCCGGAAGCGCTGGTCGCGGCAGCGAAAGAGGCGCGGGAGCGGGGCTACCGAAGCCTCGACGCATTCACCCCGTTTCCTGTCGAAGGGCTTGCACAGACCTTGCGCCTTCCTGCGCCAAACATCGGCCTTGTCGGGTTGATTGGCGCATTTTCCGGCGCGGCGGTAGCGCTGCTCATGCAGTGTTACGTCAACTATGATTTTCCCCTCAATGTCGGCGGCCGTCCGGTCTACGCGCTATCGGCGTTTGCGGTGGTGACCTTCGAGCTCACGATCCTGTTTTCCGCGCTCGCGACCATCATCGGCATGCTTGTGCAGAACCGATTGCCGCGGCTCAGCCATCCGGTGTTCGCTGCAAGTCGCATCCATCTCGCCAGCAAGGATCGCTTCTTTCTCTGCGTCGGCGGCGACGATCCGAAATTTGACGAGAGCGGCACAAGATCCTTCCTGCGGACGACGGGGGCATTATCGGTGGAACTGGTCCCGTCATGAGGAGCATCGTTCTTGCTATGCTGGGGCTATGCCTCGCCGGCTGCGACCAGAATATGGAAGTGCAGCCGAGTTATCGGGAATATGCGCCGGCGCCGCTGTTTCGTGCGGGCACGCTGCGAAATCCGCCCGCTAACGTCGTAGCGCGCGACGATCTTGAGCGAGACAAGGAGGTCAGGGACAAGCCGGCGCTTACGGATGGGGTGCTCAAGCGTGGCCAGCAACGGTTCGGAATCTTCTGCTCTCCCTGCCACGGCGCTGCCGGTGATGGCGATGGCATCATTGTCCGGCGCGGCATGCCGCATCCGACCAGCTATCACGACGAGCGCCTGCGCGCCGCCGACGATCAGTATCTGTTCGACGTGATCACGAATGGCCACGGCGCGATGTATTCCTACGCCGCGCGGGTTCCGCCGCGCGATCGGTGGGCGATCGTCGCCTATATCCGAGTCCTGCAGCTGGCTCGGCACGCCTCGGTCGACGAGGTGCCGCCGGACAGGCGCGGCGGCCTGCAGGCGGCACAATGAGAGGCGGGCGCATCGCGTGGGCGGCTGCGATCGTCCTCAGCGCCATCATCCTGATCGCCGGCCTTGTGCTCGATCGCCGCGCCGCGCTCGCCGCCTATCTCGTGGCATGGATCGCGCTCGGCGCGATCGCGATCGGCGCCCTCGGCGTCCTGATGACAAGCTATCTGGTGCGCCGCGCCTGGACCGAGGCGCTGCATCCGGTGCTGGTAGCGGCGACTGCGACGCTTCCGGTCGTCGGAATCTGCCTTGTTCCAGTGCTGATCGGGATGAAGGAGATCTATCCCGCGGCCGCCGATACCAGCACTCTGCCGCCGTTCAAGGCCGCCTATCTTGCGCCGCTGTTCTTTACTTTGCGCAGCGCCATCTACTTCGTGATCTGGTCAGCCTTAGCCGTGTGGCTGCGCAACGCCTGGTCTCATAGCGAGCGCATGACCCGCGCGGCGTCCGCGGGCTTGATCGTGTACGCGCTGACCGTATCGCTCGCCGGCATCGATTGGATGGAATCGCTTGAACCGCACTTCCATTCGTCGATCTACGGGCTTCTCTACCTCACTCTTGCATTGCTGAACGGCCTTGCCTTCGCGATCGGCTGGAGCATCCTGACAGGACGGCAGATCGGCGGGTGCGCGGGCTACAGCGCGCTGCTGCTCTCGACGATCCTCCTGTGGGGGTATCTGCATGCCATGCAGTACATCGTGATCTGGGCCGGCGACATTCCGGATGAGGTGATCTGGTATCTGAAGCGTTCGGAGAACGGCTGGCAGTTTGCACTGGCTATCTTGGTCGCCGGTCAGTTTGTGCTTCCGTTTTTCGCCCTTCTGAGTGGGGGTGTACGCGCCGATCGGCGCTGGCTTTTGGGATTGTGCGCGCTGACGCTGCTGATGCGCGTGCTGGAGGCCGCCATTCTGATCCTGCCCGCGATCGACCACGTCGCGCCGCTAACCGCGGCGGTGATGCTGGCGGCCGCGCTGGTCTTTGTCGGGGCGCTTCTGCTTTGGATGTTTGATGCCATGCTGTGTGAGCGCGCGCGTTGGATCAACGCGACGGTGCAACATGTTCGCGCCGAAGGAGAACCAGGATCAGGGCGGCCAGCCCGATGATCGTCATGAGGGCCGTGCCGGCGAGCAGCCGCCCGACAGCGAGCGTATAGGTGCCACTCACAGGATCGAAGCCGTAACAGATCAGGCCAATGTGATCGGCAACCGACCCAACCTGTCCCCGACCGGCATCGACCAGAGCAAGGCGCAGGCTCGCGGCATCCAGCGCAAGTGCCGAAAGGCCGCGGACGACGCGGCCATCCGGGGTGACCACGAAAGCGGCGAGGGGATGCGCAAACTGATCGTGTTCACTGTCGTAGCGGAAATGCAACCCGAAGGCGTTGGTCAACTCGCGTACAGCAGCGGCGTTCGTGCGCAAGAAGTGACTGTTGCGGACCAACTCCCCGTCGCTACCGATTTGATCGTGCTTCATTGTTAGCGCATCGGCCACCGAATCCTTCGGATCCAGGCCGACCACCAGGAATCGAAAGTCCGCGCCGGGTTTTAGACCGCTATCTTTCAGCGCCTGCGCCACGATGGAGATCGTCGATCCGCAGAGGCTCTTGCAGGTGTAGTCGGCAAGCACCCAGACGGATGCCGTCGCGCCCAGCCACTCCCGCAACGGCTCGATGTCTTTTTCGCCTTGCAGGAGCAGCGATAGCGGAAGAGACCCATTCGGCGGTGGCACGGCTTCCACCCCCGCCATTTCACTCACGTTAACGCGCGCCTGCGCCGGGACTCCGGCGAGCAATATCGCAACAGTTGCGATTGCGGCAGCTCGCATCATGAGCACGTCGACCTTTCAGCCAGTGCCTAACGCTGGGTCTTGAACGCGGTTCCATTTGCGGCATTCAACCCGAGGCGGTCATCTCAAATAAAAAGATGCCGGCGGATCTACCGGCATCATTGAGTTTGTGCGTCTACTTGCTGGACTGACCGACGCTCGGTGCCTTGTCGAGCTCTTGGGCCATCTCGAGGTGGTGCTGCAGCGTGGGCAACGTTTTGCCGGCCCAGTCTTTCAGGTCGGCATTGTCGCCGCCCTTGGCGTAGCGCTCGAAAAGCGACACCGCGTCCTTGTGAGCGCTGACCTGGTAGGAATCGTAATCCGAGCTGAAATCCTTGCCGGATGCATCCCTCAGCTTGTCGAGCTTGCTCTGGTGCGAACTGTCCAGCGCCGCGGGCACCTCCGCCTTGACCTTGCCGCTGGTGACCAGTTGCTTCAGCTCGGCTGAGGTCTTTGAGTGGTCGGTTACCATCCGTTGGGCAAAGGATTGCTCCCGCGCATTGCCCTTTTGTTCCGCGAGCTTGCTCGATTCGATTTCGAACATGTCGCTGATCGCGACCTCCTTGACGAAGTCGGCCGTGGTCGGCGCAACACCCAGCATTGAATTGACGCCGGTCTTCTCGCCGGCGGATTGAGCAAGAGCTGAGCCTGCCAGCAGAACGCAGCCCAGCACGATGATTGCACGCGTCATGATTTTGTCCTTCCGGATTTCAGTGGCGCCATGGTCGCAGACTGAAGGTGCCCATCAACCCGCGGAAGAGGCTGTTGTTCCTCAGGGCTGGCTGCGGCAGGGGCGTTTTGATGGTACGGGCTGGGCTGGTCGAGGAGCAGCCGCGCCTATCGCGCGGTGATTCTTGGCTCGAACCTGTCGGCAAAGGCCATCCATTCCGGAAGCGGCGCGCCGTCACGGTGTCGACCGCCAGCAACAGCTGCCGCCCAGGCGCTGACGGCTCCGAGCAGGGCGGCGACCGCCAGTGAAAAGGCCAAGATGATTGTGCTGCGACGCGCGTGAGCAATCGCCGTCTTCGAACTCGCAATCGCCTGATCGGCTCGCCGCTCGGCGTCGCCGGCGGAAAGACCCGTAAGTGTCTGGACCTGCTGAATCAGATAAGTCCGGTCATCAGCATTTATCCCGCTGTGGCTCGACGAAGTCATGAGTATCCGGCCGGCTTCGGCGCGTTCGACGCTCATATCGACGTTCGGAGGCCGACGCGGTTGGCGGAGAAGCCGATCGAGTTCGTAGCTCAGAAGTGGTTCGGCTGAGGTCCTGTTTTCCATTGCAAACGATGGAGATGGGCGATTGGCTGCTGCTGCGCTCACGATCGCCGTCAATCCGGCCCCGATTAGAACCGCGAGTGCCCAAGCCGTCAGGCCATGAAGACCATCGCGCGTTTCCTCCGAATTGGGGGCACCGCCAATGTCATCGCGGACAGCGCCAACGTCGCCGCGCGTCCGACCAGCAATGTAGCCGCCGAGGCCGAAGCTGACGATCGCCTGCAGAATCAGAAAAAGGCCTGATAGCAGCGACAGGGCGGCAGATGCATCTCGCCAAGTTGGTGAAGTCGAGCTGATCCCGAGACCGATGGTGACGCCAAAGGTCACCAGGGTGAAGGCAAACGCCGCGGCGACTAGCGCGCCTGCGATAATGGGCGTCCAGCGCAGATATCTGGAGTCATCAGGAAACGTCGGCACTCCGTCTTCGACGAGCGTGGCAGCCTCGATCGTCATGGTCGAATCCTTCAGCGCAGACCGAAAAACGAAAGGATGGCCAGGATGACGACGATCAGGCCAACCAGATAGATCAGCTGGTTCATTTCAATCCTCCTCGATCGCTTGATAAGCGCAGGCGGGTTCGGAAAGTTCCTTTCAGACCTGATGATGCGGCGCAAAACGTTCTGTGATGGTTTTTCGTTCGCGGTGATCGCGCTGGAACGTTGCGGGCCGGAAAAGCCGAAAGGCTGCACACCGCTACTGATGCAGCCTGCACCCAGCGGAGCATCAAAGACCATTGTCGATCACAATCAGCCCCGCTGATTTTCAGGCGTCTGGGGATCCTTCTCGTTCGGATGCAACCCGATCGTCATTTGGACTTGGGGAACAGGATGCTACGGCTTCTTCCACTTCCTTGACCAGCGCTCGGTGGTGTTCAGCGAGCTTGGCAAATAATGCTTTCTTCGTCGCATTGGTCGCCAGCTTGCTGATTAACTCGCACTCCTCGGCTTCATTCCGAAGCCTCTCCAGGTGCGCCTGCATGTCTTTCATTTTGGTGCGCCCAAACTTAGAGCTACGTCCAGCTCAGCAGCTTGTTCGATTTGCCGCGCTTGGCGGAGAAGCTTCTCCCGCTCGGCGCCCGGAGACAGATTTCTGGCGCGCGTCCGAGCCCGTTGCGCTGAGCTGATCAGTCGCTCATGCAATGAGCCGATCGGCTTGGACCGATTGCGCTTTCGTTTATTGCTCATATTGAGAGCTTAGCATCGGGCTGCCAGGGAAAATTCAACTATGTAAAGACCCTGCGCAAGGCTGCGATAAAATTGGATTGATTCTCCGACAATGGCGGCCATCCATCGCTGTCCGCTATGCCGCTGACAGCCGATCTGTTCGGGCCCGCAGCCGATCAGGGCTAGTGCCGCTGCAAAGGCTGACCTCACTTAACATGTGTGATTGTACCGCCAGGTCGCGCTGGCACAGGCTATTGCGAGGCGGTCGCTAATGCCGAAGGTAATGGGAAGAAATGATGCTCAGCGAGGAATTTAGTCAGAAGACGATCGCCGCAATGGACCTTGCGCTGGAGAGGGCATGCAGATTCCTGCCTATCGGGCTACCAGAGCATGAAACAAGGAAGTTCGTCGCAGAGAAGATCATTGAATGCGCCAAGAACGGCAACCAAACTCTTGCCGGCCTTACGGAGGTGGGACGCCGCGCGATACATGAGCTGATCGCAAGAAGGAACGAGACCGCTGATGAGATGACTTTGACCCACCCTGATGGCAAATAAGCCATGCATCTTGCTCATCGGGCTGAGGAGGTGTCGCTCAGAAGCCTCAAGCGCACCTGTTCTCGACAGGGGGGAGCGGGTTAGCGTGCCCCGCCCAAAGGGCGAGGCCGACTTTTTGCGCTGCAGCGCAGGTAATTGCCACCAGTTCAATGATGGTGCTGCCCTTGGCTTCGCCACCTCTCGCTGATCAAGCAACTCTTGCCGAGAGGAAGCGGGCTCTGGTGTCGACGCCACGATCGAGCGGGGTGCGGCGCGCCCAGAGCCCGGTTAACATAGGTTGCGACCGTAGTCGGGGACTCGCATAGTCTCTGCTCAGTCTCGGCCCGGTCAATCGGCGCGCACGCCGCCCCCTTTATGGGCCGATGTTCCTCCCGCTGAACTCCCGTGCGCCTAAATTCCGGCGTTGACCCTCGGTCGCGACAGGACAGGGCGCGCCTCGACGCTCGCTTTGCCCTTATGTGGACAGCCGCTTGATGGTCTTGACGGCCTGGTTGGGGCCGCGCCAGCCTAGGAACTCAAGCTCCTTTTCCTCAAGCGCATTCGTTGCGAGAAAGAACTGCTGGAGCTCCTGGTGCGCTCGAGAGGGAAGATCGCGGATGTCCTTCAGATCGGTCTCGAGCGGAGTGCGGTCGGGCACCGCGAACAGGCGATCGTTTCTCTCCGTCTTGCTCTTGCCTTTCTGTTCGACTTCGAGAATCCCTATCGGTCTGCACCGCAAGACCACGCCGGGATAGGATTGCGCATCGTGAATCACTAGGACGTCGAGCGGATCACCGTCCTGCGCCTTGGTCGATGGGACAAAGCCCCAATCGTACGGATAGCTGAGACCGGCCATCAGAGGCTTGGCGAGCGTAAAGACGCGCAGCTTCGGATCGAAGTCAAGCTTGCAGGTGCTTCCGCGAGGAGTCTCGATCACTGCAAAGATTTGGTCATCGCCGGCCCAGGTCGGAAGCTTAAAAAGGTTCGTCATCTTATCTTCCTGTTATCTCGCGCGGTCTGGTGCGTCAGGCCCCTGGCCGGGGGGCTCACAAAGCTTGTCGCGCCGACAAACTTATCTGTCTGCTCTTTGAGGACGCCATCAAACCATTCCTTAGCTATCGACCGCCCTCCGTTGGTTTCTCGGCCCTAGCACGGCTGCGCGCCATGCCAGCTCTCAAGAAGCGTCTCCATCGTGATCGTTTCGACCTGCTCTCCGAATCGGTTCATGTAGATATTCATCATCGCGTCGTGGGTCTCGTCAGCCGAACTGCAAAGCGCGTCCTGGACGAGAATGACGCGGAAGCCCCAGTCGACTGCGCCGAGCATGGTGCTCAGAACGCAGACGTCAGTCTCGCCGCCGGTTATGATGACCGTATCTATGTCGGCGCCGCGCAACTGCTCGTGCAGGTCGCTGCCGGTCCATGGCGAATAGACATGCTTATCGAAGACTTTGGCGGGAGGAACAAATGTCGCAAGGTCTGGGACGAGGCCAACCATGTCGGGGCCGATCTGATCGATGGTCATCGACGCCCAGCGCTCATAGTATTGCCGCCACATGCCGACGCCGTGCCCGGGCTTCCGGGCGGGAATGAAGCGGGTGAAGATGGTTCTCTCGGGGTGAGCGGACGTGATCGCGACGATGTTTGGCAAGACGCGTTCAAGCCAGGGCATCTTCCACTCGGTGCCCTCCGCAAACATTCTCTGCATGTCAACGCAGAGGTGAACCGCGCTATCGCCCGGCGCGCCATACCGAAGTGTGTCGCTCTTTGACATGGCAAATCCTGAAAACGGTCCAATCGGCGGGCTGGCTAGTTAGTTCCAATCGCCCGTGATCGCGTGCCAATGCCCCATCGCGCTTTAGGCCGCTTCCGAAACCTCCTCTTCCTCGGCTTCGAGATTGATCACCGAAGTGGCCAGTTCTGTCAGCGCTTGATCGGTCGCCTCCTCCTCGGCAAGGGTGGCCTGCAGCAGCTTCGCCGCATCCGCCATGCCAAGTTCTTCCGCCCAAGTCCGCAGGGTCCCGTAGCGGGAAATTTCGTAGTGCTCTACCGCCTGCGCTGCGGCCAAAAGCCCGGCATCGAGTGCTGGCATTCCCTTGAAGTCGCGCATGATCTCAGCGCCTTCATCGGTGATGCCATTGATGGCCTCGCATGTTTTGCCGCGGGCCGGCTTGCCAAGCATCCGGAAGATCTGATCCAGCCGCTTTACCTGTCCCTGGGTCTCGCGCAGATGTTTGTTGAAGGCGTTCGCAAGCTGCCTTGAGTGCGCTGCTTTCGCCATTTTCGGCAAGGTCTTGATGATCTTGTTTTCGGTAAAATAGATGTCCTTGAGGGTCTCGTGGAAAAGGTCGCTCAGCTTCTTCGGTTGTCGCGTCCGCCGGGATGTCGCTCGCTTGGCCATAACTCCTCCGGTGTAAGTATCTAGAATTTGACACGTCACTCGTCCTACTCGGCCGATCAACCTGCCGTGTGCTTAAAGGTTCCTAGTACATGGGCTGTTCATCGCGAGCCAAGACAACCAGCGCAGCCCGGTTGAGCCGCGCAAGCCCTCGCGACGACCCGCCGGCGCCAACGCCGCCGACACAGATCCAGATCGAAAGATCCTGGTTCGTTCAGAACGCGATGCAGATTCAGCTCGATATCGAGATAGTTGAAGAGCCAGCTCGGCATGCCGTCGAGCCAAGTCGCGCCAATCTGCAGCGCCATTTCCAGCGGCGTGATTCCAGGCGGCCCACCACAGCAGCATCACACGATCCGAACCACGATCCTGGCCCGCCAGCTTGGCCTGCTCGGTGGCCGTGTCTCCCGATGGTCTAATCTGCCGCATCTAGGTGGCTAACGATGCAGCGGCCGCAGTTAGGTATACCCAAGGTTTATTTTTGTTCGTGATGCGTCATTCAAGTTGATCTTAATTCCGCCGTTCGGAGGCTCGATTCCTCCCGCCACAGCCGGTCGTTGCTCAACGCAAGACGGTTTAACAATCCTTGTGTCGGCGATCTTCGGGGGGTATGCCCTGGAACGGGCCGACCGCGATCAATCTCGTATTCGGCCCGCCGCCGCTATAGGGAATTTGGTCGTATCCCCGCGCACCGGTGCACCCCGCTATTTGTCGATCAAAACGAGCCGTTTGCTTGGAAGGAATCTCGCCGTGACAGAATCGAAAGCCGTCATCATCGACCGGCATCCAGGCCGCTCCACCCAAACCATCGGGATTGCGCGAGAGCTTGGCACCGATCCGGATTTGATCCACGAGCCGTCGGTTGGCGTGGTCGGCACCAAAGGCGACAGCCAGTGCTACATGGGCGTGACGGCGAAGGTCGATGCCATCCACGACAGTCTCAAGAGCCGCATTGGCAAGGGCGCGGGCCAGTTGAAGCTGCGCCTGGTCCAGCCGGAATACACGATCGCGACGTCGGACGGCATCCGCAATGGCACCCGCGAAATGCGCTATTCGCTGATCGGGCGTGAAGTCACTCACGATGCGCTCTGTGAGCATCTGAGCGCGACCGGTCTCGCCGGCACCATAGCCGTCGTAGCCTGTGACAAGCCGCCGGTCGGCACGCTGGCCGCTCTCCTCGAGCACAATCAGCCCGCGATCATCATGTCGGATGGGCCGATCCATCCCGGTACCGACCCGAACACCGGCGAGAAACTCGACATCGTCAGCGCCTATCAGGTCGCCGGCAACCCCGACGCCGAGTACCGCGATCACATCGCCTGTCATGCCTGCCCCGGATACGGTAGCTGCGGCGGCATGTTCACCTACAACACCATGCAGACATTCATCGGTGTCGTCGGCATGCAGCCGCTGCACATGGTGGCGCCACCGTCCGACGATCCCCGCCGTCTCAAGGAATTCCCGGACCAGCTGGTCGAGTACCTCGCGCAAATGATCGCGAAGGACCTGAAGCCACGCGACATCGTGGTTCGCGATTCCATCCGAAACGCCGTCATCGTCGCAATGGCGGTCGGCGGTTCGACCAACGTCACCCTGCATGCGCCGGAGATCGCGCGCGCCGCAGGCTTTGCGGACTTCTGGAATGAGGTGATGACGCCGGCCGAGTTCAATCATCTGTCGCAGTATGTCGTTCCGGTCCTCACCGATGCCCGCCCGTACGGCAAGTATTCGATGGTCGACATCGACCAGGTTGGCGGCGTGCAGGTGATCGTGCGCGAATTGCTGGAGGCCGGGCTTCTCAACGGCGACGTGATGACCTGCACGGGCGAAACGCTGGCGCAGCAGGTCAAGCGCCTCGGCACCAAGGCCGTCGATGGCAGCGTGATCTATCCCGTCGCCAAGCCTTATAAGCCGACTGGAGGCCTGCGGGTTCTCGGTGGCAATTTGTCGCCGGAATTCTCGGCGATCCTGAAGCTTGCCGGCGTCGAAGGCGGACTGGAAAACAATCTGTTCCGCGGCAAGGCACGTGTGTTCGAAGGCGAGCAGGACCTGCTTGACGCGCTCGACAAGACGCCCGAGCGATTCCAGAACAACGACATGATCATCGTGCGCTACGAGGGGCCGAGCGGCGCTCCGGGCATGCCGGAGATGCTTGACCCGACCTCGCGCATCACCACGCTGTGTCGCGAGCGGGGAATCGTGGTGGCGCTGATGACCGATGCGCGGTTCTCCGGCGGATCGGTCGGCCTTGTCATCGGCCATGTCGGCCCCGAAGCGGCCCTTGGCGGACCGATCGCCCTCGTTCAGGACGGCGACGAGATCGTCGCGGATTTGAACAAGAACGAGCTCAACTGCACGGAGCTGTCGGATCCTGCCGTTCTCAGGCAGCGCAAAGCCGCATGGGACAAGGTGGTGGCTGATAACGACGGCATCCACCCGAATTGCGGCGACGCGGACACCCGCCTGCTGCACCGCGCACGGCTCACCGCCGTTCCTGCCACCCGCGGCGGCGGCCTGCATCCGAATCGCGAGGTCTGGGTGCGCCAACCGCGCGAAGCAAAGCCGTCGGGTTTTGTGCCGACGAACAAGCACCGGCCGGAGACGAAAAAGGCGTTCTAGGAACGGCGACACGGCGCCCCAGGGCGTCGTGCCCGTGCGGATGCGCGCGGTCGCCAGTATGATGCGCTCGCCCGAAGCGCGTTTGCTGGCGCCGGCGTTCCAAATTCGCCATCAACTGCTCGACGGACGTCCTCGAGTACACCATCATTGATTTCACTGGTGGGCCCGGCGGGACTCGAACCTGCAACCAGACCGTTATAAGCGGCCTATTGGTCAGCTTTGTTGATTTTGCTGCATTTCGTCCGAGTTCGATCGCTATCGTTGCGTTATGTTCTCGCCATTACTGTGCGTAGACGACCCACTCGGTCTTGCGCAGCGGCGCGAGATAAGCCGCGAAAGATTGCGCATCGGCGAGATGGGCGTCATCGCCGAAGAAGCTCAGGGCGAGCGGCGTGGTGCGTGGCGACGAGCTTCTCCAGGAACAGTCGACGGAGCAGGCGGGAGAGCACGCCTACGGGGAGGAAGAACCTCGGCCGACACGACACCCAGCGCAGGCCATCGGGCGAGATGCCGCCACCTGGCACGATCAAGTGCACATGGGGGTGATGTGGGTGAGCGCCGAGCTCCAGGTTTGCAGCACGGAGGTGATGCCGATGCGGGCACCCGGATGCTTGGGATCGGCGGCGATCGTCGGCATGGTCTCGGCCGAGACCTTGAACAGCAGATCGTACGACAGTCTTGTTCTGGTAGACGATGTCGGCGATGGCCGGCAGCGTGAACACCACATGATAGTACGGCACCGGCAAGAAGTCGGCCTCGCGGTCAGCGAGCCAGTCCTTGGCGGCGGCGCCCTGGCGTTTCGGGCAATGCCGGTTGCGGCAGGAGTTGTAGGCGATGGTCGTATAGGCGCAATCCGCGCAGTGCGCGACACGCCTTAGGCTCAGCCGAGCGGCCGGACCTCCCTGAGCTTGGGTGCGACATACTCCAGCAGGCTCATGCCCTCGCTGATCGTCTTGGTGGCAATGCGGGTATAGGGGCTCTCGTACACCGACCAAGACAAGCGTGAAGGTCGCCCTGTCGCTGGCCGCTCCACAAAGCAAGGATCAACGCCACTTTGATCTCGTCGGATGCGACCGCGAGTATGGCGGCTATGTCTTGCTCGGTCCAAATCTTGTCTTTGCGCCTGCCACGTAAGCCGGCCGGCTCGTTCGCATGGGTTCCTTTGCGAACGACATGAGCCGCGCCAACGTCGTCTAGGCGTAGTCCGCCTTGCGTGGCGTTGCGGCGAAGGAATCGCGCCGGGTTTTGAATTCACTGCGGACCCGACGATCCGCCAATGCTGCCAACGGTAGGTCTCCGAACTCGTCTTCGATCAGCTTCATATAAGCGAGGAGAGCTGGTCCCGGTTGTCTGAACAGAATCTCCGTATCGATAAGTGGAGCCTCTGCCGGGGTTAGGCTGCCGCGCGGAGCGGCAGCGAGGTCAAAGTAGGCTTGATCGGGAGTGCTGCCATCAAGGCTCGAATGTGGACCGCCTCCAGATCAACGTAGCTGAACAGCTTGCCCGTTCGATTGTCGCCGCCGCCGGCGGCGAGTGTCATTTTTTCAACGGCCTGCTAAGTGTCTCTTAAGAGAAGCGAGTTTAGCTGCACCTCAGCCAGCCTGCGAGATAGGACTATCGACCATGACCAGAGATAGAGATAATTCGGTTTCTTTGACCGATGATGAACTGGAAAACGTTGCGGGCGCCGGCGTAGCAAGCACGTTGGCCAAGAGCACTGCCTATAAGATCGGTGGAATCTTCGCGATGATCGGTGGAATCGTCGTGAAAGGGGTTGGGATGGCCGTTAGAAGCGAGAGTCTTACTCAAGATGGTCGCGAATTGATGGCCGAATCATCGCGAATGATGTCGGTGACGGACAAAAACGCGTAACTGAGATCACCTCGGCTGGCGAAGCGGCTATCGCGTCTGGGAAGCGGGAAAAAATGAATAACGGAAAAGATGAATTTGGCAAAAATTGTAAAGAGATGAAACTTTCTGATGAAGAACTAGAAAATGTCAATGGAGCAGAGAGATTAAATCTATCAATTCTCCACCCAATTGATAGTTGGGGCAAAGTGTTCGGAAAATTATTCGAGCCGTATGCGAAAACATTGGATACGCTCGCGGAAAAATCAAAGAGGAATAAGTAGTACTCTGTGAAGAACGCGGGCGCGCGCTGATTTAAGCGATCTTTTGAGCCGGGACAGTTTCGGCGAGGGATCGGATGTTGGCGCCGGGCGCGTTTGAACTGGCGGGCGTGGGTATAGCGGCCGACCATGATGGTGGCGCGCTTCGGCAGGCGCAAGTAACTCTGGCGCAGCGGCGCGCGGTTGCGCTTAGCGAGTTCGACGAGCTTGGTGATGGCCCCGATGCATCAGCCGCGCATCGGTCGGATGCGCAACGGCCTTGGGCTGCACTGTGGTATCGACCACCACCCATTCCAGGTCCTTGGGACCGATCGCCAGTTTTGTGCGCCACCAACAGACTTTCCTGGATCGGCGCTACGAGTTGCTCCTCGCCGAGCCGCTGGCGCCAGCATCGATGATCGATCGAACGGCAGCCGGTGGCAAAAGCTCAACTCACCGCAGAAGTATTGGTAATAGGGGGGCCTCGATCCCGCGGGCGCACAGCACCTCATCCGAGAGATTGTGCATGTGCTTCAGAATGAACAGGCCGGCGACAAGCCGCGTCGGCAGGCCGGGCTGCCTTTACAGCAACACGCTGGTTTTTGATGTATTCGCCTTATGTGAACGGCGCCGCTATTTCCGCCCCTCCCGAGGGAGGCCACCCAAAACGACAACGCCCGCGGGCCTTTCGGTTGGGGGCCGCGGGAAAGGTCAGCGACAGTTCACGCTTATTTAGGGCCTGCAATTCTACCTTCTGTCTATACCCGCGGCGCTTATCGGGGCTCATGCGTGCAGAGCGATACATGACAAGGAGGCTTCTTTGACCGATCACAGTTGCGGCTTCTCGGACGCAGCACGATTCAAAGCGTTCCGGGAAATGGCTCTCGCCGTCCAGAACGATCCGGACGATTCCGCCCGGTTCAATGCCAAGGTCGCCACGCCGCGAGAGCTGGTCGCCTATTCAGCTTCTCGGGGCGTGACGATCAGCGAAGCCGAGGCTCAGAACGTATTCGAGGCGGCACAGCGGCTCGTCGCGGCTCAGTCCGATGCCTCCCGCGGCGAGACGAAGCTCGACGACGCCATGCTGAACGAGGTTAACGGAGGGGTGAACTGGGCGGCAGTCGGCGGAACCATCACCAAAATTGCCAGTGTTGTCGCCGGAGGCTGGTTCGAGCGACTGATCCAAGCCGCGAGGCCGCCGGAGAAAGCTGTTCCGACGGACTTAGTGGCGGGGCCTAGCAGTTCATCCACGACAAGATAACCAGCTGTGGAGGGCCGTGTCCAGTTCAACCAGAGCGGGCACGGTTCTCAAGCGCGATCTCTTTAGTGGACGCCGCTGCGACGAACCAAGGCATGCGTTAGCAGAGCGTAGGGGCGGCCGGAACTCGGTGTCGTGGCGTTCCGAGATGATTTGTTTTCAAGCCTTAGAGCTTTTCCCATGACGACCACTCTCTTTCGCAAGGAAGCGCTCGACGGGCTGGTGGGGCCGGAGCAGCTCGATGAGATGGTGCGGGTCACCTCACCGCTCGGCTGGGTGGCACTGAGTACGGCACTCGTCATCGTCGGCGGCTGCTTGGGCTGGTCGATCTTCGGCAGCTATCGCACGACAGTTAGCGGCCAGGGCTTGCTCGTGCCGGCTGGAGGGGCCTTCGTCAGCGTTTACGCGCCCAAGGCAGGCTGGCTCGACAGTTACCGCCAACGCGGCGACACCGTAAAGAAGGGCGAGTTGCTCGCCCGGCTCAGTGCACCTGAGGACGCCGCCCGCATCGCCGACGTGGATGACCGCGTCAATCAACTCACGACACAGCGCGCGGCGCTCGCCGCTCTGCTTAACGACCACATCGAGAAAGAGACAGTCGCCGCCCGGCGCAAGCGGGAGGCCCTGCAGGAGACGATTGATCTCGGCGAGGCACGAGTACGCGAACTCAACGTATTGCTGGAGCAGCGTGAATTCCTGCAGTCAAAAGGACTGACACCATCCGAGAGAGTGATCGAAGCCCGCGAGCGACTCTTCGCTGCCCGCGAATCGATTTCGCGGGCTCGCACTGAGTTGCTCTCTCTTGACGCCTCACTGCTGTCTCTGCGCCGCCAGTCCGACCAGGAACTTGCCGCCATGGACCGACAGCTCCGCGACGCGGAAGGGCAACGTGCTCAGACGCACCTAAGCGAGAATCTGGCGACCACCATCGTGGCGCGGGGCGACGGCATCATCACGACCAACGAAGCCGGCGACCATGCTCTGGTCAGCGCGGGCCAGAAACTGATGGTGATCGAACAGGGCGGCCCGCGGCTTGATGCGCTGCTCTATGTGCCGGCCGATAGCGGCAAGGAAGTCAAGCTGGGCATGCAGGTGCGCCTGTCGCCCTCGGTTGCCAAGAAAGAGGAGTATGGGACGCTGGTCGGCACTGTCGTGCAGGTCGACGAGAGCCCGGAAAACGAGGCGGCGCTGGCCCAACGCCTCGGCAATCCCGACCTCGCCCGTCTCTTCACCAAAGCCGGACCTCCGCTCCAGCTCGTCGTACGGATCAACCCCGGTGCTCATGGACCCGATAGTTATGCCTGGACCTCAAAGCGCGGCGAGCAGATAGCGCTCACCTCGACGACCCTCCTGGAAGGGCAGGTCACGGTGAAGTCTGGCAATCCGATCGAATTGTTCATCCCTGCACTACGGCGGTTCGTCGGCCTATGAGCAGGAATTTCCTGACGCGCTTTCCGCGCACCTCCCGCAGGCCGGTTCCGACCGTTCTGCAGATGGAGGCCGTCGAGTGCGGCGCTGCCTGCCTCGCGATGGTGCTCGCATATCACGGGAAGTGGGTGCCGCTCGAGGAGCTGCGCGTCGCCTGTGGCGTCTCGCGCGACGGCAGCAAGGCGAAGAATGTGGTGCGCGCCGCGCGCCGCTACGGTCTGGAGGCCGAGGGCTGGCGCACCGAGCCGGCCAACCTTGCCGGCAAGCCGCTGCCCGCAATCCTGTTCTGGGAATTCAATCATTTCGTCGTGCTGGAAGGGATCGGCCGCAAGGTCGTCTACCTCAACGACCCGGCGACCGGCCCGCGCACGGTCACCCATGAAGAGTTCAATCGCGCCTTCACCGGCGTGATGCTGCAGATGACGCCGGGTGCCGATTTCCAGCCGTCCGGCGCGCGGCCGAATGTCTGGCAGGCGGTGCGCGATCAGCTCGCCCCCTCGCGTGGCGCGGTCGCCTTCCTGGTGCTGGCCGGCGCAGCCGCGCTGATGCCCGGCGTGTTCGTGCCGGCCGCGACCAAGATCTTCGTCGACGACATACTGGTTCGTCACCTCACCGATTGGATCCGCCCTCTCCTGTTCGGCCTCGCTTGCGCGGCGCTCTTGGGGGGCCTGTTAAGTTGGCTACAGGGATACTTCCTGGCGCGCCTGCAATGGAAGCTCGGGGTTTCGCTGGGTCTGCGTCTGACTTGGCACCTGATGCGGCTGTCGCCGAGCTTCTTCGCCCAGCGCTACGCAGGCGACGTCGCGAGCAGGCTCGCGACGACGGAGCGGGCCTGCGACCTCATCGGCAGCCAGGTTTCGGCGCTGCTGGTGACTGGGCTCGCTGCCCTGTTCTATGGTGCCCTGATGGCGGTCTACGATCCGGTACTGGCCGGGATCGGACTGGCGCTCGCGCTCGTCAATGTCGTCTTCACGCGGCTGATCGCGCGGCGGCAGGAGAACGCCGCACGCACCGTGATGCGTGAGCAGGCCGTGCTCGGCAGCCTCTCGATCAGCGGCGTGCAGTCGATCGAGACGCTCAAGGCGACAGCATCCGAGGACGACTTCCTGAACCGCTGGGCCAACGCTCAGGCCCGGACCATGAATGCGGTCCATCGCGCACAAGTGCCGCTGCAACTGCTGGGACTGATCCCACGTGCGCTCGGCGCACTCACCATGGCGGCGATCCTCGGCGTCGGTGGTCTGCGCGCCGTGGACGGGCTGATCACCGTCGGCACCCTCGCCGCGTTCCAGACGGTGCTGTCGAGCTTCCTCTCTCAGGTGAACGGCCTCGTCGGGGTTGCTTCCGGAATGCGCGAGCTGCGCGTCGCCATGGAGCGCGTCGACGACGTGCTGCGCTACCCGCTCGAGCGTTCCGATGCGGCTGAGGTGACGCTGGTGGACGACAACGCGTCGCTCCGCCTGTCCGGCGCAATCGAGATCCGTGATCTGGCCTACGGCTACAATCCACTCGAACCGCCTCTGGTCGAGAGCTTTTCCCTCGCGGTCGCCCCGGGCGCGCGCATCGCCCTGGTCGGTGCCTCCGGTAGCGGCAAATCCACCATCGCGCGATTGCTGGTCGGCCTCGCCGATCCCTGGTCGGGCGGCATCGCCTTCGATGGGCGGGAATCCGGCCAGGTCCCACGGAGCGTGCGCACCGCTTCGATTGCTTATGTCGACCAGAACGTGGTCCTGATGGAGGGCAGCGTGCGCGAAAACCTGACCCTGTGGCAGCCGCAGGTGAGTGAGCGCAGCATGGTCGAGGCCGCCCGCGATGCCGAACTGCACGAGACCATTGCCGCGCGCCCCGGCGGCTACGAGGCCGAGGTCAGCGAGGGCGGCAGCAACTGGTCGGGCGGCCAGGCCCAACGGCTAGAGATCGCACGCGCGCTCGCGCTGGAGCCAAGCATCCTCGTGCTCGACGAAGCAACCTCTGCGCTCGACGCGCTGACCGAAGCCGCCATCCTCGACAATCTGCGTCGCCGCGGCTGCACCATCATCCTCGTCACGCACCGCCTCAGCGCGATCCGCGACTGCGACGAGATCCTGGTGCTCGACCGCGGCCGGATCGTTGAGCGCGGATCCCACGAAGCTCTTTACGGGCAGGCCGGCATCTACACGGAGCTGCTCCGTGCTGCATGAACCTCCCCACCGGATCGCCGTCTCGGACGCGGCGGCGATCGATCGCAGCGGAGCCGTGATCATCGAGGCATGCGGCCTCCGAGTTGAGGCCGGAACGGCTGATCTCTACCTCGACTGGCCTGGCCGGGCGGGACGCCGGCGGCGCCTCGTTACACTTGGGCGCGGCGAGATCGCCTTGCCGATCACGGTGCCATCAGGCGCCGCCGAGATGCGGCTCATCGCCTTCCCGGCGCCGGCCGCCCACCTGTCGACCTTCGCAATCGACGCCTTCCTCGCGAGCCTCGATGACGGCGAAGCCAGCGCCGGCGGGGCTGCCGAGGCCTGGATCGAGCGGACGATCCGCACCGTTAGCGTGCCTCTCTCGGGCTCGCCTGCTGTTCTCGACCAGGGGGACACCTGGCTCGAACCTGGCCATGTCGTCAGGCCGGCGCAGGGACTGCTCTGGGTTACGATCGCCGAGGGCACGATCCTGACCGACCTCCGCGGGGCCGGGCCGGACGGCCCCGGCACTCCGCCGATCCCGGTCAGCGCGGCCAGCGGTGGCATCGCCACCGATCAAGGCGCCACGATCGACTGCCGGACCAGCGCCGCACTCGCCGCCGAGAGAAGCCTTGCGCGTGCGATCCTCGGCCACCAGGAGCGCTTCGCTCGCGCTTTGGCGGCGGCAGACGCGGATCGGAAATCGGAAGAAGCGGCGCTGATCATCGGCAAGGCCACCCGCGACCGCACCGTGGTGGCTGCGGTCATCGAGCCGCTTGTGACCCGGTCCATTGTCGGGGCGCCGCGCAACAACTCGCTCGCCGCGGCCTTCCGCGCTGTCGCTGAGGCGGCTGCCATCACCTTGCCCTCGACTCCGCCACCGGAAGCTGCGGAAATCAACACTCCGCCGAGCGGGCGCCAACTGGCGGCGCTCGCGGCCTGGGCGGGGATACGTCTGCGACGAATCCGGCTCAAGCCGGGCTGGTGGCGCCAGGGCGGCCACCCGGTGCTCGGCTTTCGCCGCGAGGACGGCGCACCCGTTGCGCTGATCGCCGGCACGGGCTGGCGCGGCGGCTACCACATCTGGGAGGACGGCCGACGCCGGCGCGTCGGTGCGCAGCCCGCAGCTGACCTCGCCGAATACGGCTATGTCCTGCAGCGCCGCCTGCCGGACGCGCCGATCAACGGCCGCGGCCTGCTAAGCTTTGCGTTTCCCCTTGCCCGGCCGATGCTCGCCGCCGTGCTCATGCTTGGACTCGCGGGCTGCCTGCTCGGCCTGGTGACGCCGGTGGCAACCGAGATCTTGCTCGAAAACGTGATCCCCGCGGCGTCGCGCTCCGAACTTCTCCAACTCGCGATCGGCATCGCGGCACTCGGCCTCGGTGGCGTCGTGTTCGAGCTCGTGCGCAGCTTCCTGCTGCTGCGGCTCGCGACACTCTTGAACACCGATCTCGAAGGCGCGGTGTGGGACCGCCTCCTGCGCCTCCCTGCCGGCTTCTTCCGCAACTACGCCTCGGGCGATCTCGCCCTGCGCGCCGCCGCGATCAACCAGATGCGCGACGCGGTCAGCGGAACGGTGATCGGCTCGCTGCTGTCCTCGGTTTTCTCGGTCTCCAGTCTCGCGTTGATCCTGTATTATAATTGGCGCCTGGCTCTGGTTGCGATCGCCCTCGTCATCGTCCAGCTCGGCGTCATGATCGCGATCAACCTGCGGGCGCTGACCCTGAAGCGGCAGGCCCTCGATACGGAGGGACGGCTCCAGGCCCTGGCGCTGCAGCTGATCCAGGGCATCAGCAAGTTGAAGGTCGCCGGCGCGGAGGCACGCGGTTTTGCCCGCTGGGCGCCGATCTTCATCAAGCGGCGCGAATTTGAATTCCGCCAGAGCAGCCTGTCGGCCGGCTTCTCCGCCTTCGGGACTGCGTTCGGCACCGCCGCCGTTGCGCTGCTGATCGGCATCGTCGGCCTCGGCGGCATCGAAATCGGGATTGGCCGGTTCGTTGCGTTCAACGCTGCCTACGGGCAATTCATGTCCGCCACCCTGGCGCTTGCAGGCGCCCTGCCTGCCCTGCTCTCGCTGCGCCTGCTCTACGGACGCGCCGCACCGCTGCTCGCCGCCACGCCTGAGAATCTCGGCTCCCGCGGCGCGACGCATGACCTGCGCGGCGGCATCGAAGTCAGCAATGTGGTCTTCCGCTATCGGGCGGACGGCCCCGCCGTCCTCGGCGGCGTCTCGATCTCGGCGCGTCCGGGCGAGTTCATAGGCATCGTCGGCGCTTCGGGTTCGGGCAAATCGACCTTGATGCGGGTCCTGCTCGGCTTCGAGACACCGGAGCGCGGATCGGTGTTCTTCGACGACCAGGAGCTGGCAAATCTCGACCTGCATGCCGTGCGCCGGCAGATGGGCGTGGTGCTGCAATCGAGCCGCACGACGAGCGGCAGCCTGTTGGACAACATCCTCAATGGCGCCGTCCTGACCGAGGCGGATGCCTGGGAGGCGGCACGTCTGGCCGGCCTGGACGACGACATCCGGGCGATGCCGATGCGCATGCACACCTTCGTTGGCGAGGACGCGTTGCTGCTGTCAGGCGGGCAGCGGCAGCGGCTGCTGATCGCGCGCGCGGTGGTGCGCCGCCCGCGAATCCTGTTGTTCGACGAAGCGACGAGCGCGCTCGACAACCGTACGCAGCAGATCGTCTCCGAGGGATTGAAGCGACTCGACGCCACGCGCATCGTCGTCGCGCATCGCCTCTCGACCGTGCAGAACGCCGACCGGATCTATGTGCTCGAGGCCGGCAAGGTCGTCGAGGAAGGCAGCTATCAGGAACTCCTCGATCGAGGCGGCCTATTCGCCGAGCTGGCGTTCCGTCAGACCGCGTGACCCGAAAATCGCATGACCAAGTTAAAATCTTCATCGCAAGCGATCTGCAAGACGGAAGACATTAAGCTGAACGACGCCGATCTTCCAAGCTGAAATGGGGCATGGCTCATATCGAACGGATGCGAGAGCTATGCCGCGAAGAAGCAAGGGGGCAAGACTTCAGCTCAAGGCCACCGCTGAAGCAAGAGCGGAAAGATCACTCACCAAGCAACCTGGATCATCAGAGACAACGGCCGGGATGTCGGCACAGGCTGCCTTGCAGATGAGATTGCGGCCGCGGAGGAAAAACTGAGGGATTACATAACCTCCAAGCACACCCCGGAGCGACGAATCCGCCACATCGACGATCGCAATCGCGGACGTCCTTTCGATTTACTTGGATGCGCAGCTTGACAAGCTTCGGGGCCGTTTCACGTGGAGACCGAGAGCGAAGATACCATCTCCGACATTCGCAAATTCAAGAAGCGGATACGAGGTCCGAGTTTTCGTCCTGCGGTTGAGCTCCAGTCCTCGAAGCCAAGTTCTACGTTCCTACCGTGGGGGCGGGAATGTTGAACGTGTGCCGGTGCGAGGTATCCCTGAAGCCGTCCGCAAGGGGTGGGCAACGCAGCCGCCGAAAACATCGCTTCACTCAAGAAGTCCGAGATGGCGAAAGCGGCGGAGAAACCGTTGCAAGGGAAGGGCTGGTTGTCGCCCGTCCTTCGCATGCCGCAGACCGCGCCGAGGCCATAGCCGCCGAGTAAAATGGCCGGGCCGCGCTCCAACCGGCGACCTCGGTCTCTTTGAGCATGAGAGCTCATGGCATGTTGATCTGCTAAGCTTAGTAAAGGCGCTCGAATTATCCCTGAAAATAGGAGATGTTTAGAATGAACTTCCTTTTTGCGGGCGGGAAGCGCCTCCTATCGCCAGGGGCAGATGGATTTGTTAGCTGTGGCGCTTCCCTTAGGTGGAAGTGAATTAGTGTCTTCCCGTCATATGAGTCTCGCCGGCTTTCTCATCGCCGGGCCCGTCGCGCACAGCCATGCGCTCTGGCGCAATCCCGCACACGCCGTTCCGTTTCTCTCCCTCGACTACTACACGGAGGTGGCGCGAACCCTGGAGCGCGGTAAGTTCGACTTGATCTTCTTCGCCGATCGCCTCGCGATTGCGGACCGCTTCGGCGGCGACAAGGAGATCGGTATCCGGTATGGCGATCAGGATTCGACGCGGATGGATCCTGTGCCCATCCTTGGCGCGCTGGCGGCGACAACCCGTCATATCGGCCTCGGTGCGACCCGCTCCACTACCTACGACCAACCCTATCATCTCGCACGTGAGTTCAGCACGCTTGATCACCTTTCAAATGGTCGCGTGGCCTGGAACGTCGTGACTTCGATGAACGACGGCGAGGCGCTCAATTTCGGTTTGGAAAGCCACCTCAGCCACGATCAGCGCTATGACCGGGCCGACGAATTCATGGAGCTGATCTCGAAACTCTGGGACAGCTGGGACGAAGGCGCCTTGCAGCTGGACCAGGCAAAAGGCCTCTACGCCGATCCGGCCAAGGTGCATTACGTGAACCATGTCGGCACCTACTTCAAATCGCGGGGGCCGCTCAATATCCCGCGCGGACCGCAGGGGCGGCCCGTCATCATCCAGGCGGGCGCATCCGACCGGGGGCGTGCCTTCGCGGTCAAATGGGCCGAGGTCATCTTCAACATTGCGCCGACGCGTGAGCACATGAGACGATCGACGCAGGCGATCCACGAGGAAGCGGCCCGGTCGGGCCGTGTCGAGGGCGGTTGCAAGTCGCTCATTGCCATTATGCCCTTCGTCGGCCGCAGCCGCGAAGAGGCCTTCGAAAAGCGGGATCAAGCTAATGCCCTTGTAAATCCGCTGGTCGGACTTTCGACGTTATCGGCCCATGCGAACATCGATCTGAAAGAACTTGACCTCGACGCGCCCGTCGAACAGTTGCACAGCACCGGCACCCAGAGCCTGATCGCCATGGCGTCCCGGATCGCGAAGGACAATGCGCTCAGCCTGCGCGAAATTGGCCGGAAATACGGGCAAAGCGTCCTCGTGCCGCAGATTTGCGGAACGCCGCGGCAAGTTGCCGATGAGCTTGCGGACATCTTCACCTCCGGCGATGCGGACGGTTTTGTGATCTCACCAGCCTTCCTGCCCGACTCCTTTGCTGCCTTTGTGGATGGCGTGGTCCCGGAACTGCAGCGTCTCGGCGTGTTCCGGCGGGATTATGCCGCCGCAACGCTTCGCGGCCATCTGCAGACTTAAGCGGCGAAGTCGTCGAGATGGCGTGAAACAAGCCCATCCCGCTCGGCAGCAATCGCGACAGGATTGACCTGCGGTGAGCAGGATAGGGAGGACAATCTTTTTATTTTTGCGGTCATGCGCTACGCGCTCCAAAGCCTCCTAATCTTCCGGCATGAGTGCTTCGGTCGAGACTTCGTCCGGTCGGTTTGCGTTTCGGACGATTCCTGAACCGGCCCCCACACCTTTCCGCGCATCCTCCGACCGCGTGGAGGGGGCGCATCCGCTGCTCGTGATCCGTGGCTTGACCAAATCCTATGGCGGGCTCGATGCCGTCGCGGGCGTCGATATGGATTTGCCGCATGGCCGTATTACCGGCCTGATCGGTCCCAACGGCGCAGGAAAGACGACGCTTCTCAACGTGATTTCGGGAGTCGAGCGCGCGACCAGCGGAGGTGTATGGTTGAATGGAGAGGCGGTTGCTACGCTTCCCCAGCATCGGCTTGCATCCCGTGGGCTTGTGCGGACGTTTCAGATTTCCCGGGAGCTTGGGCAACTGAGCGTGCTTGAGAATCTGTTGCTTGCCCGTCCCCGTCAGACGGGCGAGACCCTTACGGGTATTTTTACGCGAGCTCGCCGGGTTCGCCGCGAGGAGGAAGCGGCCATCGAGGCGGCGCGTGGGGCGCTCCTGAAAGTGAATCTCTGGCGCCTCGCTGACGAGCCTGCATCGGCACTTTCCGGAGGCCAGAAAAAGCTCCTCGAGATTAGTCGCGCCTTGATGCTTTCGCCGCGGCTCGTGCTACTTGATGAGCCCGCCGCCGGCGTCGCACCCTCCATGGAAGCGATCCTGATCGACACCATTCGCGGCCTCGCGGACGAAGGCGTGGACTTCCTAATTATTGAGCACGATCTCGATGTGGTCGCGGCCCTTTGCCGCCATGTCTATGTCATGGCTGCAGGGAAAATCCTGACGCAGGGCTCATTCGCCGAGGTATCTAGCGATAGCCGCGTCGTCGAGGCCTATCTCGGGGTAAAGGCATGACCAGCGTATCGGGATCTTTGCGCTTGGAGTCTGTTTCCGCGGGCTACGGCGCAACCGACATCGTCCGCACGGTAAGCTTGCAGGCAAAGCCGGGGCGCATCACCACCATCGCCGGACCGAACGGTGCGGGCAAGTCGACCCTCATGAAAACGATGGCAGGGTTGCTGCGGCCGCGCCAGGGGACAATTCGTATAGGAACGCGCGACATTACAGCATTGTCGCCGCCCGCGCGCGCCGCAGCCGGGCTTGGTTATGTTCCACAGGAGCGGAATGTCTTCAAGAACCTTACCGTTGAGGAAAACCTCAGTATCGGTTTCGAGTTCATTCACCGGAAAGCCGCGCGCGGCGCGTTTGCTGCAGCTCGGCAGCGTGTGCTCGACCTCTTTCCGGACCTGGTCCCGCGCACCAAAGCGCAGGCCGGCACGCTCAGTGGCGGGCAGCGGCAGATGCTGGCGATGGGGTGCGCGCTGATTGCCGGACCCTCGACCCTGCTGCTGGATGAGCCCTCCGCCGGTCTCTCGCCGCGCTATGTCACCACGATGCTCGACGCTGTCGCCGCGGTGAACCGCACCGGCGTCACGGTGATCATGATCGAACAGAACCTGATTGAGGCGATGCGTATTTCGCATGACGCCTTGCTGCTGGCGGGTGGTGAAATCAAGGGCACGTGGTCCGCCGCGGCCTTCCTGTCGGATCCAAAGGTGAAATCACTGTTCCTCGGAGGAACAAAGGCAGGAGGCGAGCTCCTTCAGCAGGGTACCAGCGATGATGCAAGCGCTGCTTAACGGTCTGATCTCGGGTTTGCTGATTGCGCTTCCCGCGATCGCGCTCTCACTCACCTATGGCATTCTCAATTTTGCGAATTTTTCCATCGGCGCGATGATCACGATGGGCGCTTACCTCGCTTATGCCGTAAACGCCTCGCTCGGCGCGCCTATCCTGCTGGCTGCGCCGATTGCGGCGGCAGCCCTGGCCCTCATCGCGGTTGGTATCGACCGAGGAATCTACCGTCACATCCGGCATGCTGATCACATCACGCTCTTGGTCGCCTCGATGGGCGTTGCCTTCGTGCTCGAGAACATTATTCGATTTGCTTTCGGCGCCGATGTACGCACTCTCGATGTGCCTGTGGCCCGGCCACTCTTGTGGAACGGGTTACGGCTTAATCATGAGCAACTCGTGATCCTGATCGTGACGCTCACGTCAATGGCCCTGGTTGCTGTGCTCCTGAGACGCACCCGCCTCGGACGTGCCATGCGCGCGATCGCGGACGATCCGGACTTGGCGGAAGTTCGCGGCGTCGAGCGAGGACGCACGGTCGATTGGACCTGGGCTATCTCCGGGGGTTTGACCGCCTTTGCGGGCATGCTGATCGCCCTCGATGGCATTGTCGATCCGCTCATCGGAACAAATTACCTCGTTTCCGTATTCGCGGCGGCCGTGGTCGGCGGGATCGGTAATCCGTTTGGGGCAGTCGTCGGTGCCCTTATCATCGGCGTTGTCGAGGAGACCTCCGCTCTTGCGGTCTCCACGACCTACCGGCAGGGGATCAGCTTCGTCGTTCTTGCACTTGTCTTGCTGCTTCGTCCGCAGGGACTGTTCGGCGTTGCGAGGATTCGGCGATGATCGGATACCTTGTCGCAATCCTCACCTTCGTGTCCTTGGCCGTGCTGCTTGGCTTCGCGCTGAATATTCAGTGGGGGCAGGCAGGCATGATCAATTTCGGATTGGCGGGCTTTTATGGGGTAGGCGCCTACACGGCGGCCATACTCTCGAAACAAGGGGTCGATGGAGTGACAGCTACGGCGGCGGCTATTGCCGCGACAGCGGCCATTTCGGCCCTGGTGTCGCTCGCCACGATCAAGCTGCGCGAAGACTATCTCGCGATTACGACACTTGCTTTCTCGGAGTCGGTGCGGTTGGTGTTGACCAACGAGACATGGCTGACAGGGGGCGCCAATGGCATCCGCGACATCCCAAGGCCGTTCGTCGAACTGGTCGGCGGCGAGCGTTACGAAACCTTCTTCCTCGTGGTATGTCTCGCACTCATCGCCCTTGTCTACCTTTTGCTCGATCGCATCATTCGCTCACCCTTTGGGCGCGCCCTCCGCGCCGTGCGCGAAGACGATGTCGTGGCCGCCACATTGGGTAAGGCCGTTTTATCGTTGCGCGTGAAGGCTTTCGCGATCGGCGGCGCAGTTATCGGCCTCGCGGGCGCCTTGCATGCGTTTTATTTCACCTACATCGATCCCGGCGAGTTCGCGGGATTTGTCACGGTCTACGCCTTCATGAGTGTCATTGTCGGTGGCAAAGGCTCCAATCGCGGTCTTCTGCTCGGGGCCTGCACCGTGATGGTGCTGCTCGAAGGGACGCGGTTTCTCAAGGACTTCGTGCCGTATTTCTCTGCGCAGCAAGCGGCCTCGCTCCGGCTGGTCCTGATCGGGGCCGGGCTCATCGTCATGCTGATGTTCAGGCCAAATGGCCTGTCATCGGAATATCGCTTGTCTTCCCGCAAGCCCTCCAATCCAAACGTCACGCACTGATAGGACACGCCATCATGTCGCGCATTTCGATAAAGACCAAAGAGGATATTCCCGCCGGCCTCAAGCCGCTCTGGGACAAGATGACCGGCTACGGTGCGTTTGAGAATCAGGCCGGGGTCATGGCGCACCGGCCGCCGATCTTTCAGCATATCTGGTCCATGCTGGTCGACTTGTCTGAGGAGGCCGTGCTGCCGAAACGATATCTTGAATTGGCGCTCGTGACGGTCTCTCTCCTTAATCGCTGCACATACTGCGTATCCCACCATACACCCAAACTTGCTATTCAGGGCGTATCGGAAGAGGGGGCAGAGCGGCTGCTCGACTATCATAACCACGCTGAACTTGATGATTTGGACAAGCTGGTGGTGGAATACGCCATCGCCGTCACCAATAACTGGAACAAGACTCGTGACGAGATCTTCGTCCGGCTGCGCCAACATTTCAGCGAAGCCCAGATCGTCGAGCTGACATGGCGCACGGCGCTCTGCGGCGCGTTCAACCGCTTCAACGACATCTTGCAATTTGACATCGAGGACGGCGTCGTCGTGCGCGAGGCGGCCGAGTAGCGACTTTTCAGTTTATAAAAGAGGAAAATGACATGCATCACCTGATTTCGCGCCGGGCGCTGATGGGCGGTATTGCGCTGGCCCCGTTTATATCGTCGCTTGCACGCGCCCAATCCGGCGAGACAATCCGGATCGGCGTTCTGGCACCGCTGACAGGTGGCGGAGGGCCTTACGGCGCCGATATCGTCAAGGCCTCCAAGCTTGCCGCGGATGAAATCAACAACGCGGGCGGTGTTCTCGGCGGACGCAAGATCGAGTTGTTCATCGAAGATGATGAAACCAGTGCGACCGCGGCGGTAAAAGCGGCGCGTAAGCTTTTGGATATCGACAAGGTCGTTGCCGTTACGGCCGTCTGGGGATCGGCGCCCATTTTGGCAGTCCGGCCGTTGACGCTCGAGAAAAACGTGGTCCTCACGGTACTGGGTTCAGCCGATGAAGTGACGGAGGGCGATACGAAGGGGCTGGTCTGGCGCTTCCAGGCCCGAGCTTCCAGCTGGGGAGCACCGGCCGCACGTGCGATCCTGAATGGAGGTTATAAGAAGATCGGCCTGCTTCACCTGCAAAATCCATTCGTCGCCACGATGATCCCGTCCTTCCTGAAGACGATCCAGGATGGCGGCGGCGCCGTGATATCGAATGTGGAATTCAAGCCCGACCAGCCCTCCTATCGGGCCGAAATTGAAAAGGTGTTTGCCGCGAACCCGGATGCGGTGTTTGTCCCGGGTTACGTCAATCAGTTTACGTCGATCGCGAAGGAGATCTACCGAGGCGGTTACAAGGGCAAGGTCTTTTCGCTCACCATTGCAGCCGCAGCTGGCGTCGACGGCAGCAGCGCCTTCGTCAAGAACGTCGGCAAGGAAGTTGCGGAAGGCATCGAGCATGTGCAGCCGATCAGCCCACTCGATAGGCCCGAATACAAGGCCTTTGTAAAGGCATTGGGTGCACCCGATGGCACCGTATTTCCGTTCGCCGCGCTTCAGTACGATGCCATCAATGTTCTCGCGGTCGCCATAGAGAAGGCGAAATCCGCTAATCCTGTTGAGTTCGCCAAGCAGATCATCCCGGTTACGAACGGGCCTGGCACCAAGGTGGCGACGGGTGCCGAAGCTCTGGCGCTCATCCGAAGAAACGAGCCCATCGATTTCACTGGTGCCGGTCAGGACCTCAAGTTCGACGAACGCGGCGAGTTACTGGGCAGGCCGTTCCTTCACCAAGCCATCCGCGACGGCAAGGATGCCATTGTCGGCACGGTGGGAGGCGGAGCCTAGTTTAGGGCGGCCTGACCGGCGGCTGGCCGGCTAAATCTTGCGTCGTCAATTCTGATCCGCGGCGCCGCCGCGATCGTCGAGGCCTATCTGATCTATTGGGCGGTGGTCTATTTTGTCGCTCGGAAATGGTTTGGCTTCAGCCGCGAGTGGTCGGTGCCGCTCGCCTCCGGCATCTCGATCTGTGGCGTCGCCGCTGCGATCGCAACCGGCGGCGCGATCCGGGCGCGGCCGGCGGTGCCGGTCCTGGTGTCGTCGCTGGTCGTGGTGTTCGCGGTGGTCGAGGTCTTGATCCTGCCGTTCCTGGCGCAGACCTTCCTGTGGCAGGAGCCGCTGGTCGCAGGAGCCTGGATAGGCCTTGCGGTCAAGACTGACGGCGCGGCGGTGGCCGGTGGTGGCATCACGGACGCATTGATCACGGCGAGGGCTGCCGCCGAGGGCATCAAGTATCAGCCTGGTTGGATCCTGGCGACGACGGCGACCGTTAAGGTCTTCATCGACATCTTCATCGGCGTCTGGGCCTTCATCCTCGGCTACATCTGGACGAACTACATCGACAAGGGGGCCGATAAGGCCAAACCGGGCGAGATCTGGCAGCGCTTCCCGAAATTCATCCTCGGCTTCGTCGTGGTGTTCGCGATCTCGGTCTATCTCGCGCTCGGCACGACACCCGAGATCGCGAAGGCGTTGCCGAACGCGGCCGGCGAAGCGAACGTGTTCCGGGTTATCTTCTTCATCCTGACGTTCTTCTCGATCGGCGTGCTGTCGGATTTCCGAAAGCTCTGGCAGCAGGGCTTTGGCAAGCTGGCCGCCGTCTATTTCGTCAGTCTGTTCGGCTTCGTGATCTGGGTTGGCCTGCTGATTTCGTGGCTTTTCTTCAGCGGCGTTAAGCCGCCGCTCGCAAGCTGAAAGCCGTGAAAGGAGAGAGACGTGTCACAGACAGAATTCGAGCGTGAATCGAACAAAGCCGGCGAACCGCTGCACCCCGTCGAGAAGCAACTGATCGGGTGGAGCCTTGGCGTCGGTGTAGTCGCGCTGGTGATCCTGGTGCTCATCAACCACTTCGTGCCGATCGCGGTCTAAGCTCATAGACCTTCAGGACAGCCGCAATCCCTCACTGCCACGGCAGATGATGCCGAGTGTACTGTTAGTCCGTTCGCTCTGCGGCGTTTGGCAGATCTCGAGGGGGCATCTGACGGGAACTCAGCGCATCAAGGCGTCCACCGTCTCAATGATCCGCCGAGCTATTATCGAGTTCACCGGCCGTCATTGAGAGCGTAAAATGCTCCCGAGCCCGCAGAGCGGACTGAAGGTGCCGCTGCCTGCCACCAGACACACGAGATCATGATGACCGACTTCGCAAGCGCGGACGACCGAGTGTATTGGGACCCCAAGCTCGAGACCCAAAGCCGGGCAGCGTGGGACGAGCTCAAGCTGTCGCTGCTGCAAGACCATCTCGCGCATGCCTATGCCGGCTCGCCGGCCTACCGTGCCGCATTCGACGCGGCGAAGGTCGGTCCCGACCAACTCCGCAGCCTCGATGATATCAGGCGCTTTCCATTCATCGACAAGCGTGTGCTGCGCGACCGACAGCTTGCCGTGCCCCCTTTCGGCGATCTCGTCGCAGTGCCCGAGCGCGATATCGTCTATATCTCCGCCTCGTCCGGTTCGACGGGCGTGCCGACGGCATCGCCCTTCACCGCACAAGATTTTGACGAGCGGATCGACTATGAAGCGCGGCAGTTCTGGTCATCTGGCATGCGTCCAACCGACCGCTACGTTCATTCGCTCAACTTCTCGCTATTCATCGGTGGGCCCTGCGTGCTTGGCGCCCAGAAACTTGGCGCGCTCACGATCCATGCTGGCACGATCCCCTCCGAGCGCCTGCTGCAGATTCTGAAGCAGTTCCAGGCCACCGTGATCTGGACTACGCCGTCCTATGGTTGGTATCTCGGGGAAACCGCCGTAAAGGAAGGCTACGACCTGCGCAAGGATCTGGCCGTCAGGCGCATCTTCGTCGCCGGTGAACCGGGCGGATCGATCCCGGAGACGCGAGATCGCATCGAGCGATTGTGGGGGGCGTCAGTCTACGACTATTACGGACTCTCCGACATCTTCGGATCGTGCGCCGGTATGTGCGAGCACAAAAACGGTCTGCATTGGGCGGAGGATCACATCCTTGTCGAAGTGCTAGATCCCAAGAGTGACGAGCCGGTGAAGCCTGGTGATCGCGGCGAAATGGTGCTCACCACGCTGAAGAAGCGGGCACGACCGATGGTGCGCTTTCGCACCGGCGACATCGTCAGCTTCAATCCGGACCCGTGCGCCTGCGGACGCACGGCAATCCGCCTCAACGGAGTGCACGGCCGCCTTGACGACATGCTGATCATCAAGGGCGTCAACCTGTTTCCGAGCGACGTTGAGGCCGTGGCGCGTCAAGACCATGAACTCACGGGGGAATACCGTCTCATCGTCGAGCGCGTCGATCATCTCGATCGACTCACGGTCGAGATCGAGTATCGTCACGGCTACAACGGCCGTATCGAGGAGCTGTCCGATCAGTTCGCGCGTAAGTTTCGCGCAGTGACCGGCGTTTCCGCCGTTGTCAGGGTGCTGCCGCCGGACTCGTTGCCGCGCGCCACCCACAAGGCCAAGCGGGTTGAAGATCGCCGCTCCGGCGTCTGGACCTGAGCGACGATGTGGGGCGTCCGGGCCGCGAGCGACGTTCGTCGTGGCGGGACTTATTCAGGCCACGCCACCGACGAAGGTGTCGCCTGGAGGTGTCGCAGCCCGCGATCGCCGAATCGTCGATCGCTGCTCAACTCCAGGGAAGCAGAGGATTCTTGGGCTCGGCAGTGCGTGCGTGAGCCCGCACAAATTTTCTCTCGCCAGCGGCCACTGGGAAAGCTTTACCCAAGTCTTCGTCAATATCTGAAATTGCCAGCAGCGTTCGATCGCGTAACCTTCCTGTCCGCATGCTGCGCGCCGCCGCGGGCAATTGCGTACGGAGAAATGATCCATGACCTATCGACAGTATCGCACCGAACGCGCGTCAACGCCGGTCGGATCGGTTGAGTTCGACGCGGATGTCCTGGTGATCGGCGGCGGACCGGCAGGGACTTGGGCGGCAGTCAGCGCGGCCGAGTGCGGGGCGCGCGTCGTGCTCGCCGACAAGGGATTCTGTGGCACCTCGGGTGCGACGGCGGCAGCCGGCACCGGCGTTTGGTACATCGATCCGGATCCTGCGCTGCGCGAAGCCGCGATGGCCGGTCGCGAGAAGATGGGCGGTTATCTGCAGGACCGGCGCTGGATGACGCGAGTGCTCGATTGCACCTATGAGCAGAGCAACCGGTTGGCCGATTGGGGCTATCCTTACCCGGTCGATGACAACGGCAGGCCGCAGCGCAATTCCCTTCAGGGTCCCGAATATATGCGGCTGATGCGCAAGCGTACCAAACAGGCTCGCGTCACTATTCTCGACCATTGCCCAGCGCTCGAACTGCTCGTGGACGATGATGGTGCGGTCGCGGGTGCGAGCGGACTTCGCCGCCAGAAGGGCGACCGCTGGACCGTACGTGCCAAAGCGGTAGTGATCGCTACCGGTGGCTGCGCGTTCCTCAGTAAGACGCTTGGCTCCAACGTGCTGACCGGGGACGGCTATCTGATGGCCGCGGAAGCGGGCGCCGATCTAACCAGCATGGAGTTTTCCAATCCATACGCGATATCACCCGCCTTTGGCTCGGTGACCAAGACGCTGTTCTATGGCTGGGCGACGTTTACATATGAGGATGGCGGCGTAGTCCCTGGTGCAGCCTCGAAGGGCGGGCGCTCGGCCATCGCTCGCGCGTTGTTGCAGGGGCCAGTCTACGCCCGGCTCGACAAGGCAGACGAGACTGTGAGGCGGGACATGCGGGCCTCGCAGCCGAACTTCTTCCTGCCGTTCGACCGCACCGGAATCGATCCCTTCACCGATCGGTTTCCCGTCACCTTGCGACTCGAGGGCACGGTGCGCGGCACCGGCGGGCTTCGGATCGTCGACGACACCTGCGCCACAAGCGTGCCGGGGCTCTACGCCGCAGGTGATGCAGCAACCCGCGAATTGATCTGCGGTGGATTTACCGGCGGCGGAAGCCACAATGCCGCCTGGGCAATATCCTCAGGCACGTTCGCCGGGCAGGGCGCCGCCGACTATGCGCGACAAGTGGGGGTTGCCACCAGGCGCACTGTCTCTTCGGCCGGGACTGTTGCGCTACGCCCGCGCTCCGAACGGGCGTATAAGCCGGCAGCGCTCGCAAAGTCGGTTCAGGACGAAGTCTTTCCCTATGAGCTGAATTACTTCCGCGAGGCGGGGCGTTTGACTGCGTCGCTGGAGCGCCTTGATGCGCTTTGGGTCGAAGCGTCGCAGGCGGACGCGGCGGCCGAAGATGACCTGCTTCGGGCGCGCGAAGGCGCGGCCATGCTGGCGACGGCACGCTGGATGTATCGATCCGGGTTGGCACGACAGGAAAGCCGTGGCATGCACCGGCGGGACGATTTTCCGGATCAGGACGATCGTCAACGCCAATACATCACGGCCGGTGGGCTCGACGAGATTTGGACCTCGGTGCGCGCACATGCTGACACGGCCTATGCGGAGGCTGCGGAATGATCGAGGTTATCGACGCCGAGCGCTGCACGGCCTGCGATATTTGCGTCAATGTGTGCCCGACCAACGTCTTCGACAAGACCGACGGGATTCCGGTGATCGCCCGCCAGGGCGATTGCCAGACCTGCTTCCTCTGCGAGCTCTATTGTCCCGAGGATGCGCTGTTCGTCTCGCCCTTTGCGGACGTGCCGCAGCAGGTCGATCTCGCCCTTCTGAAAAAGAATGCGACGCTTGGCAGCTACCGAAGGGCGGTCGGCTGGACTGATGAGACGAGGGATCAGCGCGGCATTGATCGCAGCTATCTGCTGTTTGGCCACTGAAACGATGCGGCGTCGACCGCCCGAAGTGGCGACAAGCCCTGGATCAAGCAGCCTGGCGACCCCTATCACTCTGCCCCAGTGAAGGCGTCCTTCGAGAAACGATTCAAAGGCATCTATATCGGCACTGGTAAGAGCCAGCGCGCATCGTGGTCGAGATGGCTACGGCCTAACCGCCGTGGCCCGGATTGCAGCCGTAAGGGTTTTTAGCGCGTTTCTTGTCTCATGGTCTCTGCGGCTCGCATGGAGCACCACGTCGCGAGACGGCAATGGCGGGAGGCCGAGCTGTGCTCCGATGTCGATGGTTCCGGTCGGCGCAACCCTGCGGCCGAGCGCCGCGACCGCAAGACCGGCCGCGACGGCCGCGCCGATGGTCGCGACCCCGCCGCCGACGAATACCTCGGTCCAAGCTATGCCTGCCTTGTTGAGCGCGTCCACCGCCATGCAGCGCACGCTGCAAGGGTCGGCCTGGGCAGCAAGACGGAGCGGTTCGCCGCGATGATGCTCGAAATCGGTCGAGGCCATCCAGCCGAAGCTCTCTTCTAGGATGACCTCGCCGCCGCGACGTCGGCTGTCGTGACGCAAGACCACGGCCGCATCGATGTCGCCGCGATCAAACTGGTCGAGAACATCGGCCGAGGTCGAGACGCGGATTTCGAGCACAAGTCCCGGCTCGGCGTTGCGCATCCGTCGCAACAGGAGCGGCAGTTCCGCGCCGACGATGTGATGACTGATGCCGACCACGAGCCGACGCGGCTCGATGCCGAAGCAGCCCATCGCACCATGATGCGCATGGATCAGCACCCGCGCGGCTTGCAGGAACGCGGTTCCATCCGCCGAAAGCCGAACCAGGCGCGGCGTACGCTCAAGGAGCCTGCGTCCGAGCACATCCTCCAGCCGCTTGATCTTCAGGCTTACAGCAGACTGGGTGCTATCCATCGCTTCTGCCGCGCGGGTAAAGCTTTTCAGATCAGCAGTGAGAACGAACGCCTGCACCGCTTCGATGTCTAGCGTCTTCATGGTCTATCATTCGATTTCATAATCATTGAAACATTATTTCATGACATTTTCCAATGATCAACGATTGGCTAAGCTTCATTGTGTTCGGATCCACGCGATGGGAAATGCGCCGATGATCACTGCCTATTATTCTCACCGATTGCCGGCCGATTACGACGTCGCGCTCATCCGCGACCGCGCGAGGCAGCGCGGTCCTCTGTGGGACGCCGTGCCCGAGCTTTCCTTCAAGGCGTTCCTGCTGCGCGAGAGTGGGCATTTCGGTGCCGCCGCCAGCAGCTATTCGTCGCTTTATCTCTGGCGACAGGACGAAGCCTTCCGCGATTTCCTGGTGAGCGGCCGCTACGAGATCGTTACGGACAGCTTCGGGCGCGCAGAGATCGAGCCCGGTTTTGCTCTTGACGCTCGCCGAGGCAACGGACGGTTTGCGCGTTTCGCCTACAGGAAGGAGCACAGCATTGCGATCGACGCCGATCTCACAGCGGCCTTCGCCGCCGAGATCGAGCACAATCGCGCGACTGCCGAACGGCCCGGTTCGGTCGCTGCCGTCGTCAGCGTCGATGCGCAGAACTGGACCGTCACGCGGATCTTGCTATCAGAAAATGAGCTGGACAGAGAGAGCGCCGGTGCCGCTTACCAGATCCTGCATCTGGCCCGACCCTTGCTCGATACCCTGCCGCGGGCGAGCGCTCGATGAGCTATCGCTTTGAAGCCGGGCGCATCTATCGAATGCCGTCTCATTTCGGGCCGGCGCCCGGACCACGGCAATTGCCGTTTGACGTGGCCGCTGATCCCAAGCGCAGCCCACGTCGTCTTTCGGTTGCGGCGAGTTTCTTGACCGATGGCGCGCGGCTCGAACGACATCTGCCGGAGGGCTTCTCGCTCTGGGGCGAGCCTGTCGTCACTGTCGAATTCCACTACATGACGGAAATCGATTGGCTGGCCGGACGCGGCTACACCATGATTCAGGTCGGTTGGCCGGTGCATTTCTCGGGTATCAGCGACGAAGCCGCAGGCCGGTTCCTCGCCGTCGTCTGGGAAAACCTTGCCGATCCCATCATCACCGGGCGAGACGAGGTCGGTCATCCGACGCTCTATGCCGAGATCGCCGAGCCGCGGCGTTGGGATGGCGTGCAGCTTTGTGCAGCCGGCTGGATGGGCTTTCGCTTCCTGGATCTTGCGGTCTCGGACCTGCACGATGCGCCCTATGGCACTGCGAAAGATTCTTCCGATGGGACGCTGATGCTCAAATACGTGCTACGAACTGGCGCTTGGGGTGAAGGGGAGCTGCGGCAGGTGACGCTTACGCCGGCTGCCGACCCTGACCGAACGGTCGAACGGCACCTGAGCGGCGAGGGCGCGGTTCGTTGTCACCGTGCGGCATGGTCGGACCTTCCAACCATGTACCATGTTGTGAATGCACTCGCGGAGCTACCCGTCGTCGAACCGCGCGGCGGCTCCGTGCTGCATTCACGGGGCGGCAAAACCTATCGCGATCAGCGAATTTTGGAATGAGTCCGCGCGACGCCAGCGCCTCGTGCTATTCGCTCGACGTCCTCACCACGAATGCGAACGACCGTTTTGGCTGGTCAGTCATGCACTGCGCGGCTCGGCGGAGCGAGTGGCGAAGGTCTACGCAAAACAAACAAGCTGCGATTGCCGCGCTGGCCGAACGAATGACGCACCGGAGCAAGGCGGCAGCACGCACATCGAGACGAGACCGATAGGGCCGCGTATTAGGTTTGAATCTGTCCCCAGCGCTGCACCGTGATTCGTGTCAGGCTCCGAAAGATCGCGCCCTCCACGAGGAGGCCGATCAGAATCACTGTGAGCAATCCGGCGAAGACGCTGGCGGTCTCCAATTGCGCGCGGCTGGTGTAGATGAACCAGCCAATTCCGCCGGAGCGAGCGCTGACGCCGAACACCAGTTCGGCCGCGATCAGCGTGCGCCAGGCGAAAGCCCACCCGATCCGCAAGCCCGACAATATCTGGGGAAAGGCCGCAGGTACCAGGATCTCCACGACGAAACGGCCGCCTGATAAGCCGAGGTTGCGACCAGCCATTCTCAGAGTTGGCGGGACGGCAAGAAAACCCCCGTGGCAGGCAAGGGCGACCGGCCACAGAACCGAGTGAACGATGACGAAGATGAGACTCGGCGTTCCCACACCGAACCACAGCAACGCGATGGGAAGCAGCGCGATGGCGGGAAGCGGGTTGAACATCGACGTCAAGAGACCAAGGGCCTCGTTGCCCCAGCGCGTCAAGGCAGCAAGGGTTGTAAACACAGCGGCGACGGCAACGCCCAGTGCGTAGCCGGTGATCAGAACCCGTAATGAGGTCAATGCGCGATTGGGCAGTTCGCCCGACAGTATAGCCGACCACAGTGCCGACAGCGTCGCGCCCAGGGTTGGCAGCAGAAGCGCGTTGTCGAGCCAGCGGGCATAGAGCTCCCAGGCGAGAGCAAAGCCGGCGAGGATGACGAAGCGCCGCCAGGGCGTTCCCGCGAGTGCACGCCGCAGCGCTGGTGCGCGAACCAGATTTGGCGCCGCGATGTCAGACATGATCGATCTCCGGGCCGGCAAAGACGGTCTCCTGGATCCGGCGTTCTAACTCGGCGAAACCTGCTGCGCCGCGGGTACGGGTTTCCGGTGGAACATCGAACGCTGCGGCCAGCCGCCCTGGATGCGGCGTCAGGGCGAGGATACGGGTTCCGACGCGGATCGCCTCGTCGATGCCATGCGTCACGAACAGGGCGGTGTTTCCGGTTTCCTCGCACAGCTTGAGCAGCTCGTCCTGCATCTGTCGTCGTGTCAGCGCGTCCAGTGCAGCGAAGGGTTCATCCATCAGCAGCAGCGCCGGCTCAAGCGCGAAAGCCCGCGCGATCGCGACGCGCTGCTTCATTCCGCCGGACAAGGTGTGGGGAAAGGCGTCGACGAAATTCTTCAGCCCGACGCGCTCGAGCCATCGACGTGCAACACCCTCTGCGTCCCTGCGCGACAGCGATTTTCCCCGCTCCAGGGCATAGCGAACGTTGCCTAGCACGGTGCGCCACGGCAGCAACTGGTCGAACTCCTGAAACACGGTCATGCGGTCGGGACCCGGAGCCCCGATCCGCCGGCCGCTCATGCGAATCTCGCCGGCACTTGGCTTGAGGAAGCCGCCGACGGCACGCAGCAATGTGGACTTGCCGCAGCCCGACGGGCCCAGCAGAACCAGTCGTTCGCCGGCCGACATCCTGAAGCTGACGTCTTCGACCGCTGTTAGGATGCCGTCAGGTGTCGGATAGCTGATGCTGACGTGATCTAGCTCGAGCAGGGTAGGCGATGCGGTCTCGCCGACGAGACCGGTCAGCCGCGGAGCCACGTTCATGTCAGCTTCCAGGCTTCTCTCCGAGGCCTGACCAGAACAAGTCCCGCCACGATGCTGGGGCCTGTTTGATCAAACCGACCTTGGCCTCGAAATCCGCGAACTTCTGGGCTCCCTCCGGAGCCGTCGTGAAATTGACGTCCTTGTCGCGAATGATGCTCTCGACGAAGTCTGGCGCGAGTTTCGAACCCTCCGCTTTGATGTAGAGCGCGGCGGCCTCTTTCGGATTAGCCTTGATCCATTCGTTGGCGCGGTCGAGACCACGGACGAACGCCTGGACCGTTTTCGGATTGTCGTTGACGAACTTCGTGGTGGAATAAACCACGTTAAAAGCGTGGGGACCGCCGAGCACGTCGTAGCTGTTGAGGACCTGATGCACCTTGCCGCTCGCCAATTGCTGTTGCGAGAACGGCGGCGAGGTGAAATGCGCCGTGATCTCGGAGTGTCCCGAGAGGATTTGGGCCGTCGCGTCCGGGTGGGGCATGCTGACGGTTAGCTCGTCAAGCTTGTCGTATTTGCCGAATGCCTTGTCCGCCGCCATCTGAAGGACGATTGGCTGGAAGCCGACCTTGACCGAGGGGAGTGCGATTCGGTCTTTTTCGGTGAAATCCGCCAGCGTCTTGATGTTCGGATTGTTGGTGGTGAGGATATTGGCCATCGAGCCCAAAGAAGCCACACCGATGATCTTGGCGGTGGTCCGCGTTTTGTCCCAGGTCAGGATCATCGGCGTGATGCCTGCCGTCGCGAAGTCGAGGCCACCCGAAATCAGCGCTTCGTTCATGGCCGCTGCGCCGGAAAGCCGAAGCCATTCGATCTTAGGCGGTGCGATGCCGAGGGTCTTGGCTTCCTGCTCGATCAGTCCCTTTTCGCTGGCGACGATGAGCGGGAGATAGGCGATGCCGAATTGCTGGGCGATGCGAAGCTGGTCCGTCTCGGCGCGGACGGCATCTGCGCCAATTGCCGCCATGATCACGGCGAGCGCGGCTGCGTAGAAAGGCTTCGATGCAATCATTCTGTGTCTCTCAGTTTTTCGTTCGATCGGCCGGTACATGCCGTTTTCCGGCCCGCTTAAAGCCACACTTTCAGGAAATCAGGCGGCCGGTCCAGTGAACTGATGTCACGGCGCGATCTTCGAAAGAATCGCGCTGACCGGACCGCGTTCGGCAGACATTTTCTTCTCCAATCGTCTTTCGGTGAAGAAGTGTGTTCTCAGTGCTGCGAGGTGTACATCCATTATCTACAGCGCGTGTCGAACCTGTGCAGGCAAAGCCGCGACCGTTGAACTCCGGAAAACGCTGTATCGTTCACGGTGACGTCCAGGGAAGTCTGTTCTACGTCGAAACAGTCGTCTCCCTGATCGGCAATGGCAGCACGAGTCGTTCGCGACGAGCGTCGAAAAGAGTTCTGCCTTTCATTGAGCGCGTGTGCCGCCCGGCCGACTGGATCAGCGTGAGGTCGAAGGCAGCACGTCCGCCGGATGCTTGTCGTTGTGTTCGACATATTCGACGAGTGTCTGGTCCGGGTGGCGCACGAGCATGTTTCGACCTGTGGGGACCGGCTTCGGTGCTTCCAGGACCGTCGCACCGACTGTCGGCAGATGGGCTGCGAAAGCCTCGATGTCCTCCACCATGAACGTCATGTGTGTTGCGGTGAACCGTTTCAGGCTCTGTTCGGTTCCGGCGACGAACAGGATCGATGCGACCTGCGCCAGTCTCAGATCATATTCAGGATAATCAAAGCGAAGACGCGCCTTCTGACCGATCAGAGTCTCGTAGAAGTCGACGGCCGCATCTAGTTCCTCCAGCGGCAGGTAACGCCGCGTCAGGATGTTGAGAACTTTCATGAGCGATCTCCTTGATTACGGCTCAACATCTCTTCGCTCGCGCGAATGTCAAGCCGCATGCGCTGTCGCACTTGCGGCCTGCGAGCCACGTGCAGAGACGAATTGTTATGCTTCGCCGAGGCGGCTCGTCCTGTTGTTGCAGGATGCCGGTCATCTTTGAAAAGACTATCTTGCGCCGAGCACCTACCATGTATGCTTCATTGCCATCATGAACGCGTGACATGAACACTCCCCGAATTGAAACCAGGCCCGCATCCACCAGCGTGCGGTCGCCAATCATCGTCAATCAGCTCGGTGCGGAAGTAGGTGCCGCCCTCGTTGATCATTGGTCGCGTCCGCTGATCATCGACCACCCCGCTGATCGCGCGCCCTGGGAGATTGCTCCGGAGGCCGACGTGCTGCTGACGCGGCCCCTGGCGGGCTGGCACAAGGCACCTGCGAGCAAGCCGGCGGGCTGGCCGTTCGGCCTGCGCTGGATTCAAACTGCATCGACGGGAGTCGATTTCTTTCCGGGGTGGCTGCTCGACGGTCCCGTGGTCACCGTTGGCCGCGGCATCTCGGCCGATCCGATCGCAGAATATGTCCTTGCCGCGATCCTCGCCTTCGAAAAACGCATCCACGACATTCGGCCTCGCAGCCGCGAGCAATGGAAGATCACCCCGCTGGGCTCGCTCAGCGGCAAGACGATCGGAATCGCAGGGTTCGGCGCGATCGGCCGCGCGGTGGTCGCGCGGGTCAAGCCGTTCGGCGTCAGCATCAAGGTTCTCCGACGGTCGGCCTGGCAATATCTACTCCCGGGCATCCAGCCCGTGGACAGCATCGAGCAACTGGTCGAGGTCTCCGATCATCTCGTCCTCGCGCTGCCGGCGACAACGAAGACGACACGTCTGATCAATGCCGACGTATTGGCACGGGCCAGGAAATCGTTGCATCTGATTAACGTCGCGCGCGGCCGCATCGTCGATCAGACCGCCCTGTTGCGGGCGCTCGACGAGGGGCGGATTGCCGGCGCGACGCTCGATGTTACCGACCCCGAGCCGCCGCCCGAGGGCCATCCGATCTATAGCCATCCCAAGGTCGTCCTGACCCCGCACGTTTCATGGACGGGTGGCGAGGATGCCAAGCGGCTGGCCGACAAGACGCTGGTCAACCTCGACGCCTATGCGCATGGCGTGGCGCTGGCCGACGTCTTCGACAAGAACCTCGAATACTAGAAAAGGACCCCAACAATGAACAAGGTTGTCGAGAAGCCGAAGAAATACTCCCTGGTCGAGCGCACGCCGTCAGCGTCGTTCGAGGAGGAGCGGCTGCACCGCAAGCAACGGCTCGCCGCGACGTTCCGCCTATTCTCGCGCTACGGCTTCGATCAGGGTCTCGCGGGCCACGTCACTGTGCGCGACCCGGAATATCCCCAGCGCTTCTGGATCAACCCACTCTCGAAGCATTTCAGCCAGATCAAGGTGTCCGATCTTCAGCTCGTCGATCACGACGGCAACATCGTCATTGGCGACAAGCCTATCAACCAGGCCGGCTTCGTTATCCATTCGGCGATCCATGCCGCGCATCCGGAGGTGATCGCAGCGGCCCACACCCATTCGACTTATGGCAAGGCCTGGTCGGCACTCGGCCGCCTGCTCGATCCGCTGACGCAGGATTCCTGTGCATTCTACGAGGATCACGTGCTGTTCGATCCGTTCTCCGGCGTCGTGCTGGAGGCTGAAGAGGGCCGCAAGATTGCGCAGGCGCTGGGATCGAAGAAGGCCGCCATCTTGCAGAACCATGGCCTGCTCACGGTGGGGCCGACCATCGAGGCGGCCGCGTGGTGGTACATCGCGATGGATAATGCCGCGCGCGCGCAGTTGCTAGCCGAGGCCGCCGGCACGCCAAAACCGATCCCCCATGAGATCGCCAGCCTGACCTCGCGGCAGGTCGGTACGCACAAGGGCGGCTATTTCAGCTTCCAGCCGCTGTGGGACTGGATCACCGAGGCGGAGCCGGATCTGTTCAACTAGAGCATCATCCGGACCCGAAGGGCCGCGCCACCGAAAAGTGTGGAGCGGTTTTCCGACAAGGTCATGCTCAAACAAGAGGAATCTCGGACGCACGGAGCCGGCCAGCCAGCTCCGCGCATTGCTGCCGGATGTCGGGAACGGCGATGATCTCCCAGAAAGCGGCCCGCGTCAGCGGGCCGACGGCGTAGAGACGGCGAGAGGGAGACCCGTCGCGATTGACGATCGCGCAGTCGGGCGTGACGTCGATGCCGATCCGTAGCGGATCGATGCGAGCAAGGCCTTCGTCGAGCAGGCTGCGCACGGCCGGGTTGGTGCTGGCTCCGGGATCCCGAACGATGCCGGTGCAGTCAACGATGACTCCGACTTGCAGCTCGGATGTCTCGCTTTGGCCTCGCCTGCGATAGAGAACGAGCGCACCGCCGGGGTTCGGCGCGATGTTGGCGAGCTTGCCGGCGATGATCGTCAGACGCTTCGTCCCGAGGGCCTCCGCAATGCGCGCCTCGACCTCCGGCGCAGTGCGGTGGCGATGGACATCCCACCAGGCGCGGGCGTGTTCCAGGAAACGGCGCCTGGAGCTCAAGGACAGCTCTTGCCAAAGCCGCTGGGTGAAAGGCCTGATCGCGTCGATGGCACCGCGCCAGTCGCCGCCCTCGGCGACGTGCAGTTCGACCCGTCGACGCAACCAGCGCAACAGCGGCCCGATCTCGGCGCCGAACGGAATCTCGTTTTCGGCAAAGCGCATCGGATCGACGCGTCGGTGAGCTCTTGGCAACAGGCCGCGCCGCGACATGGCGACGATCGGCCCCTGGTGGCCGTGGCGCAGCAACGACAGGACATAGTCCACCATTGAGAGACCGGTCCCCAGGATCAGCACGGTGGCGTCCGTGTCGATGCCGGCGTCGGCGGGAGGGGCCCAAGGGTCGGCATGGCCCGCCAGCAGCGGGGCTGCGGCATCATGGCCGGTCGCGAGAATGGCCGTGCTCCCGGTGATGCATGTTCCGTCTGCAAGGGTGACAGCGACGTCGGACGGATTTTCTCGGATCGCCGCACACTCGCCGCGCACGATGGTCAGGCCTCGCGTCCCGTCGCGCGATCTCAGCGGCGCGATCAGATCGGCGAGGTAGTCCCCGTAGGTTTGCCTTGGAACGAAGCAATAGGGATCGGGACAAAGCGGTCCGCCCGGCCGTGCACACAGCCAGTTCCAGAAATGTTCGGGATCGTCGGGCAGCGCGCTCATATTCGTCACGCGCACATTGAGGAGATGTTCGGGATTGCCTGCATGATAGGCAAGCCCGCGTCCGATCTCCGCCCCCTTCTCGACCAAGGTCACGCGGAGACGAGATGGATTGGTCTTCAGGAGCTGAAAGGCGAGGAGGACGCCGCTGGCGCCTCCGCCGATGACGATCGCGTGCCGCCCCTCCGGACCCATCGTGCCGCCCCCGTGTCTGGTCGTTCGGTCAATGTCGCAGAACCGCGTTTGGTTCTACGGCTCAAATGCGTTGATTGTCAGACAGGTGCGATATTCTCTTACTCGGCGAATAAGGGAGGCGACGCTCTGTCGAAGCGCAATTTTCTGGGACGATCTTGTCAGAATTCCCTGCAAACACGACTGACCAATTCGATGAACCAGCGCAGCGCCGGGTCGGCCAGGGCGCGGCGGGAGTGGAGCAGGTCGATAGTGAATGGCTCCACATCATAGGGAACAGCAACGACGGATACGCAGGCGGCGGCCGCGAAGCGGCGCGCGATGCGCTCGGCCATGGTCGCCACGAGATCGGTTCCGGCGACTGCAAATGGCACCGCGACGACGTGGGCGAGGGTGATCGCAGTCCGGCGCTTGCGTCCATGCCGGCTCAGCATCGTGTCGATCGCGCTAGGAAGTCCGTCGCCGCCGGCGGATGAGAACAGCACATGCGGAAGACGCGCATACTCATCCCTGGTGAGCGGCGCCTTGCGCCTCGCGCGCTTGGCGTCGCGAATGCAGACGAATGTCTCCTTGAAGAGCGTGCATCTTGTGATACGCGGGGAAGCGGGAAGGTGGCCGCCAATCAGCACGTCGACGTCGCCGCGCTCGAGGCTCGCGACACTCGCGGCCGGATCGATGATGGGACGCACCACGAGATCGATCCCCGGAGCTTCCCGTCGCAGCGCCTCGACCAGTGCCGGCACCACGATGAGGTCGCCATAATCGGTCGCGGCAATCGACAGGCGGCGGCTGACTGTTGCCGGATCAAACGCTGATGTGGGCGCGAGCACACCTCTGATCTGTGCCAGTGCGTCGCTGATCGGCTGGGTCAGCGCCAGTGCCTTGGCCGTCGGTTGCATGCCGGAGGCCGAGCGCACGAAAAGCTCGTCAGCGAACAGCGCGCGCAGCCGCGTCAACACGCTGCTCATCGATGGTTGCGCGAGGCCAATGCGTCGGCCGGCGCGGGTCACGTGGCGCTCCTCCATCAGCGCCTCGAAGGCGACCAGGAGGTTGAGGTCGACGGAAGCTAAATTCATCTGAGCGATGATAGATATAGCAATAATCGATTTCAAGAATGTCGTGAGATGTGGTCCTTTGGCGGAGACGACATGACTGGACGAGGCGTATGCGACCCTCACTCCTGCGCCTCATCCCGCGCGGACCGACATTGTTGGCGCTCGGCGTGCTGCTTGGGCTCGCCTTTCCGGCGCTTGCGGATTTGGCGCGCCCACTGATGCCGATCACGATCTTCCTGATCGTGCTCGGAACGCTATTGCGCATCGACAGCAAGGCTGTCATCGCCGCGCTGCGGCGGCCGTCACTCTCCGTGCTGCTTCCCGCGATCGTCATGGTTGCCTGCCCGCTGTTGGTCGGTATTGCCGGCCGCGTCTTGAACCTCGGTCCGGAACTCGCGCTTGCAATCGTGCTCGCCGTGTCGGCGCCGCCATCGAGCGGAACGGCGGCGGTGGCACGTATGCTCGGGCTCGATGGCGCGGTGCCGCTCGTGGTGACGGTGTTGTCTATGGTGCTGGCTCCGGTCACCGTGCCGCTTCTGGCGGGCTGGTTCGGGGGACTAGAGATCAGCGCGCTCAAGCTTGCGCTGCGTCTGGCGCTGCTGATCGGCAGCGCTGAAGGCGTGGCGTTCCTGGTCCGACGGCATGCGGCCTCGATGCTGGCGGCCCATGGCGAGGTCGTCGACGGGATCATTGTCACGGCGCTCCTCGTCTTTGCCGTTGCGACCATGGCCGGCATTCGCGCGCAGATCGCCGCCGATGTGCAAGCCGCCACGCTGTGCCTCGGGCTTGCCTTTGCCTGTAATATTGCCCTTCAAGCGGCGGGCGCCGTGCTGCTGCCGGGCAATCTGGGCCAGCGTCTGACTGTCGGCCTCATCCTCGGCAATCGCAATGTCGGCCTGGTCTGGTCGGCGCTGGGTGCTGCCGCCTCGCCGCGCATGGCCCTATACTTCGCCGCTGCGCAATTTCCGATCTACCTCCTGCCGCGCCTGATCGAGATATTGATCGGGCGGAACACTGGGAAGGCCAAACCGTGACCACGCCCCGTCTCACCCTCGATCACGCCCAGCATTTCGCCCGCATCGCGCTCGGCCATGTCAGGCGGGAATATCCCAACAATGTGGACCACGCGCTGGCCGAACCGGCGGACGCCCGCACGCCGAGCCAGCTGCACCCGATCTTCTACGGCAGCTATGACTGGCACTCCTGCGTCCACAGCTACTGGATGCTGGCGCGACTGCTGCGCCGCTATCCTGATTTTGCGCCGGCGTCTGACATTCGCGCGCTGTTCGACACGCAGTTCATTGCCCAGAAGGTCGCCGCCGAGCGTGCTTACTTCGCTCGCCCGACTGCCCGCGGCTTCAAGCGGCCTTATGGCTGGGCCTGGCTGTTGAAGCTGGCAACCGAGTTAGCGTTGCAATCCGATGACCGCTGGGGTCGCAATCTCGCGCCGCTGACCGAGGTCATCGTGCTACGCTTTCGCGACTTCCTGCCGCGAGCGACATATCCAGTGCGCGTCGGCACACATTTCAACACCGCGTTCGGCCTGCGCATGGCCGCCGACTACGCCGATATCAGCAAGGACGACGGTCTGACGAAGCTGCTGCGCGACACCGGCCAGCGCTGGTATGGCGAGGATCGCGATTGCCCGGCCTGGGGTGAGCCGAATGGCGATGATTTCCAGTCCTCGGCCCTGATCGAGGCCGAGTGCATGCGGCGCCTGTTGCCGCCGAACGAGTTCTTGCCCTGGTTCGGTCAGTTCCTGCCGCGATTGTCCGAGCGGCAGCCCGCCACGCTGTTCCGGCCTGCGTCGGTCAGCGATCGCACGGACGGCAAGATCGCCCATCTCGACGGACTTAATCTCAGTCGGGCCTGGTGCTGGCGTTCGCTCGGCAATGCGTTGCCGGCAGCCGACCCCTGTCGCGCCATTGCTCACGAAGCCGCGCAGGAACATCTCGCCGCAGGCCTTCCTCATATCGCCGAGCATTACATGGGCGAACACTGGCTCGCGAGCTTCGCCGTTCTCGCGCTCGATGACGAATGAGCGACACTGTTTCGATCATTCGGCAGCGATGATCAACCGAGGCCGCAACTGCGGCGCATCTGCGGTGTCGGTGACGCCTGAAGGGATGGAGGCCAGCAGCGACTTTGTATAGGGCTGCCGCGGATCGTCGAAGATGTCGGTGACGGTCCCATGCTCGACGATGCGTCCACGGTGCATCACCGAGACGGTGTGGGCGAGTTGGCGCACCAGCGCCAGGTCGTGGGAGACGAACACATAGGTAAGGCCGAGATTGGCCTGTAGCGAGAGCAGGACTTCGACGATGTCGGCCTGGACGCTGACGTCGAGCGCGGAGGTGGGCTCGTCGAGCACGATCACATCGGGTTTGAGCGCGAGTGCGCGAGCGATGGCCACGCGCTGGCGCTGGCCGCCCGACAGGGCCGCGGGCTTGCGGGATAGGAGGTGCTCGCTAAGCCCGACGTCGGCCAGGGCCTCGCGAACCCGCTCGTCGCGCTCCTTGCGCGTTCCGATCCTGAAACGGTCGAGCGGTTCGCGCACCAGCTGCTCGATCGTCCAGGTCGGGTCGAGCGAGGTGAACGGATTCTGATAGACCAGCTGAAGGTGGCGCCACACCGAGCGCAATGCCTCCGGCGAGCGACCGGTAATTGGTTCGCCGGCGACCGCGATGGTCCCGCCGTCGGGTTGCTCGAGGCCTAGCAGCAGCCGGACCGCTGTGGTCTTGCCTGAGCCGGACTCGCCGACCAGCGCGTGCGTGGTGCCGGCGGGAACGGTGAATGACAAATCGCTGGCGGCCGTCAGCGTCTTGCCGTCGACGGTGAAAGTCTTCGTGACGGCGCTGACCTCGATCTTCGGCGTCGCACCGGCACCGGTCTTGAGAGCTGATAAGCCAGTGTCGCGCAGCGCGGCGTAACGGTCGGGGTTAAGCGCCGGGACATCGGCGCGCAGCTTCCTTGCGTAGGCCGACGCCGGCGAGGAGAAGACGGCAGCAGTTCGGCCGGCTTCCTGGATGATACCGTCCTTGAGCACCACGAGCGAGTTCGCGCGTTCGGCGGCGATCGCAAGATCGTGCGTAATGAGCAGCAGACTGATCTTGAGATCGTGCTGCAGCCGCGCGAGCAGGTCGAGGATGCGCTTCTGGATCGTGACGTCGAGCGCGGAGGTTGGCTCGTCCGCAACCAGCAGTGCCGGCCGCGGCAGGATCGCCAGGCCAATCAGCACACGCTGGAGCATGCCCCCGGACAGCTGGTGCGGATATGAGTCGTAGACGCGTTGCGGATTGTCGAGTCCGACCTCGGCGAACGTCTCCAGGATGAGCTGCTTGCGGGTGGCCTTGTCCGACTCGTCGAGTAGCGCTGCTGCCTCGTGTGCCTGGGCACCGATCGTCCGCACCGGGTTGAGTGAGTTCGCGGGATCCTGCGGCACGAAACCGATGGCTCGTCCTCGCAAAGGCCGGAAGCCGCGCTCAGAAATCCCCAGTACCTCCTGGCCGTCGAAAGCAACGCGGCCGGTGGCGCGCCCGCCGCTCGGGAGCAGCCGCAGCACCGCGCGGGCGATGGTCGATTTACCGGAGCCGGACTCCCCGATGAGAGCGAGGCTTTCGCCGCGGCCGAGTTCGAACCCCACATTGGTCACGACCTCGTGCGGCCCGTAGGACACCGAGAGGTCATCGACCCGGAGCAGCGGAAGCGGGCGTAGCGGCACTGGCGCGGGGAGCTCGGCGCGTGTGAATACGTTGGCGGTCAGTCTGTCTTGCGCAGCCATCGGCTGATCCTGTTCACAGAGAGGACGGTCGCGATCGTGACGAAGGCGGGCGCGTACACCAACCACGGCCATTTGAGGTAGTCCTTGCCGATCGAGATCAACAGACCCCAATCGGAGGCGGGAGGCGGATCGCCGTAGCCCAGGAAGGCAAGGCTCGCGATCACCAGGATCGACAGGCCGAATTGCAAGACCGCGAGCGGGAGCACCGAGCGCGATGCGTTCGGCAGCACGTGCCGCAGCAGAATATGCCAGCGCGAGCCGCCCATCAGGAACGCCGCCTCGACGAAAGTAGCTTGCCGGGTCTTGATGACCTCCGAGCGCATCACTCGCGCGAACACGGCCACCGCGGAGACGCCGGTCGCAATCGCGGCGTTCGTCGTGTCGAAACCGATCGCGGTAACGACGATCACTGCCAGCAGGAAGTTCGGGATCGCCAGCAGCACGTCGACGAGGCGAGCGAGCACGATATCCACCCAGCCGCCCAGGAAGCCTGCGAGCAGGCCGATGAGGCCGCCGGTGACGGCGGCGATAGCGACCGCGATGAGTGCGCTCGTCACCGAGGACGCCGTGCCGTAGACGACGCGGGTATAGAGGTCGCGACCAAGGTGATCAGTGCCGAACCAGTGTGCGGCACTCGGGCTGAGCAACTTCTCCGCGGGAACACCGGCGATCGGGCTATGACTCGTGAACAAGCCTGGCGCCAGCGACCAGGCAATCACGATCAGGATGACCGCGAAGGAAAGCGCGACGGTCGGCGGCACGCGAAGAGCTGCCAGCCGGCCGATCGCCGTGACGCGCGAGGTGGAGGAGAAGGAGGCGAGGGTCATGGCGTCACCGCCGGGGATATCGCTGCGGCGCTGTCGTCCGCAGTGGTCGGGCGGACCCTGCGAACACCGATCAGCTTCACGCGCGGGTCGAGCAGCGGGTAGACGAGATCTGCGGTCAAATTGACCAGCACGAACACGACCGCCGCGAGCGAGACAACCGCCTGCAGGACCGGCAAATCCTGCGTGCTCACCGCACGCTGTATCAGGCTGCCAATGCCGGTGCGGCCGAACACCGTCTCGGTGATGAGCGAGCCGCCGAGCAGCTCGCCGATGGCAAGCGCGATGACGGTGACGACCGGGAGCGAAGACGGCTTGAGCAGATGTTTTGCAAATAGGCGCATCTGCGTCAGACCACGGCCGCGCGCGACCGCCGCGTATTCCTGCTCGGACTCCTTGTCGAGGTTCGCGATCAGCGCCTCGGCGATCCGCGCGGAGACGGGGATGCCCAGCGCGACCGCGGCGAAGAAGGTCGCCCAGAAGCTGTCGGGCGCGATCACGCGGAACAGGCCGAGCTGGAAGCCGAACACGTGGATCAGCACCAGGCCGATAACGAAATTGGGCACCGACAGGAACAACGACGGGAAGCCGCGCAGCAAACCCTGGCCGAATCGTTTCGGAAGAAATTGCGTACCATAGGCGATCGTCACCGCCAGCAGCAGCGCGATCGCGAACGCAGCGGTGGCGAGGATCAGCGTTGACGGAAGAACCTCCGCGATCAGAGTTGCGACGGGTCGGCTGGACCGCATCGACAGGCCGAGGTCGCCGATGACGAAATGGGACAGCGACGTCCAGAGCTGAACCGGAATCGGCTGGTCCAGGCCCTGGGCGGCGATGATCGCCTTGATCTCGTCCTCGCTGAACCCGTTTTGGGGGTCACGCAGGACGTTCGTGATGGGGTCGCCCGGCAAAATGCTGACGACGACGAACGTAAAGACGTAAGCGAGCAGGATCACGACGAGCGCCTGCGAGAGGCGCTTTGCGGCATAGGCAAGGTAAGCATTGATCATGCCGGCGCCCTCGTCGCGCTATTCGCTCGCATGGCGCCTTACTCGCCCTTCGTGGCCGTGTAATAGCTGGCGTACGCGATGCCGTTGTAGACTTCGCCCTTGAGCCTCGGGGACTGCACGTAGATCCGCTGGACGATCTGCGTGCGCGGAATGAAGTAGCCCTGCTCCAGGACGTAGGTCTGCAGCTCATCGAGCAGCGGATTGCGAACCTCGAGAGAGGCAGCGCCGGCAATCTTGTCGCGCAGCTCGTTGAGCTTCTTGTCGCTGTCGCCGAGATTGAACCAGTTCTCGCCATTGTTGGCATCGGTGAGGATGCTGGCGACCGTGCCGGCATCGATGAAGCTGCGGGTCACCTCATAGGCCGGCACGACCGGACCGCCGAAGCGGACCTTCTCGCCGAACGTTACGACGTCATAGGCGCGAATGGTGACCTTCCAGCCGATCTTGGCGAGCTGCTGGGCAATGAGTTCGTCGATCGACTTCGCCGTCGCGAGGTAGGGGTTGGAGTGAAGCGTGAGCGACAGCTGCTTGCCGTCCTTGGTGCGGATGCCATTGGCCCCTTTGACCCAGCCAGCTTCGTCGAGCAGCTTCTCGGCCTTACCGGGGTTGTAGGCCAGGAGGTCGCTGTGATCGGTCGCACCGGGGACGTTGCTCTGGATGAAGGACGTCGCCAGCTTCCAGTCCGGCGTATAGATGGTGTCGATGATCTCCTTGCGGTTGATAGCGGCCTGGAGCGCCTGGCGTACCTTCACATCGTTATACGGCTCCAGCTTGGTGTTGACCGCCAGGCCATTGACGAAGCCGAGATAGCGCGGGGTTGCGGTAGTAAAGCCGGCGTCCTTGAGAGATTTCAGCTCCTGCGGCGAGGGGCTGTAGGCGACATCAGCCTGTCCGGATTGAACCGCCGCGACCCGCAGCGATGGCTCGGACACGATCTTGTACGTGATTGAGTCGAGATAGGCCGGGCCGGTGTGGCCGACGGCGGCGGGACCCCAATTGTAGTCCTTGCGCTTGACCAGCTTGACGAAGTCGCCCTCCTTCCAGGCGGCGACCACGTACGGCCCGCTGCCGGACGTCTTGCCAAGGTCGGCCTGCTGGGCTGCGGGCTGCGCGAGCGTCTTTGGGGAGATGAGAATCGAGCCGTGATAGCCGAGCGTCGGAATGAAGCCGAGTGTCGGCGCCTTGAAGAAGACCTTCACGGTGGTTGCGTCGACGGCCTCGGCGCGGTCATAGGTCTTCGGGAAGAGGCCAACCGGGTTGATGCCCTCACTTTTCCGGCCAGCGTACCAGATGTCCAGATTGGCGATGACGGCCGATGCGTCGAGTGCGGTGCCATCGGAGAACGTCACACCCTTCTTGAGGTGTAGGGTGAACTGGGTGGCGTCGTTGCTCTGTTCCCAGCCTTCAGCGATCCAGGGACTAACCTTGCCATCAGCATCGACATAGACGAGCTTGTCGGCCACGTGGCCCCAGATGTGGCCTTGGAAGCTGGAGATGGAGCTGTTGTTTGGAATCCAGGTGCCGCCGAGCGAATCGATAAGGAAGGTGATGTCACCGCCATTTGGCGGAGCGCCGGCACTTTGAGCTGGGGATAGGCCCGTCATCGCCGTCAAGGTAGCCGCTGCAACAACGGAGGTTGCGATCAACAGCCGCCGTCGGGGGAGCAAGAGCGAAAAGAAGCGCGCGGTCATAGATAACCCCTGATGATTCGTGGCATCGGTCGGCCCACGGTCCTATGGAGATACTTCGGCACGGTCGACGTTTCTGCCTAGAAGAAGTGAAACGAAGAGAGCTGGCCATTCCAAATTTCGCTGGAGACGGGCAACAAATGCCTCGGGATCGGAGCAATGAGCGCGACCGCCATTTCGTCTCGGCGCGAATGTGCTCGATCGAGGTCGTCTTATGACAAGAATTAGTCGACTGTCGTTCCTGGCCGAGCGTCAAATCGAGTTCACCTTCGAAGCGCTCCTCTCAGGCTCGTCAAATCGCTTAGTGCATCGCCGTCTTGAAAAGACATTCTGCTAAACGCTGCGCGCGGTAGAACGGCATTCGTGCCAGCGACCGAAATACGAATTTTGCTACCATCGAATTGCGCGTCGGAGTTTGCGAAGGTGACGCCGTCTCAGCTGAGACGGAGCAAGTTCGATTTATGACGGATGCGTCGCTACTTTCCAGGCCTGCCGATACGAAGGTGGCGCCCGCAGCCAATCGCACGGAGCCGTTCCACCGTGCCGGCGAAACCGTTGTAACGGTGGTCGCCGATGTTGCGCGTCCATCGGAAGTATCGAGATTGCGCGCGCGTGCTCCGATCTGGCGCTCCGTCGCTTTACCCTGGCTTCTCCCGGTCGGCCTGCTGCTCATCTGGCAGTTCCTCTCTGCAACGGGGATCGTGTCCACGGCAATCGTGCCGGCGCCATCCGACATCTGGGACGCCGCGCGGCAGCTTGCCGAACGCGGGGAATTGCAGCACGACATCCTTGTCAGTCTCCGCCGGGTTGCGATCGGCTTCAGCATCGGTGCCTTCGGCGGACTGTTGATCGGCCTGGCCGTGGGGCTGTTCGAGCCGGTGCATGAACTCTTCGATCGATCCTTGCAGATGATCCGGACCATTCCGCACCTGGCGCTGGTGCCGCTGATGATCCTCTGGTTCGGCATCGGAGAGGAGCCGCGGCTTATTCTCGTCGCGATGGGGTCGCTCTTCCCGGTCTACATCAATACGGTCGGCGGCATCCGCAATGTTGATCCCAAGCTGATCGAACTTGGAAAATCCTACGGCCTCGGGCGCGCCGAGCTGGTCTGGTCCATTATTCTCCCCGCAGCGCTCCAGCCCATCCTGGTCGGCATGCGCTATGCGCTTGGCGTGGCCTGGCTCACGCTTGTGGTGGGTGAAACGATCGCGTCGCGGGACGGCGTTGGCTACCTCGTGCAGAATGCCCGTGAACTCCTGCGCATCGACATCATCGTGCTGGCCATCATTCTCTATGCCATGGCAGGCTGGCTGTCGGATTTCATCACGCGCTTGATCGAACGACGGCTGCTGCGCTGGCATCCGAACTATGCCGACAGGGTCAAGGCATGAGCGGAGCCAGCGTCAGCCTGCGTTCGGTCGGCAAATCATTCGCCGGCCGCAAGGTCCTTGACAACGTCGATCTCGATATCGCGGCCGGCCAGTTTGTCTCGATCATCGGGCCGAGCGGCGCCGGCAAGTCGACGCTCCTGCGTCTTGTGGCAGGGCTGGACGCGCCTTCGCTTGGCCGCATCGAACTCCGGACGACCGGCCACAAGGCGGACGTGCGACTGATGTTCCAGGAGGACCGGCTGCTGCCGTGGCGGACTGTGCTCGGCAATGTGTTGCTGGGCATCAAGGGCAAGAAGGACGAGGCTGGGCGCATCCTCGAAGGAGTTGGGCTGCAGGGGCGCGAGAGCGAATTTCCGGTCGGGCTGTCGGGCGGTCAGCGTCAGCGCGTGGCGCTGGCACGGGCGCTGATCCACGAGCCTGACTTGTTGCTGCTGGACGAGCCGTTCGGGGCGCTCGACGCCATCACCAGGGCTGCGATGCAGTTGCTGCTGGGGCAACTGCTCGCCGTGCGACCCCGCACCGTCGTGCTGGTGACGCACGACGTCGAGGAGGCGTTGCTGCTCTCCGATCGCGTGCTCCTCGTCAAGGATGGCGGCATCGCGCGCGATCTGATCTTCGACCAGCCGCGTCCGCGGCACCGCGGCGATCGGGTGCTGTCGGCTCTGAAAGAGGAACTGCTCGACGGCCTGCTGACGGCCGAGCGCGATTTGGTTGCCGTTGCATAACAAGACGGAGGGATGAAGTTATGACTTTTGGTGGTTGGACGCGCGGTGGCGCGGGTATCTCGCGGCGCTCGGTGCTGTCGATCGGTGCTGGATTTGCCGCGGCTGCGACGGGGGTGGGCAGGGCTCCGCGCGCGAATGCCGCCGATCCCGTGCCCCGGCAGCTGACTGTCGCGGTGATCGGAGACGGCCGCACCGGCGTCTGGGCATCGCTGCGGGCCGGCGTGGGCGGCCGCAATCTCGAGCAGGAGCTCGGCACCAAGATCGTCTGGCAACCCGGCTTCACGGCATCGCTGCCGGTGATGGAGGCGATCAAGGCCGGCTCCGTCGATTTCACCTTTGCTACCGCAACGGCGGTCGTAAACGCCGTTCCGGCGCGTGTTCCGATCGTGCCGCTTGCGGCCTATCCCTTGCCGGTCGATGAGGTCGATTTCCTGGTGCAGGCCAGTTCGTCGATCAAGACGGCGGCCGATCTGAAGGGCAAGAAGATCGCCCACCAGAACGGTACGACCGGCACCTACAGCCTGATCAAATATCTGGAGACCGCCGGCCTCAGGTTGTCTGATGTGCAGGCCGTCAGCCTGAGCGGGGCGGATGCGTTCACGGCTTTCGCGCAAGGAAGCATCGACGGCTGGATCCACTGGCAGCCGGCCACGGCGTTGGCGCTGACAAAGCTTGGCGGCAAGGCCCGCCTGCTGCCCGACGTGAAAACCTACGATTACGCCTTCTACGTCGCGCGCAGTGATGTCGCGGCGAAGTATCCGCAGCTCTTCGCCAAGTTCGTGAAGATCATCCGGGAGACCCAGGCCTATATCTTCGCGCATCCGGCTGAGTCCGTTGCGCTCTGGGCGTCGCAGGGCGGCTTTCCGCCGAATGGGACTGAGCAGGCCGTCTACGAAAAGCTTGTCCGCGATGCCAGATTGTCCGAATCGACCGCCGTCGCGCTGAGGCCGATCGATGAAGCAGCCGCGGCGTCGACCCAGGATCTCGCCGACAATTTCCATGCGCTTGGCGTTCTGCCCAACAAGGTCGACGTTCGATCGTTCCTGCTGGGCGCTCAATTCGACACAGCAAAGAAGGCGGTCGCGCTGGAGCTCGGTGCATAAGCAGCGACGGGCGGCCCAACAACACAGAGAAGCATCATGAACGCTCAAGCCGGCGAGACAGTGTCGATCACCTCTGCCACCATCGGCCATTTCGGCCGCTATCTGCTCAGCGCAGGAACGAACCATTTCATTTCCGATCAGCGTGTGGCGATCGGCGGCCCCGGCGAGGCAATTACCGCCGGCGAACTGCTGCTGTCGTCTCTTGGCAGTTGCTCGCTAGGCCTCATCCAGAAGACGGCGAAAGAGCTAGGCATCGTTCTGCGCGAGGCCGGATCCGAAGTCTCGTTCCGGCGTCACGCCACCGATCCGACCCAGTACGAGTGGATTCGTATCGGAGTGCACCTGTCTGGCGTGACGGCGCGCGAGGCTGAAACGCTAGTCGACGGCTTCACGGCCAACTGCCCAATCTACAACACGCTGAAGCGTGGCGGCCCCGTCGAGATATCATGGACGGTGAGCTGACCTATGCCTGACAAGAAACTTCACCTTGCCGCCTTTGTCTCCGCGGGTCCGGTCTCCGGCAGCCACGCCGGATGGCGGCATCCGGAAGCGGACGGCGATCTGCTGTCCGCCGCTTACTACCAGAATATCGGCCGGCTGTTGGAGCAGGGGCGTTTCGATCTTCTTTTCATTGCGGACATTCTCGCGATCCCGGACACGCTGGGCGGCAGCATGGACAGCCAGCTTCGCTACGGCGCGCTTGGAGCGCTGCGGCTCGATCCGCTGGTGGTGCTCTCGATCATCGCGGGTGCGACGAAGAATCTCGGTCTCGGCGCCACCATTTCGACAACCTACGCCCAGCCCTATGCACTGGCGCGGACGCTCGCGACGCTCGATCATCTCAGCGGTGGCCGCGCCGCTTGGAACATCGTCACCTCCTTCCAGGAGGCGGAGGCGCGCAATTTCGGCTTGACCGAGCAGCTCTCGCGCGAGGAGCGCTACGAGCGCGCCGACGAGTTTCTTGAGGTCGTGACCAAGCTGTGGAATTCGTGGGAGGACGGTGCGCTGGTCCGAGATCGCAAGACGCCGCTATTTGCCGATCCCGCGCGGGTGCACCGGATCGACCATTCCGCCAAATGGTTCAACGTGCGGGGCCCGCTCAATGTCAGTCGGCCGCCGCAAGGGCGCCCGGTCTTTATCCAGGCCGGCGCTTCCGATCGCGGCCGTGATTTCGCAGCCCGATGGGCGGAAGTCGTCTTCGTGACGCCAGGCCTGATCGACGTCGCGGTCGAATTCCGCAACGATCTGCGCGCCCGCGCTGTGCGGTTCGGTCGCGATCCGGACACGGTCAAGGTGTTGCCCGGCATCGTCCCGGTGATCGCAGACACGGACAGGCAGGCGAAGGCGCTGCATGACCAGCTTCACGAACTTTCGCATCCCGAGTCTGGTCTCTCGACATTGTCCTATCATCTTGGCGTCGACCTCTCGCGCTTTCCGCAGGATCAGGTCCTGCCTGAGAACCTCGATGTTCCCGGTGTCGAAGGGCACTACCGCGAAGTCTCCGAACTGACGCGACGCTCGGGCTTGAGCCTGGCCGAGCTGGGGCAGCGCTACGGTTCGGGGAGAACCACCAGCGGATTTGCCGGCACGCCTGGTTCGGTGGCCAATCGTATGCAGGAGTGGTTCGAGGCTGGTGCCTGCGACGGCTTCATGTTGCAGGTCCCATATCTTCCAGGAGGCTTGGACGAGCTGGTCCACGGCCTCGTGCCGGAGCTGCAACGTCGCGGCCTGTTCCGCACCGAGTACGACGGTTCGACCCTGCGCGATTCGCTTGGCTTGCCCCGCCCAGCAGGCTGACGGCCGCCCTTGACGTACCCGACGTTATGCTCTTGAGCTCCGCAATTCGGACCCAATCCGCTTCGCGACGTCCTCCTCAACTCACAATCGGATTCCAAGATGTACCGAGACGTTGCGGGGGGGGGGGACCCATGTGCGCCAACCGGCGGCGTATGCCCACTTTGCCCGGATAAGCCCTGGGATGGGACCAGAAACTCGAGCGGTTTAGTCCTCTGACGCAAGGCGGACGCCGAGTAAACGCAGCAATCGCTTCGCTGATATGTGCCAATGTGCCTTGGTTAACCTCGGACGCGCGCCGCAGCTTCCGATTTGAGCAAAGACCGATCGATCTTCTGTGTGCTTGCAAGCGGCATGCTATCGACAAACCAGATGCGGCGCGGATGCTGGAAAGCTGCAGCGTGTTCGAGGGCGAACTTCTTGATTTCGTCCTCGGTCGCGGAAGCGTGCGCGCGAAGAACGACAAAAGCGACGGGCTTCTGACCTTTAATGTCATCGTCGACCGGGACAACGCAGGCCTGCGCCACGGCAGGGTGCCGCTCGAGCATGGCTTCGACTTCGCCAGGATAGATGTTCTCGCCTCCGGAGACGAACATGTCGTCGCGTCGTCCGACAAAAGCGTAGAAGCCGTCGTCGTCAAGGCGGAACACGTCGCCGGTGACGTAATAGCCGTCCGGGGTGAAGACCGTGCCGAGTTCGGGGCGGTTGTGATATCGATTCATCAAGGCTGGGCTTTTGATCTCCAAAACACCTTCCTTGCTCTCCTGTCCGGTCTCGTCGCGCAAACGCAATTGCACTTTCGGATGGGCGTAGCCCAGTGTGAAAGGAGGCGTGGGTCTGCCGTCCGGGTGGCCGGCGAAGACGATCGGTCCGGCCTCGGTTGTGCCATAGGCATTCATGACACGCGCGTTTGGCAGCATGCGGTGAATCTGCTCGAGCAGACTCCTGCTCACCGGCGCGGAGCCCATTCTGATCACCCGTACCGACGACAGATCCGCAGATGCCAGTGCGTCCCGCTCGCGCAGCATCATCGCGATCATGGGCGGTACCGCTGTGAGCCAGGTGCAACGATAGCGATCGATCGCCCGGATATAGGGGACAGCCGAAAATTGCCACAGCAGCACGGTCGTAGCGTGCGATGCCAGCGCCAGGAAGGACAGCGCCAGCGCATTCATGTGGTAAAGCGGCGCGGCGATCAGCACACGTTCGTCTGCCAGCGGTTCTGTTTCCCGCCGCGTTCGTGCTACCCAGAGGTGCGCCGCATGACTGAGGACGACGCCTTTGGCCCGGCCGGTCGATCCGGATGTGTAGAGGATGAGCGCTGGTTCGTCGGCGCTTGGTGCGAATGCTTCGAAAGCACTGGGATCGGCGAGCTCCGCGAAACTGTTCAACCCGTCCCGTGAAAGCAAAGTGTGCGCAATGCCTTGTGGAGCCAACGCAAGCCGCTGCTCGTCGCAAAATAGCAGGCGCGCGTTGCTGTCGTTGGCAACATAGTCAATCAACTCTTTCGGAAAGCGATAGTTGATGGGAACGGCGACCAGCCCGGCGCGCATGATGCCGAGCACCACAGCGATGAACTCGACGGAGTTCGCGGCAAGAATTGCGATACGATCGCCCTGGCTGTAGCCGCGCTTGTGCAGGCTCCTCGCCACGGCATCGGCGAGGTCATCCAGTTCGCCGAACGTGCAACGCGTTTCGGCGAGCTCGGCATCGAAGCCAATGAAGGCGAGCCGGTTACGGTCAGCCGCAGGATCGATTATCTTGCCGAGATTGCTTGCCGTAGTCATGCGACGACCTCGATCAGCGCCCCGAAAGCCGGCAGCGCAACCACCGTGCGTTGGCTCGTCGAATCGTGTGGCAATCCGAGGGACGCCGCGCGGGCGGCAACGATCTGCGGATCGGAGCTTCGCAATGTCACGGCGGCGAAGCGCTCGATCCGCTCTGCGCCGACTTGGGAAAGCTCTCCGAATCTGGCGGCGAGGGTGGCGGTATCGGCTACCGTGAGTGCAAAATCTCCGTCGATGGCGCCGAGACGATCGAACCGCTCCCGCGTGGCTCCCGGATCGGTGCTGGCGACGGTCAACTCGACGATCCCGGTAACGGCATTGGGATGATCGAGCCAGTTCTTTCGCCAAATCAGTTCAGGCGTGTGATGCTGACAAAAATAGACGCGCCCGGCCGCGAATGAATCCAGCGCCAGCCGTACCGCGGAAAACCGCGCCTCGTACTCGCGTCCTTCAATGGTCAGCGGGCGCGCAAAGTTCTGCACTGGTTGCGCGTCGAAGCCCGCCTTTACGACAGCATCGCGTGTTGCGCCGGCATCCTTGCTGGCAAAGACCAGCCCATTGAGGCCGATCGGGCTGTCGATCAGCTCCTGGCGTACCTTGTCGCCGCCGCGGGGAAGTCCGATCAATTCGAGATAGGCATGCTCGAAGACCATGAGGTGATTGATAGAGCCGAGCGTCGGATGGAAGCCGCGAGGCGTAAGCTGAAAGCCGAGCCCTTCGAACAGCCGCGCGGCTGTGTCCGTTTCGAACTGCGTGTTGATCACTATGTGATCGAGCTGGATGCTCATCTAACGATCCTGCTGTGGCGTCAGATAGACACCCCGGCCGCTCGCGACGAGCTTGCCGGCGGCATCGTAGATCTTGGCTTCGGCGACCGAGAACTGCTTGCCGAGCTTGATCGCCTTGCCGACGGCACGCAGGTCGCCTCTGGCCGGGCTGTGATAGTCCACGCGCAGGTCGATGGTCGGCACACCGCGCCCGTTGCTTGACACCAGTGCCCAGTCGGCGGTGAGGTCGACGAGCGTTGCAAGAATGCCGCCATGCGTGTAGCCGCCTTCGACGTTGACGACCCATTCTTCGCGCCATTTGGCGGTAAGTTCGATTTCGCCGTCGCCGACCGACGTCACGTCGAGCCCGAGCCATTGGTGATAGGGCGCCTTGAGCAAGCGCGCCCGGATGTCATCGATCGAAGGGGAATTGTTGTTGGCCATCGGATGTGAATCTTTCGAGGGGGGAGACAAAGCCGGTTACGGCGTGACGACGACCTTGCCGAGCACCGTGCGGTCTCGGATTTGGGCGAGGCCTTCGACGGCCTGATCCAGAGGCACGGCGCGATCGATTAACGGATCGATTTTGCCCGCCGCGATCAGATCGAGCAGCGCCGTGAGGTCTTCCTCGTAAAAGCTGTTGGAGCCGCGGATGTTAAGCTCGAAGCTCCAGACGTAGCGGAGATCCTCCTTGGGGTCGTATCCAGCAGTGGCGCCGCAAACCAGCAAGGTGCCGCCGCGCTTGAGACAACGCAGCGACGGCAGCCAGGTATCGCCGCCGGTGAAGTTGATCACGACATCGACACCGCCTTCATGCGTCCGCCGCTCCGGCTTGCCGTATCGCGCGATCGCCCATTTCGAGAAATCCGTGGTCTGGTAGTTGACGACGTGATCGGCGCCGAGCGCCTTCAGTCGCGCGCATTTCTCGTCGCTGCCGGCGCAAGCGATGACCTCAGCTCCGAGCAGCTTGGCCAGGATGATGCTGGCGGTGCCGACACCGCCGCTCGCGCCGAGGATCAGGACTTTGTCGCCGGCCTTTATCGTGCGATGTGTGATCAGCATGCGATGCGCCGTGCCATAGGCGACGGGAAGCGAGGCCGCCTGCTCGAAGGTTACGGCATCTGGCAGGCGGATCAGTTGGCGCGCGTCCGCAGCGACATATTCAGCCATGCCGCCGTCGGTCATCTCGCCCATCAACCCGACCCCGGGCTTGAGCGGATTGACCAGCACGCGGTCGCCGACTTTCCAGCCGGTGACGTCGTCACCGATTGCGCTGATCGTGCCGGCGAGATCGAGGCCGATCACCACGGGAAGCGGAACTTTGATGCCGGGCATGCCGCGCACCGTGAAGACGTCGTGATAGTTGAACGAGGACGCGCCAACGCGAATGACGACATGACCCGCAGTCGCTTGCGGAATTGGCTTGTCCGTGACGATCTGCAACTGATCGAGGTCACCGTGGGCGCGGAGCACCAGGGCTTTCATTGTGCTGGTCATGAGATGCGATATCCTTACTTGAGGGCTTTGGAGCGTTCGTAAGGCCCGGTAACGAATAGGCCGTCGTTGAGTTCACCTTTGATGAAGCCGCCAGCTGTGAGCACTTCGTGCTGGCGCTTCAGGCTGGCGATGTCCGAGGGCTCGAACGCAACGCGGTTCATGGCGTCCCAGTTCTCGACATAGACGCGCGCATCCTTGGTGGGCAGGTTGGCGCTCTTCTCCAGAATGGTGACGACCTCGTCTTTGTGCCCCGCGCCCCACGCCAGCGTGTCGCGCAGGGCGGCAATGACATTGGCGACCGTGTCAGGTTGGCTGGTGATCAGCGCCGTGCTCACTGCACCGACACCGTTGTAGGGCAGCGCGTCAGACTTTGTCAGTTTGCGCCATTCATCGACGAAGCTGCCGAGCTTCCTCACCTTCAGTTCGCCGTCGATCTGCGCGACGGTCACCGAGCGAAGCGCCGCGGCATCGACCTGCTTCTGGGCGAGGAATTGGACCAGGCGGGACTCGTTGCCGCCGACCAAGGTGAAGTCTTCGCTCTTGATGCCGTAGTTGCCCGACAGAATCGCGCCGGCGATGACGGAAACTGACGAGCCCGCGGGCGACATGCCGACCTTCTTACCTTTCAATTCAGAGATCGACTTGATCGGCGAGTCGCTCGGCACCACGACCTGAACGTCGGCGGGCTGCGTCGCCGTGAAGATCTTGATGGGCACGCCTTCCGCGGCGGTGCTGAAGACACCAGCGAGCGGTGCCCCGAAGGCCAGGTCGATCGAGCCGGATGCCAGCGCGCGCAGCGGCGCGTTCACGTCCGGAAAGTGGACGAATTCCGCATCGATACCGCGCTGATGGAGGAAATCCTTGGACTGCAGCACTGAACCATAGCCGAGGCTTACACCACTGGTCCAATAGCCGATGCGAACCTTTTGCCCGGCCTCGGCCGGCACGGCAACGGCGACGGCCACGACAGCCGCGGCGGCAAGCAGAAATTTTTGGAGCTTCATGGAGGGAGCCTCATGGCTAAGGGATCAAGATTTCCATCGGAATAGTGCACGTTCCAGCGGCTTGAGCAGGCCGGCTTCGAGCGCCAGCATCAACGTCACCAACAAGAGCGTCCAGGCGAACACCTTGTCGCTCTGCACGAGGTCGGCGGCCTGGCGCAGGCGATAGCCGATGCCGTCGGATGATCCCAAAGTCTCGGCGACCAGCGACACCCGCCATCCAAAACCGAAGGCGAGGCGCGCCCCCGAGAAGAAGTGAGGGAGAATGCTCGGCAGGTAGACCTTGAAAAGAATTTGCGACCGCGACATTCGGAACGATCGTGCCAGGTCGACATATTGCCGGTCGACCGCCAGCGTTCCCTGCCAGACATTCGTGAGGATCAGTGGAAAGGCCGTCATGAATACGACGAAGACGGTCGTGGCGTCCGATATGCCGAACCAGATGATCGCGAAGATCGCCCAGATGGCCGACGAGACGGTGTTGAGAATGGAGAGGATCGGCTCAAAGAAGGTCGCCAGTGTGCGATTGGAGCCGAGGATGAGACCAGCCAGTGTGCCGGTGACTGCCGCGATCGCGAAGCCGCTGAAGACGCGGCTCATGGTAGCGCCGACATCGTGGCGAAACGTCGTGCTTTGCAGGAGATCGCCGATGGCACCGAGGACCTTGGCCGGTCCCGGCAAGACAAACGACGGCACCTTGCTTGCGGCATACCACCACAGCAAAGCGATCGCGCCAAACAACAGGCAACGCTGCAGAAATACGCCGGTGAAGCGGGTCAACGAAGGCATATCTATGCCTCGACCCGCAACTGGCGGATCTGCTCGCTCACGACCGGGTCGGTTGGGATACGTGGACGCGGCAGGTCCATCGTCTTGATGCTGCGGATGCGGCCGGGCCGCGGACTCATCATGACGATTCGATCCGCCAGCACCACGGCTTCTTCAATGTCGTGGGTGACGAACAGAATCGTAATGCCGTGCATTTTTTGCAGGCGGATGACCTCGCCATGCATCTGGCTGCGCGTCTGCGGATCGAGCTTGGAAAATGGCTCGTCCATCAGCAGGATGCGCGGCTCAACGACGAGGCTGCGCGCAAGCGCAACCCTGCTGCGCATTCCGCCGGAGAGCTGGTGCGGCCACGATTTTGCAAAATCGGATAGGCCGACATGTGCCAGCATGGCGTCCGCCTTCGCGCGCCGGGTCGATCTGTCCATGTGCTGCGCCTCGAGGCCGAATGCGACGTTGGCGCGGATGCTTCGCCACGGCAGCAAGCGATCTTCTTGGAACATATAGGCGATACGATCGCGGTCGCTTCGCAGATTGTTGACGGCGCCATTCACGCTGATCTCGCCGCGATCCGGCTGCAGGAGGTCCGCGATGATGTTAAGCAATGTGCTCTTGCCGCAGCCGGACGTTCCGATCAGTGCCACAACTTCGCCAGGCGAGACGACGAGCGAAATGTTCTCGAGAACCTTGAGCGCGTCGAAGCTTTTCTCGATGCCATTCAACGCAATAGCGGGCGTTTTGACGTCGTGCGCAGACAAGTGGAAGTTCATCAAATGGCTCGATGGGTGATGACGCAACCCTGAGAGTGGAGGGCGCGGTGAGTCACACTTAGTCAAAAGATGCAGTTGCGAAAAGTAATCTCGCCGATCCGCATGGAATAAGAACGATACTTTCGGTTCTTGGACTTATCGAGTGATTTCGTTCTCAATCTGAGGCGCGTGAGAGGAGAATATTCTGGGCAAGGATTTTCGGCCGATGCGGAGCACCGTGGATGAAAGGGAAGCTCGGCGGAACACGAGTGTTCGTATCGCGCAATGACCGGCTTTCATGCAGGTGGTCGTAAAACAATGTCGTGCACGTTAAGCGATGCGTTGACGCGATACTTTTGTCATGCGAAATACCCTTTGTAAATCAAGGATTTGGCATGCTTTTCTCTAAGGTGGCGTCGACGGTGGCAAATTGTTTCAAGTGCGAGCGGTTGCCGGGCACATTTTCCTTTCGGCGTTTTTTCACGATCACTTGGCTCGCCGCAGCAGCAGTTCTGGTTCAGGCGTCGCAGGCGCCGATACATGCGGCTGACCGCGTGAAAGTTGGTCTCGGCATCCCGCCAACGGTGACAGAAGGCAGCGTGCAATCCATTGCGGATGAACTCGGATTGTTTCGCGATGAAAATCTCGACGTCGAGTATGTGGTGCTCGCCGGTGCTGGCGCATTGCTGCCGCAACTCTTGCAGAAGAACATCACGATCGCGCTGCCGCTTCCTGAGACGCTGCTCTCTGCTCACAAACCAGGGAGCGAGCCGTTGCCGGTCTCGTACTTCTACAATGCTGGTCCGAGGAATACGCTCGAACTCGCTGTCAAGGCAGAATCTGATATTCGCACGATCGCCGACCTGCGTGGCAAGAGCATCGGTGTTGGTGCGCTGACGTGGGGGACGATACCGCAGACTCGTGCTTTGCTCCGTGCGGCAGGCTTGACGCCGGGCAAGGACGTGCAGATCGTTGCAGTCGGCGTTCTTGGCGCCGGCTTTCACGCGCTGCGCGAAGACCGCGTGCAGGCGTTGAACTTCAACAGCACATGGATCGACTTGCTGGAGCAGGAAGGCGTGGCCGCGCGCAGGCTCGCTTATCCGCCTGCGTTCCGCCAAACGGTAGTGAACGGATATATCGCGCATCGCTCGACGCTCGACGACAATCCGGATCTACTCGAGCGTTTCGGGCGCGCCTGGACCAAGGCGCTGGTGGTGTGCGATACCAACCCACGCGGCTGTGTCGAGGCATTCTGGCGAAAGAATCCATCGGCGCGGCCGCAGGGTGACGCCGCCGTGGCTCTGGCAGCCAACGTCCGCCTGCTGCAGCGATGGATCGAGCCATTGCTACGCGATTCGGACGGTAAGGCGCGCGTGCCGGGTGCCTACGATCTCGACGTCATCCGCACCTATGTCGGCGAGATGTATCGCTATGGCGAATTCGCGTCCGAAGACATTCCTCTCGATGCCTATTTCAGCAACAAACTGGTCCCCGGCTTCGTCAAATTTGATCGTGACGCTCTCGTCGCCCGCGCTCGCGCGCTGCCATGACCGCTGTTGGACTTGAGGCGACGTCCCGGCCGGCGCTGGTTGCGCTGTCCGGCGTCCGCTTCTCATATCCGGGGCGCGCGAACGCTCCGGTGCTCGACGACTTGTCGCTTTCGGCGGAGGCGGGGGAGTTCCTTGCCGTGCTGGGCCCCTCCGGTGGCGGCAAGTCGACGCTCCTGAAGCTGCTCGCTGGACTTGCAATCGCGCAGGCGGGACGGGTGATGGTGGGCAACACGGAGGTCCGTCGTCCGCATCGCGATGTCGGCATGGTGTTTCAGCGGCCGACATTACTTCCGTGGCGTAATGTGCGCGATAACGTCTTGTTGCCCGTCGGCTTTGCCCGCGGCGCCAGCAGCGAGGAAGCGGCGCGGGCCGATCGCCTGCTTGAGATGACGGGGCTGCTCGAAAGCGCACATCTTTATCCCGATCAACTCTCCGGCGGCATGGCGCAGCGCGTGGGGTTAGCGCGTATGCTTCTGCATGATCCCCGTCTTTTGCTGCTCGACGAGCCTTTCTCTGCTCTCGATGCGATGACGCGCGAGCGGCTGTCGCTTGAACTTCAGCGCATCTGGATGACGGAGCGGCGGACCGCGATCTTCGTCACACATTCGATACCGGAGGCGCTGTTCCTGGCCGACCGCGTCGTGGTGCTCGCCGGGCGCCCGGCGCGCATTTTGGCGGACATCAAGGTCGATCTGCCGCGCCCGCGCACGCTTGAGACGATGGGAGGCGGGACATTCAACACATTGGCGCTCGAACTGCGTCGTCTGTTCGACGCCGTCGCCAGCAATAGTGGAACGGCACGATGAAGTGGTTGAGGTGGCTGGTGCCGCCACTGGTGACGCTATCGCTCATTCTCGCAGCATGGAGCTACGCGACAGGTCCCGGCGGCCTCCCGCCTTATTTGCTGCCTGCGCCCTCGGCCGTGGCTCAAGCCCTGTGGTCAGGACTGGCCTCGGGAGAGTTTTGGCCGCATATTGTGTTCACTATGTCGTCTACGCTCATTGGCTACGCGATTGGCTCGATCCTCGCGATCGTAGCGGGTGTGCTGGTGGCGGAAAGCCAACTCTTCGAGCGCTTCGTCTTTCCCTATATTGTGGCAATACAGGCCACTCCCAAGGTCGCGCTCGCGCCGCTGATCCTCGTCTGGTTCGGTTTTGGTCTCGGGTCGAAAGTCGTTCTGGTCGCTCTGATCTGCTTTTTTCCGCTGCTCGTGAACACGATCGGCGGCATCCGCCGGACTGATCCGGAGCTGGTGGCGATGGCGCGGTCCTTCTCACGTCCGTCCTGGTGGATATTTCTTCATATCAAGCTGCCGGCGGCTGCGGGCGCGATTTTCGCGGGCCTCGAGATCGGTATCGTGCTGGCACTGATCGGCGCTGTTGTCGGCGAGTTCGTCGCGGCCGAGCGCGGCGTTGGTTACCTGATCGGCGCGGCGACGGTGAACATGAACGTAGCTGCGATGTTCGCGGGCGTTCTCATCCTTGCCGTTTTCGGCGTCTTCAGCAGCTTCGCCGTTCGGGCGGTGCAAAGGCGCGTCGTATTCTGGGAACACGTGCCCAGTGATCTGCCAACCGGGGAGCGTCCATGACGTCACAGTCCAGCAAGATCGATCAACGCCTCGCTTTTGCATCGGCGACCGAACTCCTCGCTCGCCTGAGAAACAAGGAGTTCTCGGCCAGAGCGCTGCTCGAATTTCATATCGAGCGGCTCGACAAGGTTAACAGCTCGATAAATGCGGTCATCTTCACAGACCTCGCCGCTGCACGTGCACGCGCCGACGAGGCGGACGCCGTGGCAGCGAAAGGGCAGACCTGGGGGCCTCTCCATGGGCTGCCTGTCACCGTGAAAGAGAGCAACAATGTCGCCGGTTGGCCGACGACCTATGGCGATCCCGCGCTGAAGGATTTCATCGCACCGCGCAGCGCCGTGATTATCGATCGGTTGCGATCCGCAGGCGCAATTATCTTCGGCAAGACGAATGTTCCGCTGAATCTGATCGATTGGCAGAGTTATAATGCAATCCATGGCACCACGCGCAATCCGTGGGATCTCAATCGAACCCCCGGCGGGTCGTCCGGAGGCGCCAGTGCTGCACTTGCTGCCGGACTGACGCCGCTCGAGCTTGGTAGCGACGCAGGCGGGTCCATCCGCATGCCGGCTCACTTCTGCGGCGTGTTCGGTCATAAGCCGACGCCTGGAATCGTTCCCGATCTCGGCAACGAGCGCGCAGGCAGTCTGATCGGCAACGATCTCGTCACGAGTGGGCCACTTGCGCGTTCGGTCGCCGACCTCTCGCTCGCTCTGAATATTCTGGCGGGACCGGCAGGCGATGCAGCCAGCGGATGGCGCCTCGAACTGCCAGAGCCGCGGGCGACCCGACTGAGAGATTTCCGCATTTCGATCGTCACCAATTCGCCGGTTGCGGAGGTTGACGAGCCCTATCGCGCGGCGATACGCGCTCTGGCTGCTCGATTGAGGGAGGAGGGCGCGAGCGTCGTCGAGGAGGCCCTCCCGTTCACCGATCATGCATCATACCATGCGACTTACGTGCAGCTGTTGCGCGGCTCTGCAACGGCCCGGCTGCCCGTTGCGGTATTTGACAATGCGGTACGCCGCAGCGAGGAGCAGGGAGCAAACGTCACTCCTTATGTCCTGCAGACGGCTCGGGCCTATGCGCAACGCCATCGCGATTGGCTCCTGGCCGAAGAGAGACGCGCGCACTTGAAGAGAGATTGGGCTGACTTCTTCGAACGGTTCGATGTGGTGATTGCGCCGGCGACGGTCAGCGCAGCATTTCCGATTGACGAAGCGAAACCGCGCGAGGAACGCACGCTGCGGATTAATGGTCACGACGTGGATTACAACGACCAGCTCTTCTGGGCCGGCCTCGCAACGCTCCCGTCTTTGCCAGCAACAGCAGTGCCGATTGGTTTGGTCGATGGGTTGCCGATCGGCGTGCAGATCATCGGTCCGCATCTGCATGATCGCACGACGCTTGCCTTTGCCGCAGAATTGGAGCGGTTTTATCCATTTGTCGCTCCCGCGGCTTTCAGCTAGTCGCTAGATGAGTCGATCTTCTTGACGTTCCTGGCGCATGGCAGACATCGGTTTACTCAAGCGGTCGTTTGCCATGGACTTTCGGGAGAACTATTTTATCTGCTGGCCAGGTTGCTATCGCGCCGGCGCCCGAAAAACAGCTCGGTAGAGCGCGGCGCTGGTGCCAAGACGTGTCCTGAAATGATGCCTTATCGGGTAGGCCAAGGGCCGGACCGTCATTTCCGCTCTACTCCTAACAGCAGAAGTTGGCGCTTGCCGCCGGCAGGTCTCCGAAGGGCCCAATAAGAGAAATACCTGCTATCATTAGACGCATAACGATAACACGTACCTGGACAGCAACAACCGGCGGTCCTCACCTGCTGATTGCTGATGAACAACTCCGGTACTGGCGGGGTATCGAGGGATGGCGCGATCATAGAGATCCGGCTGACCAAAGTGGCTATGCCCGTGCGTGCAGAGTAACGACTTGGCTGGGATTAATCGCCTGCCACCATGGCAGCGCTGTCGTGGTATCTGGGCCCATATCTGACGATCCCTTCGTCCATCCCGGATGCCGGCTCGTCGAGGTAAAGCGGACATAGGTCCGATTGATCGACGTTCGTCCTCGACCCACGACATCCGCAATGAAAAGCCTCCGCCATCTGGCGGGGCTTTATGTGTTTCAGCCTAGGGGACCAACTTTGCCCCGATTAGAGGACCAACTTATAGGGGACCAACTTTGCCCGCGGCTGCAATCCCACACTCAAGTCGAAATATCAACTGCAGCCGGTTGTACTTCCACACCTGATGCACTCTATGAAGGTGCCGTTCCGCACCAGTCGAGGCGAGTAGTCCAGGTTGGACGGCGCGAGTTTAAATTTGTTCCGCGTCCTGCAGTGTTGGTGCCTCTTACATGAGGTCTGACGACACCTAGGAGCGGGCGCAGAGTCAGATCATGCGAATCCGAGTCAGGTCTGCTGCGAACCGATAGACGCTGATTTCACTGGTGGGCCCGGCAGGACTCGAACCTGCAACCAGACCGTTATGAGCGGCCGGCTCTAACCATTGAGCTACAGGCCCCGCCGCGAGCCGCCACAATCCGTGGGCCGGCAACGGTGCCGGGTCCGTTTACAGGGTGAGGGGCGATCGGGCAATCCCGCCGGCTCTAGTCCACGGAAACCCCGGCGAATTCCACGACTTTCCGCCATTTCTCGGTTTCGTCGGCGACCAGCTTGCCGAATTCGGCCGGCACCATCGGTTTGGGGATGCCGCCGACTTCGGCCAGGCGGGCGACGAGCTTGGGGTCCTTCAGCGCTTCGCCGACCGCCTTGTTGAGGATCTCGATGACCTCCGGCGGCGTGCCTTTCGGCGCCGAGATGCCGTAAAACCCGACCGATTCGAAGCCCGGTACGGTTTCAGCGATGGCGGGAACATCGGGCACGCTCGGCCAGCGCTTTGGCGAGGTGACGCCGAGCGCGCGGACATTGCCGCCGCGCGCCTGCTCCAGCGCCGACGGAAGGTTGTCGAAGATCAGCTGCACCTTGTTGGAGATGATATCCGGAAAGGCGATCGCCGAGCCGCGATAGGGCACGTGCTGCATCTCGCATTTGGTCATCGCCTTGAACAATTCCGCCGACATGTGCACCGAGGTGCCGTTGCCCGACGAAGCATAGGAGACCTTGCCCGGATTGGCCTTGCAGTAATCGATGAACTCCTGGACGGTTTTCACCGGCATCGCGTTGGAGATCACCAGCATGTTGGTGAGCTGCATGATGCTGGCGACCGGGGTGGTGTCGCGCAGGAAATCATAGGGCAGCTTCTTGTAGAGCGAGGTGCTGATCGCGTTATTGGGCGCGACGAACAGCAGCGTATAGCCGTCCGCGGGCGAATTGATCGCGGCGGCGGCCGCGATGTTGCCGCCCGAGCCGGTGCGGTTCTCGACCACGAATTGCTGGCCGAGATGATCCGACAGCCACTGGCTCATGATGCGGGCGACGATGTCGACCGGCCCGCCGGCGGCAAATCCGATCAGCCAGCGCACCGGGCGGTTTGGATAGTCGGCGGCGGAGGAGGGGACGGCAAGGCTCAAGAGGCAAATCAAACCAAGGGACGTCGCACGCAAAAAGCGAAGCATTATGTTTCCTCGTCATTTTCTTGTTACCGTTGCGGCCATGCTTTCATAAAATTCCAAGCTTGCCTACAACCTCTGCAGCATAAAGATCGATCAATCTCGCGCCGAAGATGTTGGGAGGCCGCCAAATGAAAATCGCGTTGATGGTTTGCGCCGCTGTTCTGCTCACCGGCGGCGCGGCCGCACAGGAGGGAGGCAAGGCCATTTCCAAGACCACGATCACCCTGGGGACGGCGACGCCGGGCGGCGGTTTCCCGCTCTATGGCAATGCCTTTGCCGACGCCATGAATGCGGCAGATCCGAGCCTCTCGATCGAGCCGCGCAATACCAAGGGCTCGAACGAGAACATCCCGCTGCTCGAAGCCGGCCAGCTCGATATCGCGACCGTGGCCGGAGAGCCCGCCTATGAAGCCTTCATGGGCATCGGCCGTCCCGCGACCAAGCTCAAGATCCTGACCGCGATGTATTCGAGCCCCGGCATGTTCGTGGTGCGGGCCGACCGCCCATACCGGACGATCCGTGATCTCGTTGGTCAGCCGGTCGCCTTCGGCGCCAAGGGCTCGGGTCTGCCGATCCTGTCGCGCTACATCCTCGACGGCATTGGGCTGAAGCAGGACGAGGACTTCAAGTCGATCTATCTCGATCGCGCCGGCGACGGGCCAGCCATGGTGCAGGATGGCCGCGCCGCGGCGCTCTGGGGCGCCGGTGTCGGCTGGCCTGGCTTTGCCGCGATGGCGGAAAGTCCCACCGGCGCGCGCTTCATCGCGCCGAGCGCGGAAGAGATCGCGCGCATCCGCGCCAAGCACACTTTCCTGAAGCCGCTGACGATCCCACCGAACAGTTACCCGAAGCAGACGGAAGCGATCGCCTCCGTCGGCTCGTGGAGCTTCATCCTGGTGCGCGAAAGCCTGCCTGATGATGTTGCCTATCGGCTGGCGAAGACGCTGCACGGAATCGAAGGCGAGTTCTGCAGGAAGCTGGCACAGGCCTGCGAGACGACCGCGGCGAACACGGTGGCGGCGGCGCCGAATGTCGAGCTGATTCATCCGGGTGTGCTCAGGTTTTTGCGCGAAATCGGGGTAGCGAAGTAGCCTGTCGTCCCGGGCAAGCGAAGCGCTGACCCGGGACCCATACCACCGGCGTAGTGGTGTGCTCCGCTGCAACCGCTTGTTTGCGACATGACAGCTGCCTGTGGTTATGGGTCCCCGCGTTCGCGCGGACGACGGTGGAGTTCATTTCTTCACCAATCCACACGCTGGATCCGGGGGGCCGAACGCGTCTTCGCCGGAAATCTTGGTGAGGATCTTGTAGTAGTCCCACGGATATTTCGATTCCTCCGGCGACTTGACCTGTACGAGCCAGAGGTCGTGGACCATCAGGTTGTCCTCGCGCAGCTTGCCATTGCGGGCGAAGAAATCCTCGATCGGCTTTTCGCGCATCTTGGCCGCGACCTTCAGGGGATCGTCGGTGCCGGTCTCCTTGATCGCGTTCAGGTAATGGATCACGGAGGAATAGACGCCGGCCTGCCACATCGTCGGCATCCGGCCCAGCTTGGCGAAATAGCGCTTTGACCATTCGCGGGTCCTGTCATCCATGTCCCAGTAGAACGACGTCGTCAGCAACAGGCCCTGCGCGGTCGGCAGCCCCAACGAATGGATGTCGGTGATCAGCGCCAGCAGCGCCGCCATCTGCTGGCCGCCCTTGAACACGCCGAACTCGCCAGCGGTCTTGATCTCGTTCATGTTGTTCGGCGGTCCGCCTGCAATCCCGATGATCTTGGCTTTCGAGGCCTGCGCCTGCAGCACGAAGGACGACAGATCGGGCGTCGCAAACGGCGGCCGCACCGACCCCAGCACCTTGCCGCCGGTCTTGGTGACGACGCTCGCTGCGTCCTTTTCGAGCGAGTGCCCGAATGCATAGTCGTCGGTGATGAAGAACCAGCTGTCGCCGCCGCGCTTCACCACCTCCTGCGCGGTGCCGACTGCGAGCGCCCTGGTGTCGAACACCCACTGCATGGCGTAGGGCGAGCAGAACTTGCCGTGGAAATCGGTCGCTCCGGTCGAATGCGTGATGAACAGCCGCTTCCGCTCATTGGCGACGTTCTGCACGGCGAGCCCGACTGCGGAGACCGGCACGTCGACGATCAAATCCACCTGATCGACGTCGTACCAGCGCCGCGCGATACTGGAGCCGATATCGGCCTTGAGCTGATGATCGCCGACGATCACCGAGATGGGCTTGCCCAGCACCTTGCCGCCGAAATCGTCGACCGCCATCTGCGCGGCGGTGACCGAGCCCTGTCCAGTCGGCGTCGACGCCGGCCCGTTCATGTCGGTGAGCACGCCGATCTTGACGACGTCGTCGGAGATTTGCGCCAGTGCCGCCGTTGAAGCCAACATGGCGCCGGCCAGCGTGGCGAGCACGGAAAATGGTTTACCGAACATCCTTGTCTCTCTCCCTGGACCGGCACGTAGGCCGTTATTGCTTGTTCCGGGACGTAGGCCCGGCTGAATTGGTTTCTTTTGCAACCGGTTCGGGGTCGGCGTCAACGCGTCCTTTCGGAGCAGGAACATTCGGCGGCACCTGTTTATTTCGCGCCTGATACAGTAGACAGGCCGGCCATGGTTACGACCCAGCGACTGCCGGCTTCGCTTACGCCGCTGCAAACCGCGCTCAGCGCCCTATTCCGCGCGCTCGAGCCGCTGCAGCCGATCGAATTGCCGCTTGCGGACGCGCTGCGCTGCATTGCGGCCGAGATGCCCCCGTTGCCGGGGCATCCGCCGCATGATGTTGCCGCCACCGATGGTTGGGCGCTGCGCGCCAACGATCTGGTCGGCGCCTCCTCCTACTCGCCGTTGCCATTAGCCATGCTGCCTGCCTGGGTCGAAGCTGGTGACGCCATGCCCGCGGCCTGCGACTGCGTGCTCGATGCCGATCTGGTCGAGGTGGCCGGGCCGATTGCGCAGGTGCTTAGCGAGGCGATCCCGGGGCAGGGTGTCAGGCGCAAGGGCCAGGACATCGCCGAGGAGAGTCGTGTTGCCGAGGCGGGCCGGCGCGTGCTCCCGCGTGATCTGCTGATCGCACGCACAGCCGGGATCGAGCGGCTCAAGGTGCGGCGGCCGCGATTGCACATCGTCAATATTCCGGGCGCGGTGGCGACCGCGAGCCTGGTCGCGGACAGCGCGCGTTCCGCGGGCGCCGAGGTTATCAGCCGCGAGGCTGCGGCGCGCGATGTCGGATCGATCGTCGCCGCGTTTGAAGATGCGGCCTGCGATCTCCTGGTCACCATCGGCGGCAGTAGCGTCGGCCGCACCGATGCGGCGGTGAGCGCGCTCGCTGCGCGTGGCGAAGTCATCGCTCATGGCATTGCCCTCCAGCCTGGCCGCACTGCCGCCGTCGGCCGCATCGGCACAACGCCGGTCGTCGCACTGCCCGGCGCGCCGGACCAGGCGTTTGCGGCGTGGTGGGCGCTGGCGCTGCCGGTGCTCGATCGGCTGACCGGACGGCAGCCGCGGAAGGCATTGTCGCTGCCGCTGTCGCGCAAGATCGCATCGCTCGTCGGCATCGCCGAGTTTGCGCTCTTGGAGCGGCAGCGCGATGCCTGGACACCGCTCGCGGTCGGCGAACTTTCGCTCGATGCGATCGCGCGCGCGGAGGCGTTTCTGGTCGTGCCCGGCAGTTCCGAAGGATTTGCTGTGGGCATGCCGATCGATGCCTATATGTTGAGGGAATGAGTTCCGACATGACCAATAGCTCTGCGAAGGGCCGCGACAGTGTCGAGCAGGACCAGTTCCTGACCATCCTGTCGCGCGAGGAGGCGCTGGCGCGGTTCGAAGCGGCGCTGTTTCCGCGGCCGGTCGCCAGCGAAACACGACCGCTCGCGCAGGCGCTCGGCTGCGCGCTGGCGGACGACGTCGTCGCGCCGATCGACGTGCCGCCGTTCGACCGCTCCAATGTCGACGGCTTTGCGGTGCGCTCCGCCGACCTTGCGCGGGCCAGCGAGTCTACACCGGTGCGGCTGGTGCTGAACGACGAGATCATCGCCTGCGGCACAGCGCCGGCGCGGCCGGTGCTGTCTGATACGGCGACCTCGATCGCAACAGGCGGACCCGTGCCGCGCGGCGCGGATGCGATCGTGATGGTCGAGCACACGCAGCCCGCGGGTCAGCGCGCGATCGAGATCCGCCGCGCCGCGTCTCCCGGACAATTCGTGTCCTACGCGGGCTCCGACATCGCGCGCGGTGAAACGCTGCTGCGCGCCGGCACCATCATCGGCTCGCGCGAGATCGGCATGCTCGCTGCCTGCGGCATCGCTAAGGTCGATGTGGCGCGGCGGCCGCGCGTCGCCATCCTGTCGACTGGTGACGAGTTGGTGCAGCCGGGCGAACGCTTGCGTCCCGCCGCGATCTACGACACCAATGGCGCCATCGTCACCGCGGCGATCTCCGAGAATGGCGGCGATGCCGTTTTCGTCGGTGCCATCGCCGACGACGAGGCGCAGCTTGAAGCCGCGATGCGCAAGGCGCTTGCCGAGAGCGACATGCTGGTGCTCTCCGGCGGCACCTCGAAAGGCGCGGGCGATGTCTCCCATCGCATCATCGCGCGGCTCGGCAAGCCCGGCATCATTGCGCATGGCGTGGCGCTGAAGCCGGGCAAGCCGCTGTGCCTTGCGGTGTGCGACGGCAAGCCGGTGGTGATCCTGCCGGGCTTTCCGACCTCGGCGATGTTCACCTTCCACGACATGATCGTGCCGGTGCTGCGGCGGATGGCGGGCCTGCCGCCGCGCTCGGATGCGAAGGTGATGGCAAAGGTGCCGGTGCGGATCGCCTCCGAGCTCGGCCGCACCGAGTTCGTCATGGTGTCGCTGGTCGAAGGTACGGAAGGGCTGATCGCCTATCCCTCCGGCAAGGGCTCCGGCGCGATCACCTCGTTTGCGCAGGCCGACGGCTTCCTGAAGATCGATGCGCTGGCCGACCAGATGCCTGTCGGCACCGAGGCTGAGGTGACGCTGTTCACGCCGCATGTGCGCGTGCCCGACCTGGTCATTGTCGGCAGCCATTGCACGGGGCTCGATCTCGTCACCGCGCCGCTGGCGCGCGCCGGGCTGTCGGTGCGCTCGATCGCGGTCGGCAGCCTCGGCGGGCTGGCGGCGGCGAAGCGCGGCGAATGCGATTTCGCGCCGATCCATCTGTTCGATGAGAAGAGCGAGACCTACAACACGCCCTATCTCGCCGAAGGGCTCGAGCTCGTGCCGGGCTGGCGGCGGATGCAGGGCATCGTGTTCCGCAAGGGCGATGAGCGTTTCGAAGGCCTGTCGGCGCAGGATGCGGTGCGCGCCGCGCTCTCCGATTCCGCCTGCATCATGGTCAACCGCAACCAGGGCGCCGGCACGCGCATCCTGATCGATCGCCTGCTTGGCGGTATCAGGCCCGACGGCTACTGGAATCAGCCGCGCTCGCACAATGCGGTCGCCGCCGCTGTCGCCCAGCATCGCGCCGACTGGGGCATGACCATCGCACCGGTCGCGCACGCGTCCGGACTCGGGTTCATTCCGCTGGCGGAGGAGCATTACGACTTCGCGCTGGTGACAGCGCGCAAGCATCGCCCGGCAGTGCAAGCGTTTCTGGAGGCGCTCGCGTTGGACGAAAGCCGCGCGGCGCTGACACAGGCGGGTTTCCGGCCGGCGTAGCGAGGTACGACGCTCTCTCCGTCGTCCCCGCGAAAGCGGAGACCCATAACCACAGGGAGGTGTTGTGGCGGGAGCAAGCGGTTGCAGCGGAGCACATTACAAAGACCTGTGGTTATGGGTCCTGGGTCCCGGCTACGCCAAGGGGCTTCGCCGTGGCACGCAAGCCCGGGACGACGAGGGGAGAGTTCGGATTCAAATGTCAAACAGCGTGGAGATGTGAGTCCGCATTCTCGCGGCATGAAGTGCCCGAGCTTTGCGTTTACTTTCCGCCCTTCTCATCACACAGAGGGCGCAGGGAAAGCCAGGTGCTGGTTGCACCCGTGGGTCCCGTGCAACAAAAAGCACGGGGGTAGGACCACAGGTTCAACCGAAGCATTCCGG